>NZ_JAKRGG010000009.1:0-142590 GCF_022347645.1 Vibrio sp. MMH1-50
GGCTATTACGCTACGTTGTTTTCCTTGCTTGCTTTCGGTAAAAACAGAGAATCAATGACAACGCTCTGAATCCTGCATCTTGAAGTCACTTGGGTATATATCCCGTTAGCTTGCCACACAGTGAACTAAACTTAGCTAAGTTGCTCAAAGTTAAGGATTCTCAAACAAGGAAGGGAGTGCAACAGTTGTTAATCTCATTGGCGGTCATCTTGGCGGTTTGTGCCATAGTCATCACATGGAAAGCAGTCGGTCGAATATCAAGGCTCGAAGACGAAGTATCTCTGCTTCATAAAGAACTGACAGAGCTGCGTGCGCGTTGGTTTGAGGGAGATACATCAACGACTCCACAGCCTGAGCATAAGGTTACAGCAACACTGCATGCGTCAACACCACCAGACAGTCCCGTACCACCTAATGCTCCGAAGCTTAAATCAGATCCAGAGCTAATAACTGCGTCTCTAGCAGCCAAAGAAGTGCCACAACCGATTGTTGAGCCGAGCCTCCCGTCACTCGACGAAGTGCACATTGGTGGTTTAGCCCATAGCAGTGAATCCGTTTTTGAGAAGCAAGCCAATAAACTGCTGACCAACATCCAAGAAAATTGGTTGGTTTGGGTTGGCGCACTCGCCATGTTGATTGGTGGCGGTTATCTCGTGCAAGTGATTGGCAGTCATATCGAGTTCTCACCAATCATGCGCGTGACCATCGCATTCTCAATCTCCCTTGCTACCGTGATAGCAGGTGAGTGGTTCCATCGCCGTGAGCAAAAATCCTCAGACCGAGCAGAACGAGCGAAAGGTTTTACTTACGTACCTGCTGCCATTACCGGAACAGGGTTAACAGGGATTTACTGCACGGTGATCTTTGCGTTTGTCTTCTATCAACTATTATCGCCTAGTGCATCGCTGCTGATCTTAGCGGGCGCCGCATTTTCGAGCTTAGCTCTCTCCCTGCGCCAGGGACCTTTAATGGCTGTACTTGGTTTGATCGGCGGCTACTCCGCGCCCCTGTGGATTGGCGGCGCAGAGCCCAACTATTACTTGCTCGCGGGCTATATCACTGCGATTTCAGTTGCAGCGACTTTGTTAATGCAAAAGATCCGACACGCTTGGATTTCACCATCAATGACCGTGCCGCATGTTTTGTGGATGCTTCTGTTGATCGAAAGCATACCAATAGAACAACTATTCTCTTGGCTTACGCTCTTCCTTTCACTCAGTTTGTACCTGTTGTTTGTCGTACCAAGAATGGGCTGGATGCTCAAACCGCGTTACCGTCATTGCCAAGGTAAGTGGACACATCCGCCAACAGGTATTGCTCCGGCTATCACGTTGTTAATGCTGTCGGCATTGGCTCGCATGTCTAGCGTTGATACCGCAGAGATGGTTTACTTCTATGTGTTCTTTATTGCCATGATTTGGCTACCAGCCGTTCGAAAGGCTTGGTCGTTAAGAATCTTTTTACCATCAATTTTGGTGGCTTCTACCGCAATCATGCTGCTTTCTATCGCGCTTGAGTCTATCTATATGGCAGAGGGGCAAACACCAGTATTGGTTGCGCTCGGTGTCAGTATTGCGTTGATTGCACTGCGAACATTATTCCAAACACTAGCAGGTGATCACTCACGGCTGACGGGTACCCTCTTCCTTGTTCTTGCCCCAGCAATGACATTGATTACCCTGCTCTACGCGTACGAGTTTATGAGTCGTCATGTTTTTGCTTGGACACTCTTCACCGCAGTGATTGCGGTTTATTACGCCTTACTCGGACAGAAATTCAAAGCTCTGGCGCTGGAGTGTTCAGCTATCATGCATGCCATCATTGCAGGAACGGCTTTTGTTTGGCTCAATGACACATGGCTTACGACTGCCATTTCGATTCAAGTGGCAGTAATGGCATTACAGACTCAAGCCAACCTGTTCCGCCCTGCAAGTTGGGCAGTGAAAGTTACCATGGGGATCTTGGTCATGCGTCTGACTTTGCTACCATTCATTCCAGAGTGGCAACCCGTTAATGCTGGGCACTGGGCTTGGGTATTGATCAGTTACTTGCCGTCTTTGGCGATTCTTGCTTACGCTCGTACTGTATTACATCACTCAGATACAGAACTCGCCAATTGGTTTGAAGGTGCATTTTTACACGTGTTCTTGATGGCAGTGTTCACTCAGACCAACTACTGGCTGACGGGGCAATACGGCTACCTTGGCTACGTCGATTTCACTTCTGCCATTGTGTTTGCCAACCAAGCATTAGTGATGGGATTGGTTTACAGCTATCGCAGCAAGTTCGCGCAACAATTAGAACGTGTTTATCAAGCTTACAGCTACCTACTTTGGGGCGTCTTTGTTGTGTTGGTGTTGCTACTCAATAGCCTTGAATCACCGTTGATGGTCAATAATGTTTCCGCTGAGTCCATGCCTGTGTTTAACATGCTATCACTCGGCTGGCTACTGCCTGCAATTATTTTGCTAGTAACTACTTACAAACACTGGGACACATTGCAAATCCCACGTCCTATTGTTACTAGCTTTGGTATTATCTTAACGGCAGCTTGGCTAGGTATGTCGATTCGCCAATTCTGGCAGCCTATCTCGATGACGCTAGCTCAACCAACGGGTATGGCAGAGCTGTTTACCTACTCGATTGCTGGTTTGATTGTCGGCGGCTTACTCACTTGGGTAGGCGCAACACGTAAAGCGATGACGATTCAACGCATTGGTTTGGCAGTGTTGGCGTGCGTCGCGCTTAAGGTGTTCTTGTGGGATGTAAGCTCACTAGATGGCTTCTGGCGAGCGGTTAGCTTCTTGGGGTTAGGGGCGTCACTGATTGGACTTGGGTGGTTGTTCCAAAAACTCCATCGTTCGGTTGCAGGACCTGTTGAGCAAGCAGAATAGAGTTTGAACTAAGAAAGAGATTCCCGACGTCGCTCCTTCGTCGCTCTCGGGAATGACCCAGAAGAGTATTGAGCCGTTGACGAATTCTAAAGCGGAATACGCGCCTAATGATCGTCTTTTCAGAGTTGAGGAATTAAGTGTCAGGAATCTCTCTTTTAATAGCGAACTAGAAAGGCGATTCCCAACTCTTTTCTGGTTTTTGAAACCACATATAGAATCGAGAAGGGAATCTTGGAGTGTTCTTGAAAGGTTATTTCAGGAGCGCCACAACCGTATGGCGACGCACATTCGCTTGTGCATTAAGCGCTTGGAACGTTGAGGTAAATTGATCTGACGTTGCCATAAATCCATCGAGTTTCGAATTCACATCCTCGGCACTCATCTGGTTAGATTTACTTTGCACCGAACGCATCTGAGCACTCAACTCACCGTGAAAAGCTTTGGCTTCTTCCAAGCTGGTTTGCACTTGTCTTAAATGCTGATTCACCTTGGCAATAGTTTGTTTGATGCCATCGCGAGAACCTAGGTCAAAGCTTAACTCTGCAATACCGTCAGGTTCCGATTTTAGGTTCAGAACATTAGCGTGCCCCGCTGGGAATCGATGCCCTTCACCCGTCACCAATACCTTTTGCTGCATTTGCTGATAAGCAGTATCGCGCGCTTCAAATAAAATAGTGCCGTCTTCCGCCAGTGATGCGCGCATTCCCATCGCAATCAAACTGCGATCGAGCATTTTCACCGTACGCGCACCATCCGCCTGACCGTCAAACTGGATCATCACCGATTGACCCTGCGGAAAATCCAAGCGAATTTGCTCTGCTTTTTCACTCAAACGATGTACGTTCAAACCCGGGATAGAGAAGCGGCGAATATCGGCTTTATCCAGTTTTAGGTGCAGTTCGTTATCAATCACCTTTTGTCCATCAAAACGCGCCTGATCAACCACTTGCTGAATGGACGTTTTGGAGCGAACTAAACTGTCTTGCAAACCAGGGACGTTCTGTGTTCCTTGGCTAACGGCTTGAGTCAAACCTCGCTTAATTTGAGTCAGCTCTCTACCAATCACTTGCAGCGATTTTGATGCGATCTGCACAGCAGTTGCTTGTTGCTGACCTTGAGTAAGCTGAATACCGGAAACAGAATAGGCTGACGCAGTGTCAGCCTGAACTTGCCTAGGACGCGGTTTAATCGCACTGCTCGTATCCGCTGAGCGGGTCGGCATGATAGAGGCTTGTTCTTGCCCACCTAAGCGTATACTGTGGGGTCTTACCTCTACTGTGCTCATCACCATATAAAACTTCCTTAAATACGATCAAACAGGTTGAGATCGTTGATCTTAACGTAGCTAGCTTGCGTTGCTTGTAACGCTGCCATGTAGTTGCTCAAACGTACTGATGCTTCACCGTAATCGAGCGCAGACAAATCGTTCGTCACTTTATCAACAAACAGCTTGTTTTCGCCGTGAGCTCCATCCATCAGATCTAGGTTGTTGTGGCGTCCACCAATCTCTGTGATAGCACCTAATACGTTTGCAGAGGTATCATCAATGGCAGCAAGGCTAGCGTCCACTTCAGCTCGAAAATTCGGACTCGGCTTCTCAAATTCTGCAATTAAAGCATCAAGTTGGTTCAGCACATTGTCGCCACTGCCAAGCTCTAAAATGTCTTTAGCGGTCATGTTGGATTCCATGGTGACGCCTTTAGCAACCGTCACAACACGCTTATCGCTGTTGCCGTCTACTTGGTAAACACCGCCCCCGTTACTCACCGCTGGTTTGTCGGTTTGAGTGCCTGAAAACAAGTAATGACCTTCTTCGTCTTGTGCATTAAAGGACGACTGTATGGCATCTCGGTAGCTTTTTAGTTCGGTAACCATGCCGCTGCGGTCATCATCGGTTAACGAGCCATTTGCCCCCCAAAGCACCAAGTCGCGAACGCTTTTCAAGCTTTCATTCACAGAATCCAAATGTGTTTCTTGCGCAGAAAGCGTCGTTTTCAGATTGGCAATATTGCTTTGGTACTGACCGATTGCGCTGTTTTCACGCTCAAGGTTAAGTAGCTTAATGGACGCCATTGGATCGTCTGAAAGCTTGGTCAGTCGATTACCTGTCGACATTTGTTGTAGCACATTCCCCAAGCCTGCGTTGTTGGTTTGCAGACTTTGCAGCATCATCTGGCTAAATTGAGTGTCACTGATTCGCATATCGAGTTCCCTTTAGAAAAGCTGCAATACAGCATCGAAAAGTTGGTTAGCTGTGCTAATGACTTTCATATTGGCATTGTGTGCGTTAGCAAACGTCATCAAGTTCGCCGCTTCTTCATTACTGTTAACCGCACTAACATTATCGCGTGCCGCGTGAGCTTGCTTGTTCATTGCGGTTTTTGCTTCATAATCTGCCGCAGCTTGGCGCGCTTTAATCGCCGTTTCACCAACCATTGCGGTAAATGCATCGTTCAAGCTCAAAGAACCAAAACCTGTAATGGCGACCGGTTTGTTGCTCAACTTAATCAAGTTATTCAGTACGTCGGCATTACCTGGCGCACCATCACTTGAGAATGCCAATTCCTCTGCGCTGATTCCCGTAATTTTTAAGCTAGATGAAGGGTTTGCAGGGTCGTAACTGAACAAAGGTTTGCCCGGGTTACCGTTAAGGTCTTTACCCGTCGCAAGTACCGCGTTGTACTCGTCTGCCATCGCCTTCGCCATATCGTCTAGTGCCACTTGGTTTGGCATTAGGATTTCTGTTTGATAGTCGTTAATCGCTCCCAATTTGCCGCCGACAGATTGATCGAGACCAAAACTTTGAGAAGCAAACTCAACATTTAAATCAGCAAGATAAGGATCGGAAGGATTTGGCTTCGACGTTAGCTGACCGTAATCAGTCCCCATCACCAAAGGCTGACCTGAAGCGAGTGTCACCTGCATGCTTCCATCAGCTTGATCCGTTGTCTTGATTTCAACGATCTGAGAGAGCTCACCAATCAAAACATCACGAGTATCCATTAGCTGAGCTGGGTTACCGCCCGTTCCCTGCATTTCGACAATCTGCTTGTTTATGTGAGCGATGTTCGTCATCAAGCTATTGGCATGATTTAACGCCGCATTACGTTGCTCACTCATGTCTTTATGCTGATTATGAAGCGACTCGGTTAACGTATTGAAGCGACGCGCTAACGCTTCTGATTCGTTGATAATTTGCTGACGGTATGGAATTGATTCTGGTTTTACTGTGGCATCATTCAAAGCTGCGTTAAGCGAATCCAAGCCCGCAGAAATACTAAAACCATCAGCGCCAAGCGTACTTTCAAGCTGGCTCATTGCGGTAGTGTAACCACTTGAGTATGACGCTAGGCTGTTTGTCGACCAAGTCTGTTTGACCAAAAACTGGTCTGTTACGCGGCGAATACTTGTGACTTCAACACCAATGCCCGGACTGAGCTTGTTGTACTTGCCATCCCCTACAGATGCCATAAGCGCTTGTTGACGGCTGTATCCTGGCGTATTGATGTTTGCCACGTTTTGCGCCGTCACTTCAAGTGCGACTTGGTTTGCGTTCAAGCCTGAAAGGCCGATATTAACAAGGTTCATTTACAGCTCCATTTTTCTGATCAGCGGCTGAGTAAACGCGGTCGTCATACCGGCTTCACCGAGCACTTGTTTAACAGAGGCGACCACTTGCTGCACGGAATTAACTGCATCAGTGACTGTGGCGATATCATCACTTTCAAGTTGTGACTTGCGTTCAAGCGAGGTCACTTTTCCATCATTCGCCGAAGAGATACTGCGTGATTGGTCGAATGCTACCTCACGCATTGATGGGCTTAGCTGTTGAACCAGCATATTGGCAATGCCCGCATTTTGCTTTTTAGCAAGCTCCATTGCCAGTTGACCGTCATACATATCGCGAAACACACCTTGTTGTTGGCTAGCAAATGGACTGTCTTTGTCAGCCAACACGTCACTACTGCTGCGCATTTGACGAAGCACCATTTGCAGAAACATGGCTTCAAACTGACCTGCAACCACTTCCAAGGCACCTTCTTGATCACGGCTTCTCTTGATGTTCGCTAGCGCACTATTGTCGTGATACAACATGGAGCTCAGTTTGGCTTGATCGTTACTGGTATCTAATTTCATCTCAAACTCCTTAAATCACGACAAGCTCGGCATTCAACGCACCCGCTTCACTGAGTGCTTGCAGAATCGACATCAGATCCGTCGGTGTTGCACCTAAGCTATTCACTGCATTGACGATGGTGTTCAGCTCCGTTCCCGGCGGCCATATCACCATTTGCGCAAGCTCTTCATCAACGTTAATTTGCGTTTGATCTATGACTTTTGTATCACCACCAGCAAAGGCGTTCGGCTGGCTAACTTGCTGCGATTCCGATATACGGACAGTCAAGTTACCGTGGCTAACTGCCGCTTCGCCCACTTTGACATTTTTACCGATGACAACGGTGCCAGTACGAGAGTTGAAAACAATTCGAGCCGGTTTACGACCTTCTTCCACGCTCATCTCTTCTAGCATCGACATCATGGTTACACGCTGCTGGGTATCCATTGGTGCTCGCATTTCAACGCGTGCTTTGTTGATTGCTTTCGCTACATTTGGACCAAAGGTGTTGTTGATTTCGCGGGCGATGTTTTTTGCGGTAGTGAAACTTGGTTTACGAAGGTTTAACGTAATTTCACCACGCTGGTTAAAGTCTGTTTCGATTTCTCGCTCCAACGTTGCACCGTTTGGAACACGACCTGCAGTTGGTGTGTTCACTTCTACCTTGGAGCCGCTTTTGCCTTCAGCCGATAAGCCGCCAACTACCACACTACCTTGAGCGATGGCATAAACTTCACCATCAATACCGCGCAGTGGTGTAAGTAACAGCGTACCGCCACGTAAGCTTTTCGCGTCACCAATAGAAGAGACTACGACGTCAAGTGTTTGACCCGGTCCCGCCATTGGGTCTACCGATGCAGTAACACTCACCGATGCCACGTTACGTAGTTTCGGGTTCATGCTGTCATCAATTTGTACACCAAATTGGCGTAACATGTTGGTAATCGATTGAGCAGTGAATTTAACTTGGTTCCGATCACCTTGACCTGCCAAGCCCACTACCAAACCGTAGCCGACCAATTGGTTTTCTCGGATGCCCTGAACATCCACCAAGTCCATGATCGGAATTTCCACTTCAGCTTGCGAAGTGGCAGGAAGTCCCAAGGTCAATGCCAATAGGAAAGAAGAAAAGAATGCGTTAATTGGCTTCATTAGAATGGTACCCATGGGCTGTTGAAGAACTGCGTCAGCCACCCAGCTGCGTTGCTGTCAGCTAATGCGCCGCGACCTGCATAGGTGATACGAGCATCTGCAATACGCTGAGAAGAAACTTGGTTGCTACGGTTGATATCATCAACACGCACGATGCCTGTTAGGCGAATAAATTCATCGCCTTGGTTAAGTCGCAACCACTTTTCACCGCTAATACGAAGCACACCATTTGGTAGCACTTCATGCACAGTAACCGTGATTGCACCCTGTAATTTGTTGCCCTGTGAACTCGAAGCGCTGCCATCAAAATTACGGCTACCGTCCACGCTTACACCCAATTCATCGATGGTTTTAGTGCCAATGGTTGGCGCAACAAAATTTACAGTTGAGCTTTTACCAAACTTAGTGCCTGCTTTTTTGCTGGATTCCGTCTCTTCCGATAGCTGCACCGTCAAGACATCACCAACACGGTAGGCACGTCGGTCTTGGAATAACGTCATGGTGTATTGGTGACGATAAAGGCTACCTGAGTTTGCTTCTGGCAAGGTGTAATCCAACACCGGCGGCGCGTATTCCTCTGCATTTGGTTCAGGCGGAATAAACTCCTGACGCCCAGCACATCCCACCAGCAACACGACGGCAACTGCCCAACTTTTCGAAAGCCATTTCATTGCTTTTTCCTTCATCATCACCAATTTCTTACCTACATTGCCTGTGCGACAAACTTCAGCATGTCATCCGCTGCAGAAACGACTTTTGCGTTCATTTCGTATGCGCGCTGAGTTGTGATCATGTCGACCATCTCTTCAACAACTTGCACGTTAGAACCTTCTAAAGCCCCTTGCTTAATGCTGCCCGCGCCATCTTCACCTGCGATTAACTCGTCAGCTGGTCCGCTTGCTGCTGTTTCACGGAACAAGTTGCCACCCACTGCTTCTAAGCCCGCAGGGTTAATGAACTTAGCCAGAGTGATTTGCCCTAGTTGCTGCGGCGTCGGGTCATCTGCTGACGTAGTTGTTACCGTGCCATCCACACCAACAGAGAATGAAATGGCGTTATCTGGGATCTGAATTTGAGGTTCTAGTGGTAGACCTTGACTGTTCACCATCAAACCTTCTGAGTTGATATGGAACTGACCATTTCGGGTGTACATGATCTGACCATCAGAGTTTTCGATTTGGAAAAAGCCCTGCCCCATTACCGCCAAGTCAAACTCACCAGTCGTATTTTGCGTGTTACCTTGTGTGAAGACTTTTTGCGTCCCCACAACACGAACACCAGAACCCAACTGAACACCGGTTGGTAGCTCGTTAACTTGGTCAACTTGCGCGCCTGGCTGACGCTGAATGCTGTAGAACAGGTCTTCAAACACTACTCGGTCACGCTTAAAGCCGACCGTGTTGACGTTTGCTAGGTTGTTCGAGATGGCAGTCATTTTTGTATCTTGAGCTGCCATGCCCGTTTTACTTACCCATAATGCTGAATGCATTGGTTATCTCCTTTGTGGCAGGAATTATCTAGAAGCACGATTTACGTTGAGCAAAAAGTGTTATCTCGCTGCCATCAATTTGTTTCCGGCTTGCGCCAAGGTTTCTGCGGTTTTCATCATGCGAACTTGCATCTCGAAGTTGCGCGTCAGTGACATCACGCTGAGTAGTTCATCGATGGCTGAAACGTTACTACCTTCGATATGCTCTGGTGCCAATTGCACCGTTTCATCAGCGACAAAAGGCACACCATCAACACTGTGCAGTAAGCTGTCGCTTTCTTTCTGAAGTTGGTTAATGGCAGGTTTCACCATTTTTAAAGTGCCAACTTCAACTTCTGCACCACCGCCCGGTGGGATCACAGACACGCGACCGCGCTCACTGATCTCAATCTTTTGAAAATCAGGCACGATCATTGGTCCGTTTTCACCTACAACGGGAAATCCATTGATACTCATGGCACCAAACGTATCGATTTTGATGTTACCCGCACGCGTGTAAGCCTCATTTCCAGCCGGTGTTTCTACTGTTAGGTAGCCTTCACCCATGATCGCAACGTCTAAGGGGCGTCCCGTTTTCATGATGTCGCCAGAATCAAAACGCGTCGATGCAGAGTTCGTCACCACCATGGTGCGACCATCAAAGCCCGCACCTTGCAATTCAACGCTTCGTACACGTTCCATATCCGCACGGAAACCAGCAGTATCGGCGTTCGATAAGTTGTTAGAACGAACGTGCTGAGCCTTAAGAACTCGGCTCGCACCAGACGTTGCAGTAAATAACAAGCTATCCATGCAATACTCCCATTACACTGCGTTGAACAGAGCTTGAGTTAGCTTGTCGTTGGTTGAGATGGTTTTGGCGTTCGCTTGGTAGTTACGCTGCGCCGTCATTAGCGCGACAAGCTCACTGGTTAAGTCAACGTTAGAACCTTCCAATGCACCCGGAGTAAGGTCACCCAGTGTACCTGTACCCGGAACGCCCATGATCGGCGCACCAGAGCTAAAGCTTTGTGTCCAAGCGGTACCGCTCACTTTCGATAGACCTTGCGTGTTAGCAAAGTCCGCAAGCACTACTTGACCTTGAAGTTGAGATTGACCATTGGTGTACGTCGCGTAAACCATGCCGTTGTCTTCCACTCTAACGCCAGCAAGTTCACCCGATGTGTAACCATTGGGATTATTGGTGCTCACGCCAAATGCAGCACCAAACTGAGTACTACCTGAAAGGCTAATATCAACGCTCATTGCGTTTGCACCCGCGGCTGGGAATGCCACATTAAATGCGCCAGCAGGAGAAGCCAGCGTACCATCGGTATTGAATTGAACGGTTTGAGCTGTTGCAGGAGTCGTAGGCGCACCATCCACTTCTACATTCACTTGCCATTCGTTATCTGACGTTTTAGTGAAGTACTGAGTCACCGTATGGGAATTGCCTAGCGAGTCGAAAACCTTGGTGGTGTAAGAAGAGTTGAATGATTTAGGGTCCGAAGAATTAAATGGATAAACCGCTTGATCAATCTTGGTCGCACTTGCATCGAAGTTAGCAACAAATTCTAAGCTGCTTGTTGCTTTAGCACTCAGAGAAGAAGTGGATACCTTGATATCGCCGACTGAACCTGTTTGCAGGTTATTATTGTTGTCAACGCTGTAGCCTTGTAGTTTGGTTCCGTTGTTCGCGGTAACGAAATTGTTCTTATCTGTGCTAAATACACCAGCACGGGTGTAGAGCATTTGACCCATAGAGTCTTTGGTCACAAAGAAACCGTTGCCGTTAATTGCTAGGTCCATTGCTCTGCCAGTACCCGTTACAGAACCGTTTTTTTCGAAGTTCTGAGAGATTGACGCCACTTCTACGCCGCCTGGCTGCATGCCGTTGTAAACCGCCGCGAATTCAGTACGACCGCCTTTGAAACCATACGTCGAAGCGTTAGCAATGTTATGACTGATGGTGTTCAATTCTGTATTGGTCGCGTCCAGACCACTAAGTGCGATGTTAAAACTCATAAATAACCTCTGATTTCCTTATTTGGTTAAGCACCAAACTGAGTAATTTGATAGAAAGGAACGTTGCCAACGCCTTGAACATTGACCAGTGCTGAGCCACCTGAGCTTGGAATACGAACCTGCTCAACCGTGCCTGCCAGCAAAACTTTAGGGCTTTTCTGCCCATCTTGAACTTCCACCGCAACGGTGTACTTACCCGGTTTCAAACCGAGCTCTTCAGGATTAATGGAGAATTCCAAATCACCAGCAGCGTGCGCGCCAAGAGGCACTTTCGTTGATTGACCAAACTGGTCTTTCACCACTAGCGTTACTTGGTTAGAACCATGTTCTAGTTCTATCTTGCCGTTTTGCGCGCCTTCACCGAGTTCAAACTCATTCGATGAAACGTACACGGTTTGACCAACCAAACCAGCGGTCGAAAGCACTTGCATGTTGTCGAGTAACACCATGCTGTTTTGCATTAACTTCGACATATTTTCGGTACTCTGCACCTGAGAAAACTGCGCAAGTTGACCAACGTACTCGGTTCCGTCTAACGGGTTTAGTGGGTCTTGGTTTTGAATTTGTGCAACCATCAACGAGATAAACTCATTTTGCAGTGAGCTGGCACTGTTCATATCTGATGGGTTAGCAGAGACACTTGCGTCACTGCCAGACTTGGTTGTTACCGGCTTATCGGAAGACAGTGGGGTGTATTGTGCAATACTCATTAGCTACCCTGCCCTAATCGAAGCAGACCTTGCTGCATGCTTTTCACATTCGCCAATACCTCGACATTGGTCTCGAAGCTGCGTGTCGCTGACATCATGTCTGCCATTTCTGACACCACATCAATATCCGGGTAGTACACGTAACCTTCATCGTTTGCCAATGGGTTATTAGGTTCGAAGCGCTTCTCTGCCTGCCCTGCATTTTTCACAACATCCACAATGCGAACTTCTGCATTTGGATAAGCACTGTTCTCTGTTGCCATTTGCGTTTTTTGATACACAGTTGCAAACACAGGTTTAAGTGCCTTGTAGGCATCATCTGGGTTGGCAGACACCGCATCGGCGTTTGCAAGGTTACTGGCTACCGTGTTCAGACGAACGGTTTGCGCCGTCATCGCTGAGCCAGTGATCGAATAGATATCAGTAAATGACATGTTTAACGTCCCTCAATCGCTTTCGCCAAGCCACTGAATTTCATGTTGAGAAACGTCAGGCTGGTTTGAAAGTCCATGTTGTTTTGTGTGAATTTGGCTTGTTCAACACCAAGTTCCACGGTGTTGCCGTCTTTGCTGTTTTGGTAAGGCACTGAATATTGCGCCTCTACCTGAAACTTCGGCACTGATTTGCTCACACTTCCCGTCGACATATTGTTCATCACGGTGGTGAAGCTCAGGTCCTTTGCCAAGTACCCTGGGGTATCAACATTTGCTAGGTTACTGGCGAGGACTTTGGTACGCTGAACGCGAAAATTAAGTGCCTCTGGATGTACACCTAACGCATTTTCGAATGTGATCGCCATGCATCTTTCCTTCAAGTCGGCTCGAATACGCCAAGAATGAAACAAGATGCGTGCCATAAAAATTACTTATAAAAATCAATGAATTATAAACAAGGAAGGAAGCCTCGCTTCCGGTTTACGGAAACCACTCAAAACAAGGGGAAAGGTCGATTTCCCCAAATTATGCTGCTTTGTGGTTTGGTTTTGAGTGCCAGTTCGATAAGTGCCGCTGCCGCAGAGAAAACCCTCACGGCGAACGAACTAAAAGTCACCGTCAGTAAACAATTTGAGCAAGAAGTCGCACAAATCGCGCGTTCACACCATTGGGGAACCTATCAGCTCGAATATCGTATTTGGGTTCCGGGCTCTGCCAATCACTTGCCCGCCTGTACGTCGCCTTTGGTCATCGCAGGACGAGATAATCGCTCACTGCCTGTTGGCAATTTGAAGCGCGCGGTCAGTTGTGAGGACATCACCTCTCCTTGGCGAATCAACGTTACAATCAAATCTGCAGTGACACTCCCTGTCCTCGTTGCGACCAGCACAATTGGGCGTAACGAAACGATCTCCGCGACTCATTTAAAATCTGAAACGCGCACGATTTCGCGCCAAGACGACTTCTACACACAAGTGAGCCAAGCGGTAGGATTGGAGACCTCTCGCCGTATTCGCGCCGGACAAATTATTGATCCTTCAAACCTAAGCTCCCCTGCTCTGGTTGAGAAAGGCAACGAGGTGATTATTGTTGCGAGCAAAGATGGATTTAGCGCCAGTACCAAAGGCGTCGCCCTAGAACAGGGAAAGAAAGGTCAGCAGATCGATGTAGAAAACATCAGCTCTGGCAAAGTGATACGAGCAGTCGTGACAGGGTTAAATCAAGTACATACTCAGTTCTGATTTTGGACTCAGGTTATCATTTTTTGATTTTTACACTCGTCAGCACAGGTGAACTTCGAGTACAAAAAATAAATATTTAATGTTCATCACACCCTAGTCGCCTATTCGATTTAGAACATGATGATTGAGGACAACAGCATGAAAATCGACAAAGTCGCGGGCGGTCATGTCCCACAAACGAAATTCCAGCAAGCAAGCAAGAAGCCTGTCGAAACCATCGCACAGAGCAAAACTAGCGAGTCAGCATTCCAAGCTAACACTGCCGCCATCGATCGCGCTCAAGCAGAAATGAAATCACTGCCAGACGTAGATATGGCAAAGGTTGAAGAGATCCGCAACGCATTAGCACGTGGTGAACTGAATCTGGATACCAAAGCACTATCCAAAGCAGTAATGCAGTTCCACACTGGTCACGAGTAACGCAGCGCACTAGGAGTCATGCATGGCAACGGCCGCATCGCAGCACATTCAACAATTTGTTCGTTCCCTAGCGGAAGACATTAAACTCTACCAGCAATTGCTAGAGCTTATTCAGCAACAAAAAACGCTGTACTTGAAGTTTGATGGGGAATCGCTTAGCGAGAACATTCAAAAGCAAACGCCAATTTTGAATCGACTTAGTCGCTCGGCGAGTGAAAGAAGTCAGTTGATGCGCTCGCTTGGACTCCCTTGCAACGAAACCAGTGTGAATCGAATTTTCAATGCTCTGCCTGCCAAAATTGGCACGCAAGCAAGAAAACAATGGGCGCTGTTGGAAACCTTGGTAAAACAATGCCAAACGGACAATCAGAGCAACGGTCAAAGCTCTGCGGCGTTCCAAGAGTTGGTCAGTCAACTCAAGCAACCTGTGCAACACACTTATGAAGAGCGTTCGTTCTAAACAATTCTCGCCTTGCCTACAGAATCTTCCTCCATCCAGGTCGATTACTGTGGGCTTTTTTGCGTTTTGGCTCACCTGCTTTTCTTCTCTCTCAATAGCCAAACCCAACGAAGAAACCATTACCCAACAATATCAAGTGCTCGCGCCCTACCAGAGCCAAATTGCCAAACGTCTCGATTCTGTTCGCCCATTGCTCGATCATATTTTCAAACAGCTTAAGCAACAGTCGTTACCGCCCACATTCGTTTTGTTGCCCATGTTGGAATCGTCTTATAACCCTCAAGCCGTCTCACATGCGAATGCTGCGGGTCTATGGCAATTAATCCCTGCCACAGCGACACGATTTGGTTTACAAGTATCAGACACCGATGATGAACGGTTTGATACCAAAGCCAGCACTCAAGCGGCGTTGAAATACTTGGCGTTCCTGTATGAGAAGTTTGATCAAGACTTGGCACTGACTCTAGCAGCTTACAACGCGGGCGAGGGACGCGTATCAAGGGCGATGAAAAATGCGGGTAGTCGAAATTTTGATGCGCTCACTTTACCCAATGAAACACAAGAGTACGTCAACCGCTTCTACGCACTAGAGCGCTTGGTTGATGTACAACAACTTCGTACGGATTCTTTTCAGCCTTTGCTGTTATTTTCCGACCAGTCATCTATCTACACCAAACCGCTTATAGACCTTAGTCGATTACCACCTCTGGTCGAATTGTGACACCCATCACTAAAACTCGACAATGTCAGGTGTTCGTAAAAATACAAGATCCTGTACTGCCAATTTGCAAACTCGTGATCTCGATGCAAACGCGTGCATAAAAGTTAAGGTAATGTATCTCAAAGATAAGAAAGAGCAGTGGTTTGCTGATAATTCACCAATTTGTGCTTGTGTATTGAGTAGAGATGCATCACATTACGGGTGCAAATTCAGTGAAAAACAATGGTTAGACCTATTAATTATTTACACAACAAATATAAAACCGCTATTGTTTTTACAGATTGAAACAAAATACAGAATATCGAGATGACGCTTCGCTTGCGCGTCTGGAATAAGTCCGGGTTCCGGGGGGGAGCTCGGACTTTTTTATTGGCTGGAAGTTACAACTTTGACCGTAGGGTGATTACAACAACTCTTTTGCGATTAGTTGGAGCAAGAAGGTTTCGCGTTCAATGCTCATTCCTTTCTTTGGGCTTTCTGCCATCGTCTTTTCATTATGCGCAATCGCATCATGCACATTCATCCAAACTGGACGCATGCCGTTTTTCACTTCGTAATCTTCATAAGACGTTTCACCTAGCTCACGATCAATCTTACACGTGTAGCAGTATGACGTCATGTGCATCACATCCGCATCGTCTTTGTACCAAGGACGAAACTCTTCAAAGATACCAAATGGCTTAATGTTGTGAATGTTTTTCGCACCAGTTTCTTCTTCGAGTTCACGAACCAAACCTGCAATCACGTCTTCGCCTTCATCAATACCACCACCCGGCAGAGTGTAGTCGTGGTAACGTTCAGTGTAGAGGAGAAGAACATCTTCACCATCAAGCACAATGGCACGTGCTGCATTACGCTGAAAGATGATTTTGTCATCCAAATGTTCGATGTCTGGGTGCGTAGTTGTTTTTAAGTGTCTCATCGCAGGATCCGCTGTGAATGTTTTGCGCGCATACTACCGAAATTCATAACTATTCCCAAGTTTCAATTTGCGCAAGCCTACAACAATGCCACCCAAGATAACCTTGAGATACTTGGATATACAGACGAACAGTGAGCAAATTCTAAAATTACACAGAATTCCCTTTCAAGCGTCGTGCTTTTAACAAACATAAGACAGTATTTTTCTTAAACTCTCCTATAATCAACACACTACTCGTAATTCCCACGCGGAGATCAAGAATGAAAAAGACGGCTTTAGTAACGGCGGTGGCGGCAGCAATGGTGTTGGCAGGTTGTTCTACTTATGAAGGTGCAACTCGCTCAAACGAATACACATCAGCAGCAAACCCAGCAGCAGTATACTGCGTGCAGCAAGGTGGTGAACTAGATACAGTGACAGAAAACGGTGAACGCATAACTTACTGCCTATTGTCTGAAAATGAGCGTGTTGAGCAGTGGGAATATTACCGTAAAAACCACAAAGAAGACGCTGAGTCATAATGGTTAACATTTACGCAATCTAAGATTGCACAATCCACAACAAAGGAGCTTCATGCTCCTTTTTATTTTATCTAAACATTCCAGATTTCTGACACTTAGTCCTTTATTTACCAGCCTTACCGCATAGCGACACCATATCGAACGCCGTTTTATTTCTGACATTCCTCTGACATTACTTTCCACTTGGGCAATAAAATTTCTCGCGCACATCACGAAATTTCACGTTTTTTCCACATTTTTATTGGAGCGGGTGGTCAGGATGAAAATAGATACTGTCAAACAAGTCGAATCGGCACAATCCAACCTTGTTGAAGACTCAAAAATTACTGAAGAATCAAAGCGCGTTATCTACAAAGCGATGTTGAGTGCATTGACCATCATCGCGATTAGTATTTTAGTGAACCTGAGTATTCGCGTAGATTACGTTCTACTGGGCTCAAGCTTGGGTGAAACATCCATCACTGAAACGCTACAACTGATCATGTTAGCCGTCGCTTCTTGGTCGTTCTATCGCGTTTCCAAGCAAGAAGCTCACTTATCGCACGCCGCGATCCTTATCTCTGGTTTTTTTGCGGTATTGATGATCCGCGAAATGGATTACTGGTTTGATATGATTCACCATGGCTCTTGGGTATTCCCAGCCTTAGCAGTAACAGCACTCGCATGTGCAAAAGCTTACCAAGGTGGTAAAGGTACCGTGAATCAGATGGCGGTTATACTTCAGTCGCCATACATGAAACTGCTCATTGGCTCTGTTGTTTTATTGGTGGTATTTTCTCGCTTATACGGAATGGGAAGTTTCTGGCAACACGTTATGGGTGAGCACTACGTGCGTGATGTGAAAAACATCTCTGAAGAAGGCATCGAGCTATTGTGCTACAGCCTTATTGCACTAAGCGCAGTTCGTACTCGTCGTGAACTTAAACGCCAGTAAACCTGAGTTTCATTCCGATACACTCGCTTCTGGGTCAAGGCGTTGATTTAACGCCGTGAGTATCGGATGAAATACAGCCAACGCTTGTTGCGCTGCAAAAACTGAATCATCAAAGGTCGTCATTTCGATGGCCTTTTTCATCTCTGCGATTTGGTTTTTAACGTCTTGTGTTAAAGGCAAAGTTTGGAGTTTTTCTATTGCTTTTAAAGCTATCGCTAATGGCTTCGCTTGTACTTGAGCCAAGTCTCGCTTAAATGCCTTGTTTTTCACCCCTTCCAAATAAACACGATAAGTCGTCAGTTCATCAAATAAAAGAAACGCATCTGCCTGAGTGCCTGAGTTTGGATATGGCACACTGATATGCTCAGCGATATCTAGTGAAACAGTGAGCTCTATTCCCATGTCTGCACAACGCGATTTCAATACTCGTAATAAGCCTTGTTCATCCATCAAGGTTTGGATCTCAATAATGCGCTCTAAATGGTAGTCATTGGAAAGCAGTATGACTTCGATAGCTTGTCCCATTGGACATAACCCACTTTTCAGTAGCTCTTTTGCCGCATTTTGCATGTTCTGCACGGTATTCAGGGAACGATTCTCGATGATGACTTGCTGATCAGGAAAGTCTATTCCCCTAACCTTGGCTAGCTGACCAAAATACTGATACATCGCATCCGCTTCAGAGATCATTTGACCATGAGTGACCCCTCCACAAAAAACCAATGCCGTCGACTCAAAATCCCATTGGTTTAAAACGGAAACTAAAGCTTCCATACGTGAGCGCCCTTCAGCACTGAGCTGATCATGCACCAAACGCTTACCTAGAATGATCACTACCTTGTTTAACTTCATTACCGAGATCTCAATTACTCATACTTTCGCGAACAATTTGTATACAAAAATTTGCTTTGCCAATACTCTTTCAGGCATTAACATCTAATTAACAATGTCGTTCTAGAGACCTTGACAAAGGTCCGCAAAGAAAGGAAGTCAATTATGCTGTCGATTTTCGATATTTTTAAGGTCGGTGTCGGTCCTTCTAGCTCCCACACCAATGGTCCTATGCTCGCAGGTTACCATTTCACTCAATTGCTTAGCGACTCTATGGCGAAAGTGCACAAGGTGCAAGTCGACCTTTACGGCTCTTTATCGCTCACCGGTAAAGGGCACCACACGGATCGTGCTACCGTCTTAGGGCTAATGGGTAATAAACCCGACACTATCAAGATGACGAGCGCGAAAAGCGCGCTACAACATACCATTGAACACGGCACGCTCTCTGTCGCAGGTGTTCATGAAATCGTGTTTAGCTATGAGCACGATATCGTCTTCCACAGCGATAACCTTCCTCTTCATGAAAACGGCATGACCATCACGGCTTTTGATGCTGCTGGTGAGCAAGTGGCGTTTGAAACTTACTATTCCATCGGTGGTGGCTTTATTGCCACTGCTGCCGAGCTAGAAAACGGTGGCAATGAGGCAGAAATCCAAGTTGCTTACCCTTTCACCTCTGCTGACGAGATGTTAGAAAAAGCAGAGCAAAACGGCTTTAGCTTAGGGGGGATGATCCTTCAAAACGAATTGGCTTTCCGTGAGCAAGAAGAGATCGATCAAAAAGCAGAACAGATCTGGAAAGTAATGTCGTTGTGTATGCAACGTGGCTTTGACACCGAAGGCATTCTTGAAGGCGGGTTAAACGTCACACGCCGAGCACCTAACCTACTCAAAAAGCTTGAAGCTAACGCAGCAGTAGAAAACGATCCAATGGAGATCATGGATTGGATAAACCTATTTGCTTTCGCAGTAAGTGAAGAAAACGCGGCTGGCGGTCAGGTGGTCACATCGCCGACCAACGGCGCAGCTGGCGTCATCCCCGCGGTACTCATGTACTACCATCGTTTCATCAAAGAGCTCGACAACAAACAACTGAAAGACTTCTTAGCTGTGGCTGGGGCGATTGGTATCTTGTACAAAACCAACGCTTCGATTTCTGGTGCAGAAGTCGGATGCCAGGGAGAAGTCGGCGTTTCTTCTTCTATGGCAGCAGCAGGTTTAACCGCCCTGCGTGGTGGCAGCAACGAGCAAATCTGCATTGCTGCTGAGATTGCTATGGAGCATTCACTTGGCATGACTTGTGATCCAATTGGTGGTTTGGTTCAAGTTCCGTGTATCGAACGAAACGCGATGGGCGCAATGAAAGCCATCAATGCATCACGCATGGCGTTAAAACGCACTAGCAAATGTCTTATTTCATTAGATAAAGTTATCGAAACCATGTACCAGACAGGTAAAGACATGAACAAGAAATATCGTGAGACGTCACTCGGCGGTCTGGCAGTGATTCACATGGCACCACCTTGCGAATAGCATACTTTATTTCAGCGTTTGCTAATTAATATTTTTCATTGTTGGCGGATAAAATTCCGCCAACGTCTTTATTCCTGAATAAAAATCACGCTATCTCCCACCTCACTCTCGACTGCTTATTATTTCAACGTCTTTTCAAAACCTTAAAAATCACTAAAGAATAATAGTCTTATAAAATGTTATTTTTTAGTCATTTATTCACATAATTCCTAGTTGATCTAGAACAATACATTAGCAAGGCAAACGTTTCGCATTAGAAAATTTAGTGCATTAAATTCGTTTTATGCGACAATTGTTTCAATATGTAACATAGCGTTTAAGTAACATTTAACAGAAATAATAACTACCTTTCTCGCAATAGTGAGTATTTAATTATGTGGAATAAACTAAATAAATCTATGATGTTCTGCCAAATGATGTTTGGCTTATCATTCTACGGCGTGTTAGTCAGTCTAACGCGTTTTTTCTTAGAGGATCTGAATTACAACGAAGCTGATACCATGATGATCGTGGGTGCCTTTTCTGCGATTGGTCCCCTATTTGCGATTGCTGGCGGTTTCATCGCTGACAAATTTTTAGGAGCTTACCGTTCTCTATCGATTGCCTTCCTAGCATTCACATCTGGTTACGCGCTGCTTGTTCTTGGTGCTTCGGCTACCAACGTACCACTGTCTATGTGTGGTATCGCACTAGCAAGCTACGGTCGTGGTTTGATGTCACCTTCCTACCCTAGCTTGTACAAACGTACCTTTAAGTCTCAAGAAGACTTTGAGAAAGGCTATCCAATCAACTACTCAGTGAACAACGTAGGCGCCTTCCTAGGTCAATACCTGTTCCCAATGATTGTATTGGTGATTGGCTTTAATGGCGGTTTCACCATCTCTGCAGTAATGGCAGGCGCAGCACTGGTTATGCTACTTGTGTTCCGCAAAGGCTTGGTTGGTGTCGCATCAGATCTAGACAAACAAACCGTTAGCATCAAAAACTGGATCTTCTTTGCTCTTATTTCTGTGGCGATGATTGCGTTGGTATTCTTCATGTTCTCAAACATGGATATCGGTCAAAACATCGTTTACGCCATTGGTGGTGCAGCAATTCTTTACTTTGTTTCTTTGATGTTGAAAGCAAGCAAAGCGGAATCATTGAAGATGGGTACCATCCTTATCGTAACCTTCCTAACCACGTGTTTCTTCGTTTACTACGGTCAAATGATGACTTCAATGAACATGGTGGCGATCAACACACTAAAAGGTTCCCTATTTGGCTTTATTCCACTAGAACCTGAAGCTGCAATGGCGATGAACCCGCTATGGTGTATGGTTGGTGGTCCTATCGTAGCTGGCTTCTTTGGTGTGCTAGAAAAACGCGATATTCACCTATCTACAGCAACTAAAATTGCGTTGGCATTCGTGCTAACAGCGATTGCTTTCGGCATCCTAACCTTCGCTGTAACCACAGTGGGCGAAGACGTAATCATCATGCCTGAGATCTTCCTAGCGATTCACTTCTTCCAAGCAATTGCAGAAGTGATTGTAGGCTCAATGGTCGTTGCATTTATCCTATCGGTTGCACCGAAGCACATTGAAAACTTCTCAGTAAGCTTGTTCTCTGTTGCTATCGCGCTGAGTGGTATTGTTGGTGCTGCATTCTCGACTTCTATCGCTCTAGAAAAAGGGCAAGAAATCACCCAAGAAATCGTACAACACGTCTACGGTGATTACTTCCAATTGCTAACCGTGCTCGCTGTTGTAATGGTTGCTATCGCACTAGGTGCTTCTTTCATCATCCGCAAAATGCTTGAAGCTGCCAAACGCAGTGAAGCTGAATTGGAAATGGTTGAGGCTAACGTACAAAACTAATATTCCTCTTCACCTAAATGTAAAAACGGAAGCCAATTGGCTTCCGTTTTTTTATCGACAGAGATTTGTCGCTTAGCGAGCGTTGGCTATGCAGCAAGCGTAAACATCAAATACGCGTTCAATGCCAGTACAAGAGTGACGATAACCACACCCGAATAAGATACCCATTTGTTGTTTTTGAACTCGCCCATCAAGCGCTCGCTGTTGGTAAAGATAAGCAGTGGAATAATCGCCAGCGCAATACCGAAGCTTAATACCACTTGGCTCATCACCAAAATATCAGTGGTGTTCATACCCAAACCAATCACCACAAATGATGGCGCCATGGTAATGAAGCGGCGCAACCACATTGGAATAGAGAAGCGTACAAAGCCTTGCATCACGACTTGTCCTGCCATGGTTCCCACTACTGTGGAAGATAAACCCGAAGCAATCAGAGACACACCAAATAGCACAGAGGCAGCTTTACCTACGAGTGGGGTCAGCGTCATGTACGCGGTTTCAATTTCTGCTACATGCTGGTTACCAGAGTAATGGAAAACAGCTGCTGCCATCGCCACAATAGCGATATTCACAAAGCCCGCTATTACCATCGCAATCAACACGTCAAAACGAGTAGTACGAAGACGTGTTTTCGTACTTTCACCATAGTTGTTTTTGAACAATGCCGAGTGAAGGTATATCACGTGAGGCATCACAGTTGCGCCTAAAATGCCTGCCGCAAGGTAGATTTGGTGCGAGTTAGTAAATGTTGGGGTTAACAAACCTTTTGCCATTTCACCGCCAGCGGGGTGAGCGAAGAACAATTCCGCAATGTAGATAACCGCAACCAGCATCAGAAGCGAACCAATCACCACCTCTAGCGGCTTTTGACCTTTCTGGTTAAGCGTCAGAATCATCACTGTCGCAACGGCAGTGATCAACGCCCCTTCCATCAAACTGATACCAAAGACAAGCTGAAAGCCGACTGCTGCACCAATAAATTCCGCTAGGTCAGTTGCTATCGCTATGATTTCAGCCTGAATCCAATAGAAACCCACTGCCCATTTATTGGGTAGATGGTCGCGTAAGTGTTCTGCGAGGTTTTTGCCTGTAACAATGCCAAGTTTAGCGGACAAATACTGAATCAACATCGCCATGAGGTTTGCCCAAAGCACAACCCAAAGCAGTTGATAGCCGAATGAAGATCCCGATTCAATATTCGTTGCAAAGTTACCTGGGTCAATGTAACCAATTGCAGCAATAAACGCTGGACCTAACATGAGTAACTTGCGTTTTATTTTGTTAAAGGCTGACGCGTTTTGTGCCGCCGTTGTTTGTATCGCTGTAGCGTGTAAATTATTGGACGTACCATTCATGAGCGTATTCCCCTCTCGTCGATAGAGAAAATCATACGCCAACCTAAATGAGAATCAATATCATTTAGGTGCACAAAAATGGTAATTAAGATTTCAACAATTAATTTTCAATTATCGATAAATAAAAGCTATCAGAATAACTTTAAATCTAGAAGTGTCATAAACAACAATGCCGCGTTAAACGCGGCATTGAAAGTAAGGAGATTTCGACCATTTAGTCGCGGCGACCGCGAAGTTGGATCGGTTGAGTAGAAGCGTCTGTTTGAATCATAACACCACCATAAGCAGCATCATTTCGACCTTTTAGAGTCAGGTTAGAATCTGCGCGTTCCACATCAACTTGGTTAGCTTGGCTTGTTGTCATATCAATGGTACCTGTGTATGACCCATCGCCAGCGAATGCCACATTTACTGAACAAACCATTAAGCCTAGTGCGATTAGTTTTTTCATACGTCACCTCTGTTGTTTGTGGTACATCATTTCGATATAGAAACTTTAGCAACGCCGCCCAAGTAGCACGAGGAAAACCCGAATTTACCAAATGGAAATCCCTGTTAGAAAAAGGCTTTTTTGCCATAAACTTAGAATTGACCATTCCCTGTCTTTCCGCTGTTGAGGCAGCGCTATGATGCCGTAGCAAACGTTGGCTGGAGTAAAAGAATGACAATCAATCTAGATATGCAGAACGTCTTGGTAATAAAGCGCATGTACGATCTGCGCAACGTTCGCTTGGTCGCGGAATCAATGGGAAAAACCTCCGGCGCCATCAGCAAAAACCTCACTAAAATGAAAGCGCAACTGGACGATCCTCTGTTCATTCAAACCAAAAATGGATTTGAACCAACCTCATTTGTGGAAACCAATATGCCTCATTTCGAGCAAATCTTGGCGAGCGCAGATGCAATCAAACCCCAAGAGTTTTCCCCGCCGCTCTATACTGGCGATGTTGCAATCTACGCCAACACACTTTTTTGGGATCGTTTTGGCGATAAACTTTACCTAGAGTTGCTCAAGCAAGCGCCGCATGCCAATTATGCATTTTTAAGGTGGGGGGCTGATGCTCGCAATCGCATCATTGACGGTGAGAACGCCATTGCTATTCATTACTTTGATGAAGATCTACCTCAATCCATCGCACAAAAAGAGTTGGGAAAAGGCAAAGCGGTATTCTTTGTACGCAAAGATCATCCTGCCAAGGACTTCCAATCGTTGGGCGATTATACCTTTGTTTTGTTCAAGACGCCTGGTTGGAACGATCATAAATACCCACTTTTGGATCGCTTAAAAAACATCGGCTTTCATGTTGATCCAAAAGTTGAGATTGAACATCCTGCCATGATTCACAGCATCATCATGAACACCGACCATTTCGGTATTACGATGAGTGGTAACGTTCCTGAATCATGCCGTAGCATCGAACTTCCAAATGGTTTAGAGCTCGGCGTGAGCTTTGTGATGAGCTGCCGACGTTCTCAGCAGCACGACCCACAAAACCAATGGCTGTTTAGTGTGATTCAATCCATCATCAAAAGGCACACCAAGCCAGACTAAAATTTGATTTCTCCCAATACGCCCAAAGTAATCGCTTGGTGGTGTTTGTTGAGGTATTCGATATCTTGTAAATAAGCCGTATGGTGACAATCTTCCATATTGGCTTGAAACTGGGCATCACCATTGGCTGCCATCGTGCGCATGTGATCGACTAACGCCGTTAAGCGCAACGTCATTACCTCCACCAACTCTTCGCGTTCTAATCGGGAGCAGCCATAGGCATCACAAAAGATTTTGGCTCGTCGAATTTGTTCTTCTAACGTGCCCATCTTGTCATCTTCATCAGTCTTAAATGGCGCCCAACCGTATATAGAAAAAGCAATATCCCAAATTCGCGGCGCAGGATGAGCGGTATCGAAATCAAATACGCCGCTCACGACATCCCCATCTAAAGCCACGTTATAAGGCATGAAATCACCGTGACAAATCACTTCTTGCGGCGAGCGAGCTGGCAACATCCAATGATGAACATCTTGATCATGCTGTTTAAGGAAACTCTCCGACGCATCATGATAACAACGGAGCAGGTTTGCGGCAGATTTCAACGCAGTGAGCGAAGCAATCGGTCCTTCTAACGGGTAGTTATAGCTGTCACCCTCAACAAAGGTCAGCAACTCTTTCCCGCCCTCAATCGACACTGCTTTTGGACATGCAGTAAAACCATGTTGATGAAGATGTTGGAGTAATTGATGGACGGTCATCGTCCAGTGGCTAGCTGGTCTACTGACCAAATTACCTTTACGATAAATGGCATTATCCCTGCCCCCTTCTAACGCTTCCATTACTGCTCCTTGATAACCAGAGCGCATGCTCTGTGAGTGATGACGACATGAAACGTACTCTGTCATCTTAGCACCCGAACTTTGGTCATGACGGTTGATAATGTTTCAGATTGTTAGCTCTATCTCAGTTCGTGCTCATCTTGTCATTTTGCCCCCCGATAGCCCGAAAATCGCTTGGACATCTGGTTACGCTTGTAAGCTTTTTACTAGCCATTGAGTAAAGGCTTTGACATGCGGCTTCTCGCCACAACGAACGATCATATGATGTGCGCCTCGGCTTGGCATTGACCAATGACCTACTTGGACCAAAGTACCTTGTTGAAGATGATCTTCTACTAACAAGTCGCGCACTAATAAGACACCTAGCTGATTCACCGCAGCCTCAATAGCCAACAAAGAATGTTCAAATTCTCCCGCTAACTTTACGCTCCCTCCTTCGTGCCCTTGGTACGCAAACCAACCTTGCCATGTTTCCTGATAACCACCAGTCGCAAGTTTCGGCAAACGGACAAGATCAACCAGTTCAGAAACGGGATTTAGTAAAAGAAACCCCGGACTTGCCACCAAAATCCAGTTCTCTTGCGTGAGTTGCGTTGCGTGTTGCGAAGACCAATCACCATAACCATTAATGATTTCCACATCCGCGATGTCGCTATTACTCGGCACTGCATTTGCGGTAGTAGAAACTTTAAAACTCACTTCAGGATACTGGCGATGAAAATCAGCGAGTCGAGGTATCAACCATTGGGAGCAAAAGCTGTGCGCCACGTGTAACGTTAACTGGGTCTGTTTTTGGCGAGAGAAAAGGTGTTGAGTTGCGGCGAACAAACTCTGGAATACATTGCTAACCACGGGCAAGTAATCGTGTGCTGCTTGGGTCAAAATGAGTTGTGCGCCATTGCGTTCAAACAAAGTGGCATCTAGATACATTTCCAGAGATTTCACTTGTTGACTAACCGCTGCGCGGGTGACATTGAGCTCTTCAGCAGCTTTAGTAAAGCTGCGCAATCTTGCCGTCGCTTCAAATGCTTTTAAAGAATTGAGTGGGGGTAAGTTCTGCATCTGTAGCTCCAAACAAAAGAACACGAAAAGTGTAAGTCAGAGCTGTGACATTTCGATGAAAACAAAAAAGCCAGCGACAAACGCTGGCTTTTAGAATCATTAAGCTAATGGTGGATTATTTAGCTTCTTCAGTTGTTTGGTATTGGAACGCAGGAACAACAACTTCTACACGACGGTTTTGTTCACGACCTTCACGAGTTTCGTTGCTCGCTACTGGGTTAGCTTCGCCCATGCCTTTAACAGTCATACGGTCTGCAGCAATACCTTCAGCTTGGAAGTGATCAGCAACTGCTTGTGCACGCTTCTCTGTTAGCTGTTGGTTGTAAGCTTCAGAACCTGTTGTATCACTGTAGCCGTTGATTTCAACTTGAGCTTGTGGGTAAGTGTTCATTAGCTCAACAGTACCGTTGAACGCAGAAGCGTCTTGTAGTTCAGCACTTTCTAGACCAAATTGTACTGTTGCAGTTTGAGCTGGGTATTCGTGCTCAACGATGCGAGTTACAGGACGAGTTTCAACCACTTCTTCTTGAACTACTGGCTCAGAACCAAACTTGTAGTTGAAGCCGATACCAAAGAAGTCAGAATCCATGTCGTCGATGATGTCATCAGACATGTCTTGGTAACGTTGGTACTCAGCGCGTAGGCTCCAGTTGTAGTTGATTTGGTATTCAGCACCTAGAGAGCCCGTTGGTACGAAATCTTTCTCATCGCCAGCCATCATGTAAGCAGCACCTACTTTAGCAAATAGGTTCCATGAGTCTGTTAGAGGTAGGTTGAACTTAGGAGCTAGAGTCAGTGCCCATAGGTCGCCATCAACAGTGTTTTTGCCAGCTTTGTTGAAGTTAGCAGTAAAGTTACCTAGGTAGTCAACGCCGTATTCAGCTGCAACGTATTCGTTAAAGTTGTAGCCAAGGTGCATACCTGCTGCAAAGCTATCGTCATCACATGGTGCGTCTAAGTGACATGCGTCGTTTAGTGCGTTGTAACCAAGTTTGCCACCGATGTATGTATCAGCAAGAGCAACATTTGACATTACGCCACCAGCAAGAACGGTAGCCACTGCAAGAGCAATCTTTTTCATTATTTTTTTCCTTTATGCGAAGGCGACCCGATTACTTTCCCCAGCATACGCTGTCATCAAGAAAGTCAGAACCTGCACTGTTTTTAGTGATTAAAACTACGCCAACAATCTCTATTAACGCATCATCGCATGACGCTCTAATTGGGATATTTCCATTAGGAGCGCTGGTTGGAATTTTGATACACCTATCTGCCACGTCTTGTCCCAAGCGTTTAAACCTGAACGATTGGAGTGATAGATAACGATGAGCAAACCTCTGTAGGTACAAGATTCCGCGATAAAAATTATCCGGCTTCCATCTTGTAATTACATAGCAACTTAAAACTAATTTAACTGGCTGTGCCTACTTTCAACCTCACACTCAAGGCTGTTACCCCTATGAGATGTTATGATTTTTGTGACGAGAATCTCGAAATGGACTTTAACAGAATAAGTATCGCTAAATTAAATTAGATTTTTTATCGACACGATAAATCCAACTTATCGAGACTCACATAAGCATCAGAAATTGCAGATTTTTTGTCTTAACTGCGGAGAAAGTAGCTCATTAATAGAGAACGCGGAGAGAATAATGGCAGGAAAGACAGCCCGCAAAGTACGGGCTGTGAACGAATTGCGTTAAATTTTGTCAGATACGGCTAGCGTCGCTGCTAAAATATCTTGCCCAAACAACACACTACGCTCTGGAGACCAACCGTAAAGTGGGTCGGGGTGGTTGTTGTTGTCTTTGAATGGCATTTCAATAGTGTAAGACAGACATTTAAATTGCTCTGCTACCCAGTTAGAGCCAACGGTTAGGTTCGCTTTACCTGGTTCATCTTTGTCGTAACCAATCTCGTCTTGGAACTCTGGTGTAATCGTCAGAAGTGCTTGTTTAAACGCGTTTTCCAACTCAGCCATGCCTTCGTCATAAGAAGGAATGCCTTCAGATCCCGCTACAAAATTGTAAGGGATAGCTTCATCACCATGAATATCTAGGAACATATCCACGCCAGTTTCTAGCATACGTTCACGAACCAAGAAGACTTCTGGGCTCTTTTCCATTGATGGCGTTTGCCACTCTCGGTTGAGGTTCACACCCACTGCGTTAGTACGCAAGTGACCACGAACACCGCCGTCTGGGTTCATGTTTGGTACAACGTAAAGTACTGCTTTTTCTAGCAATGCACGCGCAACCGTGTCGTTTTCATCCAGTAGACGTTGAATCATGCCTTCCATGAACCATTCTGCCATCGTCTCGCCTGGATGCTGACGTGCAATCATCCAGATTTTCTTTTTACCTTCTTCTGGCTCACCGAAAGTAAGCAAGCTCATGTCATTGCCATCTAGCGTGTGACCCAAAGTTTCCAACTGGCAGTGGTGTGCACTTTGTGCCATGTGTAATAGGTCTAGATGACGATCGTACGTGTATGGTGCAAAGTACGCGAAGTAGATTGAGCTGCGCTCAGGGATAACAGTGAAAGTCAGCGTATCACCATCGAACTCTGCTGGCACGCGGAACCACTCTTCACGATCGTAAGACGCAACAACGTCGTAGCCTTGCCAACCTTCTGGGTAAGCCGACTTCGCAAGATCAAGTAGTTTGATGGTGTGCGATTGCTCGGCTTCGGTCTCAAGACGGAAGTGGAACCACTGGTAGAATTCCGACATGTTGTCGTTAGGGATTTTAAGTTGGATGTCGTTTTTGTCGTCTGC
Organism: Vibrio sp. MMH1-50; assembly: GCF_022347645.1. Classification (NCBI taxonomy): domain Bacteria; kingdom Pseudomonadati; phylum Pseudomonadota; class Gammaproteobacteria; order Vibrionales; family Vibrionaceae; genus Vibrio; species Vibrio sp. MMH1-50. The sequence continues at coordinate 29,776 of NZ_JAKRGG010000009.1, forward strand.
TTTCACTACGTGAATGCTGCCGCTGTCGAAGTTGCTGAATACTTTCATTCTATTACTCACCTTTTGCATCTGAGCTTGAAAGACTGAGGCTAACACAAAGGGAAGAGGTGCCTCTAACGATTTCACTTCTTCCCTATCCGTTTGCGATCAAAATATTCAGTTTAGTCGAGCTTATCCGCTTTGCCTGCTGGTCCCGCAAGTTTTGCTAGCCACTTATCCCAGATAAATGGTGTTTGCTCATTATCTTCTGCTTCCTCTTTTCGGCGTACGGCATTACGCACCATCATTGCCCCTGTCCAACGAAAAGGCTCTGGTGGGAATTGTCCTAATGGTCCTCTGGCTAAACCGCTTCGCGTCCAGTCATTATCTAGCCCCAATACGAATGAAGATAAGATCTTTCCGCCCATTCGAGTCTGAGCCACACCGTTACCCGAATAGCCAAAGCCGTAAAAGACATTGTTCTGTTTATCTAGCTCGCCAAAGAATGGGAAACCGGTAGCAGAGCGATCCGAACCACCCGTCCATGAATAAGCGAATTCTGTTCCTTTTAAACGCGGAAACAGCTTATCGAACGACTTACGCAGCAGATTTTGATAGCGCGTTGGTTTATTAAACATCACGTCGACGCGGTTATTGTAAGAGAATTGATTGCCGCCCTTACCCAACATCAAACGACCATCTGGCGTATCTCGATAATAATGGACGAAGATACGTGAATCCAACACGCTAGAGCCCGTTTGCCATCCTGATTGAGGCAAAGCGTCACCCAGAGGTTTTGTAATCACCATATCTGAAGAGACAACAACGATGCTGTTGTTAAATTGCTTAAAGTGTTCCACCATCCAAGCATTTAATGCCAACACTACTTGCTTCGCTTTGATGCTCGCATTAGGCGTACTAACGGTTGCAGGTTGACCATAATCTAAACGCGTCATTGGCGTATTTTCATAAACCTCAACACCCAGTTCGATAGCAACACGACGTAGCCCTCTAGCCAACAAAGCCGGCTGGACGCTTGCGGCAATAGGAGAGTGAAAACCGTCCACATGCCTTGGCGAGCCAGCATTCTCTCGCAGCTCTTCAGTCTGACAATGTCGCCAACTATTCACGTTTAGCCGCTTAAGTTCATCCACGACCGGCTGCATACTTCCGGTTTGCGCATGGTTTGTCGCCGTGTAGTAAACGCCTTTCAAGGATAATTGTGCATCGACATTATGCTGCTGACAAAACGCCTCAATTTCCAAGACTGCTTGCTCCGATTCTTTTACTAACCATGCCGCTTGTTGTTCACCAAACAAGCGCTTCAATGTTGGAAACTTTGTTGACCAAGTCAGCATACAACCACCATTTGCGCCCGATGCCCCGCTGCCACACAAGCCTTTTTCAATCACAACGACTTGTTTTTCCGGCGATTGCTGCTTAATCATGATCGCAGTCCAAAGACCTGTATAACCACCGCCGACAATCGCCACATCCGTCGCTATATCTTGTTGGAATGACAATGACGGCGTTGGCTGTTCCATTTCCAGAGCTTGCTTGAACCAGTAAGAGAGATGAGTCATTCCGTATCCTTTGTAAAGTGGCACACAATCTTGCTTTAGTACCACTTTACAAACGAACATGAGAATCAACGAGCGAGAAAACCTGACGCTGAGCGTTAGAAAATATTGCCTATTAATAATAAATATAAATTAAGCAATAAAAAAAGGGGAGCAAAGCCCCCCAACATTCCTATAAATAACACACAGCAAGGATAAAGCAGAAATTAATAAATATTAGCTAGCGAGAATATAAATTAACGGTTACCTAACTCTCTCAAACGATATTCGTATTTCACGTTTAAAATTGGTTGGTAGGCAATTTGTCCGTTATCTTGTAGAAACTCATCCACCGTAACTTTACTATCGGTGATTGAGAAAGAATTTTTGTCTACTTTTGCAAAAGAGCCATACAGTTCTTTGCTTAGTTGTAGAGATGTTTTACCTTGATATTCTTTAATCATTTCAAAGCCCATCTCGTAAGCAGCTTGCTTGCTGTCGACGACATTACCTTGAATCGATTTGCTGTTATTTGTCCATTGATACCCACCAGCGAATGCAGCAATTGGCGAAGCGGTTAGTGCAATGAGACCAACAAGAGTGATTAAACGTTTCATAATATGCTCCTTACTTACCTTTTAAATATCGAGTTCCAAGTGCTCGATGAATGTAGCGTACGTATAGAGACCTATAGCGAATAAAATTAATTTCAAAAAAGATTAAAATTAATTCATTTTATTTATCGGCTTTCTTTAAACGTCTTTGACTCTAAAAAAATAAACACTAGAAAAATCCATAGATTACGTTTTATACCTAACTCACTTCGAGATACTTGCTTCCGCAAAAATGGTTTGATTCGCACTCAAAACAACGATGTGTATCGCTTGTTTGTCTTCAAAGCTCATTCAGTCCCCCTAGATAGTGACAATGACTATTGGTTACTAAAGAAACGAACCCACTTATTAGCTCACTCAACGGGTTTGTCTGAGCACAACAACACGCTCTGACAATTTCATACTAAACCATACAAACCTCGCTTCTTTTTTCTCTTAAAATCTTCGCCAAAAGAACACCGTTCAAAACCAGCTCCCGTCAATGCTTGAGCGAAATAAGACCACTCTCTTTTATCGCCCTATTTTCGCGTTTTATATCAAGCGCTCACGCCTCTTTGACAGAGCCGAACAACTGGAAATGAGTTTGGAGTGAAATGACCATGAATAAATCCATCCTTGATCACAGCAGAACCATTTATTCTGATGAGTACGCTGACATTTATCGTCCAATTTGGACCTACCGCGTAAAATTCATCGCACGCGCTTTATTCTACAGAAAGTCGTTTAAGTACCTCGCGGACAACATTGAAGCATCACTGCTCGAACTGCTTTGCACTCGTACACACCGATTCTTAGAGAAGCCATTTCGTCCTTACATTATTAAGAATGGACCTGCTTTCGACCGTTCTGCGCTTGTTGTCGATCACTACAACTCGGTAGCAGACCTGATCTCGCCTGAACTGATTCAAGAGATCTACACCGATGCGGAAGGTCTAACTCTGACTTCATTTGAAATTGACGACATCTTGTATTCGGTCCGCTTGGTTTACGAAGCGCGTTACCAAAAAGAAGGTGATATGAGCTTGGTGCTGCATAGCCAAGAAGATGGCAACTTCTATACCCTTTCTTTCAGCTTGGGTCATGAGAATGGCGAGCGATGCATCATGATTGGTGGTTTACAAGGACCACGCAGCTGTGAAGAAAACAACGCAAAAATCAAAAAGCTGACGCGTAAGCTATACGGTCAACGTCCGAAAAGCTTGATGGTTGGATTGCTGGCTATCGTTGCGCAGGTTTGGGGCATAGAAACACTGTTGGCAGTAAAAACTCAATCGCACACTTACGCAGCTAAGCGTTACAGCAAAGGAAGAATCAAAACCGATTACGATGCGCTGTGGCTAGAACTTGGTGGCACAGAATACGACCGTAACTTCTACTCTATCGACGTAAATGCACCTCGTCGTGATATTGAAGGTATGTCTCGTTCAAAACGTTCTATGTACCGTCGTCGTTACGAATGGCTAGACAACACCAAAGTCACTTTCGAACAAGTCCTAAGAAACTAAAAGGCTAAAAGCTAAGGGGAAACGTTTATGCGCTATTCATTCGTTACTGCTTTGGTGTTGTCGACACTTTCTTTGTCTGCTAACGCAACCACCAGCGAGCACATCATAGGTACAAACATTGGCTATGGCGGTGTGAACTACGACGCACCGACGAGCGAAGAATCAGGCGACATGTTCTTAGGTGAGATTTATTACCGCTACATGCCAACGCATAACTTTGGTATCGAAGCGGGTTATAAAGGCGCGTTTGACGGTATTGGTTCGATACTCGTGAGTCCGATTTCAGAAGTCACCGATACGAGCTTCTCCGGACCTCGCTTAAGTGGCTATGCTAGCTATCCACTGGGTTCAGGCTTCGAGCTTTACGGCAAGGCAGGTGTCACTCTCTACACTCTCGAATACACCTATAAAGTAAACGGTCAGAGCAAAAACATCGAACACTCAAGTGTTGGTGGTGAAGCGGCTGGCGGTATTGGCTGGAGCTATAAACACTTTGGTTTGAATGCAGAATATGTGTATTCAAAAAACAGCGATTTTGACTCTAGCGGCGTGATGTTTGGTGCGCAATTGCGTTTCTAAACAAGGCTTACAGGTTAATACAAAAGGCAGCGAGAGGCTCATTCGCTGCCTTTTCTTTTTTGTATTAACGGGCGCATATCCCGCTCATTAGTTAATGCGTTAATGCGTTAATGCCAAAATAATCCCCACCAGAATCGAACTAACCCCAATACCCCGAGTGAGATACCATTTCTCAGACAGAAACCAAATCCCCATAAACAATCCAAACACGATGCTGATTTGCCTTAGTGCCACCACCAAACTTACGTTGTCTGTCATGGTCATCGCAAACAACACCAAGCCGTAGGTGGATGCCATCATTACCCCTGCCATACTGGCTGTTTTGCGGATCTGCCACGCTGTCTTAATCTCATCTAGCTTACCCGTAACTAAGCACCAAACAAGAGCAGGAATACCTATCGCCCAAAACTGCACACCCAAGTAGAAAATTGCACTGTACTGATCATTCAAGATCTCTGATGCTTGTCCGGTGAGTAAACTCAGCGCTTCTTTATCGACCACCGAGTAACCCGTTGTGCCTATTGCGGCAATCAATGCCCAGAACACACCAACGTTCAAATAAGAACCCAATGTCATCTGACGAAAGTTCGTCAGTGGTACCAGCATACAACCAAGAGTAATTAGTAAGAATCCAAGCCACTGCTGACTAGATAATTCATGTCCCAATGCAACACTGATTGCGCCGACCATCATCACTGGCAGTGCCCGAGCAATCGGATAAACCACCCCCACATCAGCGTGCTTATAAGCGACAATCAAACCAACCAGATAAACCATTTGTGAAATGCCGCTGATGAACAGCAATCCCCAAAACTCACTCGGTAATGATGTCCAGCCAATGGTTGCCAAATACCAAATCAAATAAGGGGTAAGAATGAAACATGCAGAAAAGCTGGCGGCCATGGTAAACGCGAGTCCAGACCCAGAGTTGCTTTTGCCAAGGATATTCCAGCCTGCATGAAGAACAGCAGAGAAAACGACGAGACCAATCGCCAACAAATCCATTTCAATGTTCCTGTCTGAATAAAAGAAAGGCCCCGAGATGGAGCCTTAGATAATGAGAAACTCCACTTAACGATTGAGTTCCGCCAGAGATTCAATGCTGATGGCATCGTGTCGCCAATACTCGATATCGCAATCAATCAACTCACCGTGCTGGTTGTAGTTGATGCGCTCCACCACCATCGCTGGTGTGCCGGCTGTCGCGCGCAGTGCCTGAGCCATTTCACCCAACAAAGTGCTGGTTGAAATGCGGTAGCGAATCTTTTGATACGTCACGCCATAATGATCGCGGTAAATGTCCGTCAGTGAATTTGATAAATCGTAATCCAGCAGGTTCGGAAACAGCTCTGGACGAATGTAGTTTGTTACGAATACCACAGGTCTGTCTTCAAGGTATCGCACACGGTCGACTCGATACACATCCGAGAAAGGTTGCAAGTCCAGCAAGCGCGCCGCTTGTTTGTTTGCCAACGTCCCTTTTGCTGCGACCAACTCCGTTTTTGGCACACGATTTTGCGCTTTCGCCATGTTCGGGAAGTTCAGAGTTTGGGTTGGGTCGTAACGCAATGGCTCGGGTGAGATAAACCAACCTCGGCGATCTTCGCGATAGATTCGACCTTCTGCTTCCAGCAGTGATAAAGCTTCACGCAGAGTGACGCGTGTAGTATCGAACGACTCCGCCAACTTACGCTCTGCTGGCAGTTTTTGACGCGGCGATAGCATGCCCGCTTCAATCTGTTCAACAATCGAATCTTTAATTTTTACGTATTGCACGAAGTGTCCTTATCTTTTGCGCCAAGCTTGTGTGCGATTCTCTAACAATTTACCCAAAGTCATCTGAACAATCTTCGCAATTGCGGCAGCCATCATGATCATCACAGCCATTGCCGCTGCAGCGCCAGTTTGACCTGCATCGTCCATGTTCAGAATCGAGACCGAAGCCGGAATCGTATCGGTTGAGTAAAGGAATACTACCGCAGAAGTGGTGGTCAATGCATTAACAAACAAGTAAGTCGCAATGTCCAAAATCGCAGGTAAGCACACAGGTAATGTCACTTTAAAGAACAACTTGTATTGAGGAAGCTTCACCGATGCCGCCGTGGCTTCAATCTCCGATGGCAACTGCTTTAGCGCTGTCAGGGCTGTCATGTGACCCACGGTATAGTAATGCACTACCGTGTTAATCACCAAGAATGCCATGGTGCCATAAAGCACATTCAGAGGATTGTTCGCATCATTGAAGTAAAAGATGTAACCCAAGCCAAGCACCATACCCGGAACCGCCATTGGCACCACGCTGAGCATTTGCATCACTTGACGAATTGGACCAAACGCACGCCCTTTCTCAATGCAGTAAGCACCGACAAAGATGATGGCTGTACCAATAACTGCCGTCCAACCTGCCAGCGTTAACGAGTTGAAGAATGGGCTCCAACCGTAGGTGCTCATTTCAGCAAAGTTGTAGTTGTTTAGCGTCAGCGCTTTGTTCCAAGGCCAGAACGTAACTAACGAGCCATAAACCGCCATGCCAAGCACAGCCAACACTGCGATAGAAATGATGCTGCAGTAAACCAAACAAATGCTGTCGCGCGCTTTGTTGGGTTCTGGCTGATATGGCACCGAGCGAGTGTCAAATAAGCTCTTTTGTTTTTTCTGTACCCAACGGTCTGCACCGAACGCCATTACCGCAGGGAATAGAAGCATAATGCTTGTCACCGCACCCATGGCAAAGTTTTGCTGTCCCACAACTTGTTTGAAGATGTCAGTCGCCAAAACGTTGTAGCTGCCCCCAATCACTTTCGGCACACCAAAGTCCGTGATAACTAGCGTAAAGACGACGATAAGCGTACTGATCAAACCGTATTTCGCCGCAGGTAACGTCACCATAAAGAAAGTTTTGATGGGTGAAGTTTTAAGTGCGCGGGCTGCTTCATACAAACGGGCATCTGAAGTGCGCAGTGAAGTGGTCAAAATCATCAATGCATGAGGGAAGGTCCAGAAAATCAAACCCATCGAGATACCAATCACGCCATAAATCGAGTTTCCTAACAGCATCTCTTTAGCAATGCCTTGATTGCCGAAAAGGAAGATCAAACTGATCGCCGGCAACAACGAAGGCGCAAGGATCGGCGCAGTACCTAGAATTTGAAACAAACCTTTAAACGGCATGCATGAACGAGTCAGCGCGTAGGCATAACCAAACGCAAGCACACCGACTACCGAGGTCACAATCACGCCCAAAGTGAAGGTATTACCCACCGACACCCACAAGCTTGAAGAAGAAAAGTACGTCGCAAAGTTTGCCAGACCGACAAATTCGCCATTGGCATTTTGCACACTCTTGGTCAACATTGCCCAAAGCGGCATTAAGATGAACAGCACCATCATGGTCGACAAACCAGCGAGCAAACCGAACAACACAAGGTTGTCGCGGCTAACACGTCCGAGTAAGGATTTTGCTTTGTCTTGTGTAGTCAGGCTATTCATCGTCATTGTCTTCGCATCCATGTTTACACCTACGCCGCTAGTGCTTTATCAACCGAGGGCACGGCGTAACCATGCAGCCCTTCTTCAGCAAACTGGATGTAACGTACATCGCCCGCCTTGATATTGAGTTTTTGAACCGTTTCCACAGGCACATCCACTACGATGGTTTTCGTTGAGCTGTCGTTTTGCAATACGCAATCAATGCGGAAAAACGCACCCAGAAACTCGGTTGCGGTAACTCGCACAGGTAAAGAGTTGGTGTAGTTTTCAACGAACTTGATGCTTTCAGGACGCACCGCAAGGTCAAAGCGGTCACCACGTTGGATCTTACGATTGGTCAAGCTTGGCGCTGGCATCAATGTTTCTGCAATGCGTACCTGAGAATCCGTTGCGGCTGAGGTTTCAATAAAGTTCATGCTGCCGACAAACTCAGCGACAAAGCGCGTTGCTGGTTGTTGGTAGATCTCTTGAGGTGTGCCGACTTGCTCAATCACGCCATGGTTCATTACCACGATCCGATCCGCCATCGACAGCGCTTCGTCCTGATCGTGCGTAACCATGATGGTGGTGATGCCCAGCTTGCGTTGCAGCTTACAAATCTCATCACGTAAGTGAACACGTACTTTTGCATCCAGCGCTGACAGCGGCTCATCCAATAACAGTAGACCCGGAGACAACGCCAATGCACGAGCCAACGCAACACGCTGCTGCTGACCACCAGAAAGTTGGTTAGGGAATTTATCGCCAGAGGTTGGAAGACCAATGGTTTCTAGCCAGTAATCTACTTTCTCTAACGCTTCTTTGGTCGACATGCCTTGGTTCTTCAAACCCACCGCAATGTTCTCTTGCACAGTTAAGTTCGGAAACAGCGCATAAGATTGGAATACGATACCGAAATCGCGCTTCTCTGGTGGTAGGAATGTGGTCTCTTGACCGTTTTGAAAAATCGCACCAGATGTTGGCAAGTCTAAACCCGCAATAGCACGTAGCAGAGTGGTTTTACCGCAGCCAGAAGGACCAAGAAAACAAACGAACTCGCCCTTTTCAATCGCTAGCGAGATTTTCTTTAATGCAGTGAACTGTCCGAATTGCTTCACTACATTTTCGATATTTAGGTAATGTTGGTTAGTTGACATAACACACGCTCCGAATGGTATATACCAACTTTAGTTTTGGAGTGTTACGTTCCAATGACAAATTTATAGCCAGAAGATGACAAATAGATGAAGGGCGGTGAGGTTTGTTCAAGTGGTAATTAAAGATTCCCGACTCGCTCCTTCGTCGTTCTTGAGAATAACGTGGTGAGTGTGGATTATAAATTCTGAATCACACTCATTGCCTAGAATTACGAGCTTTGACTTTCACTCCATATGCTTAATATCGTCATTCCGGACGAGCCTAAGCGAGCCATCCGGAATCTCTTACAAGCACTATTTTCTGAGATTCCCGACTCACTCCTTCGTCGCTCTCGAGAATGACGTTGTGAGTGCGGATAGAAGCTCCCAACTTTCTTAAGTCCGTCATTCCAGCGAACCTAGGTGAGACTAGGAATCTACTTGCAGCAAACTCTGAAATAACAGAGAAAACAAAAAATCCACCTCAATCGAGGTGGATTTCAGTATTCAACTCAAAGCAAATTCGATTAAGACTTTGGCTCTGATTTCGCGTCGAACTTCTCAGACCATGCCGCTAGAATCTCTGCACGCTTGCTGCCCATTTGCGCGAAGTCCATCTTCGCCATGTTCTCTTGAACGTTCGGGAAGTTAGACACGGTCGCTTTCACTTCTTTATGTGCAACCACTGGGTACATTTCTACGTAAAGCTCGTTTGCCGCTTTAGAGATTGACCAGTCGACAACGCGCTTCGCTGCATCCGACTCTTTTACTAGACCAACCGCTTCTGATTCCCAGCCGATGCCTTTTGGTGTGATAACCGCTAGTGGTGCACCTTGTGTTTTCAGCTTCGCGCCGCGGCTTGCCATCGAGATACCGATAGCCACTTCACCCATGCCCGCTTGAACACATGGCTTAGAGCCCGAGTGCGTGTAGTGTGCAATGTTCTTGTCTAAGTCACGCATGTAGTTCCATGCCTGATCTTCACCCATGTTTTGTAGCCAAGCAGAAACCTGCATGTAGCCAGTGCCTGAAGAAGCTGGGTTCGGCATTGCAATGTGACCTTTGTAAACCGGCTTTGTTAGGTCTTCCCAAGACGTTGGTTTCGGTAGGTTAAGTTGTTTCGCTACCGCTTCGTTAAAACAAACTGCGTTAAAGAACGCATCGTTACCGAACCAAGCTTGGTTTGATTGAGGGTCGTTTAGGTTCGCGTGCAGCTCTTCCAAACCTTTTGGTGTGTAAGGCTTAAGAAGACCTTCATCTTTAAGCAGTGCCATTGACGAGCCAGCAAGACCCCAAACCACTTCCGCTTGAGGGTTGTTCTTTTCTGCCAGCAATTTCGCCGTCATGATACCGGTGGAATCGCGAACCCACTTAATCTTGATATCTGGGTTATCTTTCTCAAACGCAGACTTGTATTTAGCAAGAATGTCAGTTTCGAAAGCGGTGTAAACCGTGACTTCCTGTGCTGCCATTGCATTCGTAGCTAGCAGAGAGACAAGTGCAGCCAGCGATCCTTTCATCAAACGGTTTTTCATCATTTTCTCCAGTTAATTTGGCTAAGTTTTTATTTGGTCTGTACCAGTTGACGATATACACCCTACTGAGCCTTTATGACGAAATCATGACCATTAAATGGCAGTTTTACGAAAATTTGCGCTGAATAATCGTTCAATTGATCCGCCATTTTCTGGATATTAAAGTTTTATGAAATTGGAGATTCGCCTATTTACTGCCCTTTTCTTCCTCGCTAGAGTGAACTTGAAATTTGGTGTAGACCAATTAGCCTATTCTGATGGAAATCGAGATGAAAAACGAATACCTACTACTGACTCCAGGTCCTCTATCTACTTCTGAAACAGTACGTGAAGCCATGCTAAAAGACTGGTGTACTTGGGATGATGAATACAACAAAGACATTGTAGAAGTGATCCGCACTAAGCTTGTAAAACTGGCGACTGAGCAAAACGGCTACACCAGCGTACTAATGCAAGGTAGCGGCACCGCATCAGTAGAAGCGACGATTGGCAGCGCCATTGGCAAAGATGGAAAATTGTTGGTTGTCGACAACGGCGCTTACGGTGCACGTATCACTCAGATCGCTGAATACCTAAATATTCCATGCCATGTAGTTTCCCCAGGCGAAACATCACAGCCACACTTGAACGAGGTGGAAACTGCATTGGCATCGGATCCTGCGATCACGCACGTGGCGATTGTTCATTGCGAGACAACCACTGGTATGCTTAACCCAATTGAGGCATTTGCTTCTGCGGCAAAAGCACACGGTAAAGTCGTGATTCTCGATGCCATGTCGAGCTTTGGTGGCATTCCTATCGATATCGCTGATCTAGGCATCGATTTTATGATCAGCTCTGCAAACAAATGTATTCAAGGCGTGCCGGGCTTTGGCTTTGTGATTGCAAAACAAACTGAGCTCGAAAAGTGCCAAGGTCAGGCACGTTCTTTAAGCCTTGATCTTTACGATCAGTGGCAGTGCATGGAAGTGAACCACGGCAAATGGCGTTTTACGTCTCCAACGCACACGGTTCGCGCTTTCTACCAAGCATTGTTAGAACTGGAACAAGAAGGCGGCATTGAGGCTCGTCATAACCGTTACCAAACTAACCAGAAAACACTGGTTGCAGGTATGCGCTCTTTGGGTTTCGAGCCACTACTGAGTGACGATCTTCACTCGCCAATCATCACTTCTTTCTACTCTCCAACGCACAGTGATTACCAATTCAAAGCGTTCTACACGCGTTTGAAAGAGCAAGGTTTCGTGATTTATCCGGGTAAGGTATCGAACGCAGATTGCTTCCGTATCGGCAACATTGGCGAAGTTTACCCAGCAGATATCGAGCGCTTAATCGGTGCGATTGAAAAAGCAATGTATTGGCAAGTTGCGTAAAGCAGCCTTCTGATTGAGAGAGCGTTATGACTCAGAATATCAAACCGACTCATTTCCGCAGCGAAGGTGATGTCAACACGACACCAGCGCGCCAAGCTTGGAATGCATCGATGGACGACGAACGCACGCAAGCTTTGTTGAAGCGTGATTCGGAGGTCTTTCTTCATCAAGCCATGTCGACGCCGTGCTTAGATACCTTGGAAGCAGCAGAAGGCATCTACATCCAAGATGCTACCGGCAAAAAGTACATGGACTTCCATGGCAATAACGTCCATCAGCTGGGCTACGGTCATCCGCATGTGATTAAACGTGTGCAAGAGCAAATTGCCAAACTGCCGTTTTCACCACGTCGTTTTACCAACGAGACCGCGATTGAATGTGCCGAAAAACTCACCCAAATATGTGGCGGCGAATTGAATCGCGTGCTGTTTGCGCCGGGTGGCACATCTGCAGTGGGCATGGCACTTAAACTAGCGCGCCATATCACGGGCAACTACAAGGTGGTGTCTCTGTGGGATTCCTTCCACGGCGCATCGTTGGATGCCATCTCAGTGGGCGGCGAAGCGTGTTTCCGCCAAGGCATGGGACCATTAATGGCAGGTGTTGAACGCATACCACCAGCAGTGTCTTACCGAGGTGCTTTCCCTGTCGCAGACGGTAGCGATGTGCATTATGCCGACTACCTTGAGTACGTGATTGAGAAAGAAGGTGGCGTGGGCGCGTTTATCGCAGAGGCGGTTCGCAACACGGATGTTCAAGTGCCAAGTAAAGCCTATTGGAAACGCATCCGTGAAATCTGTGACAAACACAATGTCATGCTGATCATCGACGACATCCCTAACGGCATGGGTCGCAGCGGTGAATGGTTTACCTACCAAGCCTACGACATCGAGCCAGATATGCTCTGCATTGGTAAAGGTTTGGGTGGTGGCTTAGTGCCTATCGCAGCCATGGTAACCAAAGACAAATACAACACCGCCGAGCAAATCTCCATGGGTCATTACACTCATGAGAAAAGCCCTATCGGTTGTGCTGCGGCACTGGCAACCATGGAAGCCATTGAGCAAGACGGCTTGCTAGATAAAGCCAAAGCCGACAGCCAGTTCATGCGTGAAAAGCTGCTAGAGATGAAAGCTAAGTACCCAGTGATTGGCGATGTGCGTGGCATCGGCATGTTATGGGGCATTGAGTTGGTCACTGACCACGAAAGCAAAGCACGCGCGTATGACGAAGCGGAAGCTGTGTTGTACCAATGCCTCAACAATGGCGTGAGCTTCAAGGTATCGCAAGGCAATGTGATTCAACTCAGCCCACCGCTGATCATCACCCGCGAACAACTAACAGAAGCGTTAGCGATCTTCGAAGAAGCCATCGCCAAAGTGTGTAAAGACTTTAACTACGTTTAGGTTTTGTTGACCTTTTGAGCTGATTTTTGCAGCAGTTTGTGGGTTCTTTATGCAAGGCAGAGGCTTTGAGTTGTAGCTGTTCTACCTGATAAGCCGATAACGCAGAAGAAAGGAACCACAAACGCTGCCCGAAGGGTTCGGCTAAAAGCGTTTTACTCTTTGTTGTGAGGTGTTGTGCTTAGAATGACTAGGCTACAAACCTCTCGCCGCGATTAAAACGCTTTTATCTCGAACAAAATTTAACCGCAAAAGGTCAACAAAACCTAGAGTCAATAGACATCAACAAAAACCAATTTATCCAGAGCGCGGTTCCAATGTGTAGGCAGCGCTCTGGCAAGCAAGAAAAAGGATTGAACATGAGCAACTCACCAATTCAAGCAGTGATCTTTGACTGGGCTGGCACTATCGTCGATTTCGGCTCTTTTGCACCGACCAGTATCTTTGTGGAAGCGTTCAAACAAGGCTTTGATTTCGATATCGATCTTGAGGAAGCACGCGAACCAATGGGGCTTGGTAAGTGGGATCACATCCAAGCTGTGGGTCGTATTCCTGCGGTTGATAAGCGTTGGAATGAGAAGTTTGGTCGCTCAATGACCAGCGAAGACATCGACGCGATCTACGCAGCATTTATGCCTTTGCAAAAAGCAAAAGTGGCTGACCACGCAGAGCCAATCCTCAATGCGATTGAAGTTGTGAACGGCATGAAAGACAAAGGCATCAAGATCGGTTCTTGTTCTGGTTACCCCCGCGAAGTGATGGACGTGCTGATCCCTGTTGCAGCGGATTACGGCTACAAACCGGATTACGTAGTAGCAACGGATGACCTGCCTCAAGGTGGTCGCCCTGCACCATTTATGGCACTGAAGAACGTGATTGAGCTGAATGTAACGGACGTTAATGCGTGTATCAAAGTGGATGACGCAGCACCGGGCATCGATGAAGGTCACAACGCCGGTATGTGGACCGTTGGCTTGCTGCTTTCTGGTAACGAAGCGGGTCTAACGTTTGAAGAATACCAAGCTGCGGACGAAGCAACGCTTAATGCTGCTCGTGAAAAAGCGCGTGCAAAATTGCTAAAGAGCTCGCCGCATTACCTCATCGACACCATTGCTGACTTCCCAGAAGTGGTTGCAGATATCGAACGTCGCCTAGCGGCAGGTGAGCGTCCTTAGTCGACAGTCACTATTCTCACGCATAAAAAAACCTCTCAGCATCGAGAGGTTTTTTGTATCACGTATTAGTTTCTAACCAAATGAGGTTAGTTGATCGCAGTACTCGCTCGGCGTTTTAGCTTAAAGCCCATATCCGTTGCATGCTCTACAGGCTCACCTTTAATGGCTTGCAGTAACTTGTCTGCAGCTTTCGTCCCCATGCGTTCGTAGTCGAATTCCGCACAGGTCAAACTTGGATAGGCGTGCTCACCCATGGAAGAACCTTCCAAACAGATAATCGCAATGTCGGTCGGGACTTTCAGCACTCGGCGGTGACACTCAAACAATGCGCCAATCGCAATCTCTTCATGGCTACATACCAGAGCATTCAAACTTGAATCGCGCAGCAATAGCTTTGCCAACCCTTCCGCACCTAATTGTGAAGATGGTGCTTCGTGGGTGGTTAAGAAATGGTCCGGCGCAAGGTAGTTCTCAATCATCGCGCTTTGCCAGCCGTGTAGCTTACGTTGCAAGGTGGAGTGATCGCCACGTGCACCAATGAAGCCCACGTTCTTAAAGCCTTGTTCAATCACGTGTTTGGTGCAGGCTTTGCCCACCTCAAAATGGTCAACACCGATATTGAGATAACTGGCTTTCGAACTTAACTCAGCAATTTCCAATACTGGCGTGTTCGAGGCTTCCAAAAGCTGATTAGTACGTTGGCTGTGTTCATTACCAAACAGCACCACTCCGGCTGGGCGGCTCTCAAGAAATGTCGAAAGCAGTTTCTCTTCTTGTTCTACCGAATAATCACTGTAGCCAAGCAGCAACTGATAACCCGCTTTGTTCAACGCTTGTTGAAAGCTCGGTAAGAAAAGCGCGCACGCTTTTTCAAACAGGGAAGGAATGATAAGAGCGATGGAGTAACTTTCAGCAGACGCCAAAGCCCCTGCCGCTTTATTCGGGATATAGCCGAGCTCATCAACCACTTGTTGAATCTTTTCTCTCAGCTTGTCAGATACTAGCTCGGGCGTTCGTAATGCTCTCGACACCGTCATGGTGCCTACGCCGGCTTTTTTAGCGACGTCCGCCAAGGTGACATTGCCAGTACTTCTTCGTTTGCGAGGTTCGCTCATTGTTCTTATTTAGTATTCTCTATTTTCTGCCGCGACATCTTACCACAGCGTTTTAGTGGTTTTGATATTAGCGCATTAGAAGTCGATCACAAGCATATGAAACTCGGACGACTGATAAAAATGGTAGCGCTATCACAAATTATGATAGCGCTATCAGATAGCGCTACCATTTGTGATCATTCTCAGGTTTTTCTGACAAATTGATCGATAAAGTACCCATCAACAAAACAACAAACCGGAAAGATCCAATGCTACGTGAACTGATTACCTCTGATGTGATTCGCATCCATTCTGATGCTACTGACTGGAAAGATGCGGTGAGCAAATCCTGTGAAGCACTGATTGAAAATGGCGCGATTGAGCCAAGCTACGTGGACGCTATTTACCGCTCACACGAAGAGCTCGGTCCTTACTACGTGGTAGGTCCTGGTATGGCAATGCCACACGCTCGCCCTGAAGATGGCGTTAACCGTTTGTCTCTTGCAATCACAGTGATTCAAAGCGGCGTGAACTTCGATTCTGAAGGTAACGATCCAGTAAAAATGCTGGTTACGCTAGCCGCGACAGACAGTAACTCGCACGTGGATGCGATTTCTAAACTGGCTGAGTTGTTTATGAATGAAGAGCATGTAGAAGCCATCTGCACCGCTCAAAACACACAAGATGTTCTAGCGATCATCGAAAAATACTAACTCCTGATGTGCCCTTCAAAATGGGCATACACCCCTATAAAAAGAAAAGGTCTGAATTATGAAAATTATGGTTGTTTGCGGTCACGGTCTTGGTACTAGCCTAATGATGGAAATGAGCATCAAAGGCATCGTGAAAGAGTTGAATGTAAACGCAGAAGTAGATCATATCGATCTAGGTTCTGCAAAAGGTACGGATTGTGACATCTTCATCGGTACTAACGACATCGTTGAACAGTTGAATGCACTTGGCGTTGAACCACGCATCGTTGCGCTTGATAACATGGTCGACAAAGTGGCAATGAAAGAGCGTCTATCTGTGGCACTTCAAGAGCTTGGCGCTCTATAAGGTGACGTTATGGAATTTTTCAGTTTCTTAATGAACGATGTCCTATCAGAGCCGGCGGTTCTGGTAGGTCTCATCGCCCTAATCGGCTTAATTGCCCAGAAAAAACCGGTCACCGAGTGCATTAAAGGCACGGTAAAAACCATTCTTGGTTTCATCGTGCTTGGCGCGGGTGCGGGTCTGGTTGTGACTTCTCTGGGTGACTTTGCGACGATTTTCCAACACGCATTTGGCATCACAGGCGTGGTTCCAAACAACGAAGCTATCGTCTCTATCGCGCAAGAAGCGTTTGGTAAAGAGATGGCGATGATCATGTTCTTCGGTATGTTAGTGAACATTCTGATCGCTCGCTTCACGCCATGGAAATTCATCTTCCTAACGGGTCACCACACGCTATTTATGTCGATGATGGTAGCGGCAATCCTTGCTTCTAGCGGAATGAAAGGTGTTCCACTGATCGCACTTGGCTCTCTGGTTGTGGGCTCTGTGATGGTGTTCTTCCCTGCGATTGCTCACAAGTACATGAAGCAAGTAACAGGCTCTGACGACGTTGCGATTGGTCACTTCTCTACCCTTTCTTACGTACTAGCGGGCTTTATTGGCAGCAAGTTCGGTAACAAAGAACACTCTACTGAAGAGATGAACGTACCTAAGAGCTTGTTGTTCCTACGTGATACGCCAGTAGCAATCTCTTTCACCATGGGCATCATCTTTATGGTGACGTGTATCTTCGCTGGCGGTGACTTTGTACGCGAAGTCAGTGGTGGTAAGCACTGGTTCATGTTCGCGCTAATGCAATCCATCACATTCGCCGGTGGTGTGTACGTTATCCTTCAAGGTGTACGTATGGTTATCGCAGAAATCGTTCCGGCGTTTAAAGGTATCTCAGACAAACTAGTACCAAACGCGAAACCTGCGCTTGATTGTCCGGTTGTATTCCCATACGCACCAAACGCAGTATTGGTTGGCTTCCTATCGAGCTTTGCGGCGGGTCTTTTGGGCATGTTCCTACTTTACGTGATGGGGCTTACTGTGATTATCCCTGGTGTCGTTCCACACTTCTTTGTAGGTGCAGCGGCAGGTGTATTTGGTAACGCTACAGGTGGTCGTCGCGGTGCAATCTTGGGTGCTTTTGCACAAGGTCTACTGATTACCTTCCTACCAGTATTCCTAATGCCAGTACTTGGTGACCTAGGTTTTGCTAACACGACCTTTAGTGACGCAGACTTCGGCGCTGTTGGTATCTTACTGGGTCTGATTGTTCGCTAAGTGGTTAGCTTGAATATGATTAGCTGAAAACTGGGTTGATTGATGCGGGAATAGGCTCATCGGCATCAATCTTCAAGAATCTCTAGTCATAGCAAGCGACTGACTTTAGAAGAACCCAGTCATAAAAAGTAATCATAGAAAGCAATCGTAGAAAGAAAGCAAACGCCCCTCACGTGAGGGGCGTTTTTCTTTTTGGCACTATCTTAAGGAGGTTTGGTTTATTGAAACGTAGTTCCGTTAGATAGCAGCTTTCTTGTCGGCTCTTGCTCGGTGTATTCGACCGCATCGTGATCCGCGAGCTTCTCGATTTCCGCCTGTTCACCCACCACAATCAACACGTGTTGTTTCACCAGAGCGTCGACCACTTCAATGTTGTGCTGACGAAGAAGCGCTCTCACTTCGCTCTCTTTTCCTTCATGATACTTAACAAAGTAACGCGCAGGTTGCTGCTCGGCTTGATCTTGGCGTTCATCCACGAGAGGAAATCCTTGATTGTTTGCCAAGCTGCTTGAGCTCAGTCCGATTGCCAATAGTGCGGTAGCGCCTACCGCAGACAAAGAAAGTAAGGTCAACTTCTTCATAGTCACTCCTTATTGAAAGGTCAGAGTCCAACTGTTGATGGTGCCTGTGTCTCTTCTGGCATTGTCCACCGCTTTAAGTTCCCATGTGCCTTGCGATTCAAAACCAGAGAAGTCCGCTTGGAAACTGGTTTTAATGTCGTTCGCACCACCACCCGCATTGTCGTGCAGTACTACTTGACCACCATCTGGTGACGTTAGCGTGACACGAAGATCGCCAATGTAGGTGTGAGTGATATCCAAGTCGATAGTCACTGAACCTGCATCGCCAGAGCGAGCCACATCTAATGGGCTTACAATACCTGCAGAGCTGTTGTCAGGAATCGCTACTGCATTCGAGTTGGTGTAGCTAGAAGGTGCAGAACCGCCGCCTGATGAATCGCCCGAGCCGTTATGCGCGGCAACAAGAGAAACACCAGAGTACGCGCTGTAGCCGTAAACCAATACTTCATATTGCCCTGCGCCAGATACGTTCAAGCTACAGCTTTCGCCATTACCGCCCGCCCATGAACGACAATCGTAAGTGCTGGTGCTTGGTGTGCCGTTAAAGCGCACGTAAAGGTCAGCATCACCAGAGCCACCACTCATGTTGAATGTCGCTTGCGTTGCATCCGCTGGGACGTCAAACACGAATACAGTGCTTGATTTGCTGCCGCCAGAAAGCTGCGTTTTCGCCACGCCATTTTCTAGAACGTTGTCGTTGCCAGAACCACCGCCATCTGGACCATTACAGCCTGCGTCTAGGTATTGTTTCGCAGCCTCAGCATTCACAAGACCATGACCAGTGCGGTTATCACGACCTGTTACGTCGATGTCCGTTGCTGTCTTGATCAGTGCGTTACGTACTTGCGCAGCGGTACAGGTTGGATGGTAACTCCACACCAAACCTGCAACACCCGTTACGTGCGGCGTCGCCATCGAAGTACCGTTGTAGTACTCGTAGTCTTCACCCTTGGTGGTCGATACCGTGATGTCTTGACCAACATAGTCCAACAGTTCCTGACCGAAGGCACGATCAACCGTCACCGACACAATACGCGCCGCGTTGTTTTGATCGACAAGGAAAGGATTCTGCAAACCCGGAAGCTCAGAGTTACTGTACACAATCGCCGCACTTGCGCCTGCGTTGTAACACGCTTGAACTGCATCGATTTCTGGGTAGTTACCCGATGATTGGTTACCCACACGCTCAGTCAAACAGATCTTGCCAGACATATCACCACAGCTGAAGCTGCTACCGGATACGTCACAACTTGCCAGTGTCGCCGTGATAGAACCTGCTACTGGATCAGGACCGTAACTGCCGCCCGATTGGATCAAGCGGTTGTGAGGAACGATGCCACGATCGAACTGGCTAACACCATTCAAGCGAATGTCTGAAAGCTTACCCTCGCCGACTGTCACCGTAGATAGAATCGCTACGCCCGGACCTGCGATTTCAACTTGGTCTGTCGCTTGGGAAAACGCCGCGTGATCACGCTTATCATCCACCGCCGCAACCGACATTACTGAATCGTAAGATGCTGGGTAACTGTGCGCAGTATTACCATCGTTACCCGCAGCGGCAATCAGCAACACGCCTTGGTCGTAAATGGTTTGCAACGCGTTTTTCTCTGTCACACTCGACTGGCTACCACCAAGGCTCATGTTGACCACGTTCGCGCCGTTGTCAGCACAAGTTTGTACCGCTTTCACCAAGCTGGATGAGTAGCCCCACCCCGCTTCATTGAACACCTTAACAATGTGCAAATTCACGTTTTGGTTTGGCATAACGCCTTTGATGCCTTCCGTGTTGGCAATCGCGGCAATCGTACCCGCTACGTGTGTACCGTGAGCGTTGTTATTCCCCGGAACACTCCAAGAACCGGTACCGCTATCATTTGTACCCGACACTCGGTTACCACTCAGATCGTTGTGCGCCAAATCGTAACCCGAGTCGATGATACACACGGTGCGATTCCCTGCATTTGAGTCATTCAGAAGCTGAGCATTCACCGCCTCATAGCCCCAAGGGATAGTCTCGCTTAACAGATAACGCGGTGGGTCAATTTCAACGTATTCCACGTCGCTGCGGTTACGCAGTTGCCCCAACTCCGAGTCTTCCATTTCCACGCTGTAAATCGCGCGATTTCCTAGCTTTTCCACTTTACGCGCTTTGAGCTGATCTAAGACCGACTCTTGCGCGATACGTGGTCCCCAGAATGAGTTCCCACCCAATGCTGAAGGACTGGACGTATCTTCTTTAAATTTGACGATGTATTTGGTCGGCAAGTTAGATTCGTCGAACCCCGTCAGAGGAGCCGCATGCGCTGACATCGAAAATGTCAGTGCCACTGCAACGGCAGACAATGAAAACAAGCCATTTAATTTAGTTGTTGTGTGATGCATTTGCTCTATTCCTTTTTGAGCTGATTTTTATTCACTTTACGCTCATGAAAAATCATTCACCTATCATTAACATGAGCTACTCAGCTATAGATTATTTGTAAAAAAATCCAAACAATTGATTTTGTGAATGCATAATTGTTAATAAAGGATCATTTAATCAACAGATAAAGTGAACATCAAAAAGGAACCAATTTTCTTATAAAGCAATTACTTATTAACGCCAAAAGTGCATGTTAAATTAATGTTAGTGAGTAATTATTCTAGATTTTATAAAATTATGCTATTTACTAAATCTATTGAAAGTTGAACGCGGTACCAGAATTGACAGAATGAATAATTAGATATTTGACTAAGTAGGGTATTTACTCAGAATGAGGACGTTTGGTGAGATAAATTCTCACCTAAATCATGACGATAATCATCACAGAGAGTGAATCATGAATAAAACTATTACGTTACTTAGTGCATTATTACTACCACTAAGTTTTGCTCACGCTGCCGAGCCAACATTGTCTCCAGAGATGGTCAGTGCCTCTCAAGTAAGAAGCGCGCAAGCGAAACAAACTTACACTTATGTCCGCTGCTGGTACCGCACCAGTTATTCAAAAGATGAACCTGCGACCGATTGGGAGTGGGCAGAAAATCCAGACGGCAGTTACTTCACGCTTGATGGCTACTGGTGGAGTTCGGTTTCTTTCAAGAACATGTTCTACACAGACACACCGCTAAGTGTTATCAAGCAACGTTGTGAGCAAACTCTGGACCTAGCAAATGAAAACGCTGACATCACCTTCTTTGCAGCCGATAACCGTTTCTCCTACAACCATACTATCTGGAGCAACGACCCTGTCATGCAGCCAGACCAAATCAACAAGGTCGTAGCATTGGGTGACAGCTTGTCTGATACAGGCAACATCTTTAATGCATCACAATGGCGATTCCCGAATCCAAATAGCTGGTTCTTGGGACACTTCTCAAACGGTTTTGTGTGGACTGAGTACATTGCTCAAGCGAAAAACTTACCGCTATACAACTGGGCTGTAGGTGGTGCGGCAGGCGAAAACCAATACATCGCTCTGACTGGTGTAGGTGAGCAAGTTTCCTCTTACTTGGCATATGCGAAATTAGCGAAAAACTACAAGCCTGCTAATACCCTGTTTACCCTTGAGTTTGGTCTAAATGACTTCATGAACTACAACCGTAGCGTGCCAGAAGTGAAATCAGACTACGCGGAAGCCTTGATTAAACTGACCGATGCAGGTGCGAAGAACTTGTTGTTGATGACACTACCAGATGCAACACGTGCACCACAGTTTACCTACTCGACTCAAGAAGAAATCAACAAGATCCGCGCGAAGATCGTGGAAATGAATGAGTTCATCAAAGCACAAGCGGCGTATTACACTGCACAAGGCTACAACGTTACCTTGTACGATACGCATGCACTGTTTGAAAGCTTAACAGCAAATCCAGAGCAACACGGTTTTGTAAACGCGAGCCAAGCTTGCCAAGACATCAACCGCTCTTCATCGGTGGATTACCTATACCATCATGCATTGCGTTCTGAGTGTGCGTCTTCTGGCTCTGATAAGTTTGTATTCTGGGACGTAACGCACCCGACCACAGCAACACACCACTACGTGGCAGAAAAAATGCTAGAAAGTACGAATCAATTGTCAAACCATCCTTTCTAAGCTAACGAAACTCATAGAACCTCTCTGTCGTCGAGAGGTTCTAATTGCCTTATTCCCATTCATAAGCCAGAGATTGTATTCGTCGTTCGAACTCGATAAGTTGAAAGAAAACTCTGAGGTCAACGTCATGCTCGAACATCCTTTAACTCAACGCGCTCTTGAAATCATTCGCTCGAAATCTGTTGGAGCACCTCAATCACATCCATTTTCGGTCACAATTAACTTCCATCCCGATCGTTTGACCTCTCAAGGCATACCTCTTCTCAAAGCAATTGCGCAAGACGGAAAGCTCAAATCTCAG
This sequence comes from Vibrio sp. MMH1-50, assembly GCF_022347645.1. Classification (NCBI taxonomy): domain Bacteria; kingdom Pseudomonadati; phylum Pseudomonadota; class Gammaproteobacteria; order Vibrionales; family Vibrionaceae; genus Vibrio; species Vibrio sp. MMH1-50. The sequence goes on from NZ_JAKRGG010000009.1 coordinate 52,482, forward strand.
TTTGAAACCGGTACAAGCAATGGCGGATTAACAGCTTATAAAGGCGGAGAACGTTGGCGCTGGGAGCGGCGTGTATTTAATGGCGTCTATGACAATAGCCAACCAAATCAACGCCCAAAGTATGGCGCACTAAATTTCTCTGGCTCAGAAGTAGGCGCATCACCACGATTTGGTTCGAGCTACTTCTTATTGAAACCAGAAATCACTAAGCGAGCGACATTTTGTTATCCAGATAGCTTCTTCGAGCCAGAGCACTTCGCCACCATTGAACGTGTTCAAGCCTTGTTGGATGAGTTAAACGTACAAGCGCCAGACAGGTTGGACGCCTATATCGAAACTCAAATCCACGGCGATTTGCGCTTGGAGGAAGATATTCGAGCCTTGGTGCTCGATCCATCATTTAAAGGCACAGAGGTAGAAGATTACGCTCGCGAATTACCAGTTGAAATTCGTTGGCACAGTGGCTTTTGTGTCTCAATAGAAGACATCAATCTTTATCCAGACTACCGAGGACAAACCATTTTAGACATCGCAAATCAGGTTGCAGAAAATGGCATGCTAACACCACGCATTATTGGTGAAGCGGTAAAAGCAAAAGCGTTTGACGAGCAAGATTTGAAGAAAGTCTGGCACTACTTAGCGCGATTTGGGTTTGATTATCGATAAGCTAACGATTAAAAGCCACCAGCCCAGCTATCGAATTCATCAATCACATCTAGCTCTTTTTGAGTTCGAGGGCGAGGATAATAAGGTAGAGCAAGTAGCTTTTCTGACGGCATTAGCTGCCAATCCGGTGACATCTTCATACGCACCAATTCTTGCTCCCCTTCACGACGCACAAACATATAATAACCATCAACGTGAGTATTGGCATAACTTGCGATTTGAACGATTTCTCCACTTGGCAGCTTTACTTTGCGTCCCAAAGGATAGAGACGATGCAACGCAAAACTCACATGCGCATCTTCAAGATAGCCCTTTTTGATCGAGAGATGCCAATCGCAGTCGATGTTGTTCGATGAGACCAACCCGCCAATATCAACCCTTTGAGAGAATCTTTGAATGGCAGCCCTTTTGGCTCACCTTCATTGGAGATGAATTGCACCGTTAACGTGTCACCTTGCTCATCTAAAATTTGCAAAAATTGTTCACCAGTTTTATCTGCCAATAATTTCACGCTACTGCTCCGCCAAAGGTTGATGAATGAAATACTATATACAACTTGGCAAGAGCTAGCTATTACGCTGCATTGTTTTCCTTGAACTCGACTCAATGACAACGCTCTGAACCCTGCATCTTGAAACCACTTGGGTATATAGCCCCTAACGCAAAGTTCAAGGTCGTTTTTCGTCAATCTTGCTATGATAATTTGGTCACTTTTTAAGGAACAAAGAATGAATCTAAAACACTATATTGTATTGCCTATGATGGCAGCGGTGCTGTTTGGTTGTGCTCAGCGCAATTCTGATGACACCATGAACACAATGACAATTCATGTCGCTCCTGAGCGTGTAGACTGCGTGGGTGTGGCTCCAATGAAGTGCATGGTCGTGGACGGTAACTACTTCTATGATCAAATTGACGGTTTTGAATTTGAACCCGGCTATGAGTACACCTTAAAAGTCAAACGCATCCAGCAATTTACTCCAGAGAATGCGCCAGCAGATACAAGTTTGTACCGATATGAACTCATTGAAGTACTAGAGAGACGATAGCCCAAGATTAACCGCCTGTTGAAAGGAAATCATTATGTTTGGAAGTTGGAAACGAAACCGCCAAATTCGAGAAATCGCAAAAGACATTACACCTAAACTCGTGCTCAAGTATGGTGAGAAAACGGATTACGCGAAGAAAGAGATCGATTGGGCACTCAAAGAAAATGGAAAAACAGACGACGCTTTCGCCCTTCTCGCATACGGCATGTTCATTAACCAAACCACTTACGTGTCGATAGGGCTAAGCCAAGAGCTGGGTGAGCATGTTGAATTTCAATCAGAAGTCTCACTTGCCTTGTTTGACCAAGCGACAGATCTTGTAAGCGTCAGTGCTTTACTGACTTACGCAGAAATTCAGGACTGCAACAAACAACAACCCGCCACCGATTCTAATGATTTCGATGCTGACAGCGGAGACTTTGGGGGAGACGGTGGTGATGGTGGCGGCGAATAGCATCACGCCAACATCTGTGGTGATAAGCTCCTGTGGTAACAAAAAGCGGCGCTAATTCATCCCTATAATAATCACGAAAAGGCTCATCGCGAGCCTTTTGCCTTATCACCTTGGGTAACTTAATAGCTTCTTTTTGCTTACACCAAGCCTTTCAATTTCGCTAAACCATAAGCGGCAATGGTCACGCAGTCTTTGATTTCGCCGTCTATCATCATGCGCTCAAACGCTTCGACAGAAAACGAACGAGTGATCAAATCTTCTTCTTCGCTGTCTAGCTGATTGCCCACTTCAGACAACTCACTCGCGAAGTACACGTGGCAAGTCTGGTTTAAGAACCCGTAAGCGATGAACTGCGCACCAACGTACTCCATCTTATTAGCCTGCATGCCGGTCTCTTCACGAAGTTCACCTTTTGCTAGCTCAAGATGATCCGCATCTGGATTTGATTCCCACGCCCCTTGCGGGATTTCCCAACAACGTTGCCCTACGGTGTAACGAAACTGCTGTACTAAATGAATCACACCGTTATCGATAGCCAGAATCGCCGCACAGTCTGGCTTATCGACCACACCGTAAATGCCTTCGGCTCCGCTAGGACGTTGGATTTTATCTTCACGTACCGTCATCCATTTGTTTTGATACACCACTTTGCTGTCGAGCTGCTTGATGTCTGCCATGAGAGTCCTTACTGCTTGATTCTTCGAAATAACTTGTTGGATTAAGCGCCATTCTAACGCTGTTTGCGTGTCAGTTTGTAGACGGTTTTCAAATTCGAGGCGCTTATTTAAGTTCAATATGTCGCATAAAAATAATCATTCATCGCAATAATTCTAATGGCGCGAAATGGCAAGTTTTCAATTCGAGGAACTCATATAGTTAACCCATCGACGCAAGGCATGGCTTTGCAAACTTGTTCATTATTGATTGAGGGTTCTTATGAGCGCATCGGATAAAGTCTACGGTTTCAACACTCCACAACGTCTGTTTGTTGGTTATACCTTGGCGGTATTGGTAGACCTTACGGTACTGAACTTCTATGACGAATACTGGGACTTTGTAACGATTGATTCGTTTACGATTTCTTTCGCCGCGGCATTGCTGCTTCAGTTGCTTTTGAAGCTGTCGATCAAAGCGGAACACAAAATTGCAGAGTACTTTAAATCGAAACCGGGCACGGCACCTAAGATTTATCGCGGTCTTTCGACTTACGTTATTTTGGTCGGTTCGAAGTTCGTGATGCTAGAAGCAATTAACATCCTATTTGGTGACAAGGTTGACTTTAGTGGTCCTTGGAACGGAGTTGTAGCCTTCTTTGCGGTGGTGTTTACCATCCTGATTTCAGAGGTCATCGTCGGCAAGATTTACTTCAAGCTTGGTGAGAAAGAACGACAAGTACAAGGCGAATTGACTGAAAAAAACGCAAACTAATAAGCAAGATCGATTGACACAAAACAGTATCGATAAAAACAAGAAAGCGCTGAGAAATCAGCGCTTTTTCCGTTTATTTGTTTACTTAAGCTTAAGCGATGAGGATGTTCTTAAGCTCATTCAATGATTCCACCGTGTAGCTTGGTGCAATGCGCTCATCCACACTTGCACCTGTGGTGTTCAGCCAGCATGTTTCAATACCGAAGTTGTTACCACCCAAGATATCAGAATGCAGGTTGTCACCCACCATCAAGACGCGCGTCTTACACGGGTTACCCATTTGCGTCATCGCGTACTCAAAAATGCCTAGATCCGGCTTGGCAATACCGACTTGTTCAGAAATCACCACGTGCTCGAAGTAATCGCTCATACCTGTGCGTTCTAGACGAATCGCTTGCAGCTCGGTAAAACCATTGGTGATGATGCCCATTTTGGCTTTACCTTGCAGCGCTTCCATCAACTCTTTCGCACCCGGCAACAAAGTGCAGATGTCTGCCATCGCTTCTAAGAATGCCGTGTTGAGATCCGCCGTCGTGGTATTGAGCTTTTCTGCCCACTCAGTAAAGCGTTTGTGCTTGAGCTCATCTGCTGTCACTTTACCATCTTGGTAATCTACCCAAAGTGGCTTGTTGACCGTTTGGTAGTGGGCAAAATCTTGCTCGGTGAAGTCTACGCCTTTGCGAGAAAACATTAGCTGCAAACCTTTGAAGGCATCAAAGTGAAACAAGGTTTCGTCAGCATCAAACAAGATCCAATCGTATTTCATTTTCTTCTTTCCAATATCCAGGTCGTTTTCTGCCGCATAGTCTAATTGTTTTCTTCTTGAAGATAATCTCTATAATTGGAAAATGATTGTATCGTTTTTCTCAACAATATGACTAATAATAGATAACCCCAATAACCTAGGAGCACACCGTGAATGCCATTGCGTCACTGCCAGTATTTGTCGCTGTCGTCGAATGCGGCAGCTTTTCCCTTGCCGCCAAGCAGTTAAACCTGACTAAATCGGCGATCAGCAAACGCATTAATCAACTCGAAGATGACCTCGGTATTCGCTTGCTTAATCGCACTACAAGAAAGCTCAGCTTAACCGAAGCTGGACGTCGATACTTCGAGTACGCTTCACAAGCAGTGAACCTTGCTCAACAAGGTGTCGATGCCGTTTCCGAGTTGCAAGGCTCACCGCAAGGTAGGCTCAAAATCACAGCCCCGATGTCTTTTGGCGTTTTGCACGTTGCGCCACTTATCAGCGAATTTCTTGCACGTTACCCGAAAATTGAGGTTGATTTACAGCTCGAAGACGCCTTGGTGGATTTGGTCGAACAAGGATTTGATTTGGGGATTCGCATTGGTGAACTTGCGACTTCTAACCTTGTAGCTAAGCGCCTTGCTCCGTGTAAAAGCGTACTGTGCGCCTCTCCCGAATACCTAAAAGAATTTGGCGTGCCAACCAAACCAAGCGATTTGGTGACGCACAACTGTTTGCGTTATTCGTATTTCCGAGGCGGTGTCGAGTGGATGTTCATCAACAGCGGTAACGAATACAAAGTTCTGCCGAAGGGTAACTTTGTAGTCAACAACAGTGAAGCGATTCGCCAATTGCTATTAAGAGGCTCAGGTATTGCGCAGTTACCGACCTTTATTGCAGCCAAAGACTTTGCAGCAGGCAACTTAAAACCGCTTATGGAAGAATTCTCTCTTCCTGAGCATGCCATCTATGCGGTATTTCCAGAGCGTAAGCACATGCCATTGAAGGTACGTGTGTTCATCGACTTCATTAGCGAGAAGCTTGGCACTGATACACCGTACTGGGATCGCTATTGATCGATTTGAATACCAACTGACGAATACACATGTTTTGCTGAGATCAGTTATTGGTCTCAATCAGAAGATCTTTCTTCAATTTTAGCGCCATAATTTCCTTTCTCAGCACTTCTTTAGTTTCAGGATCTTCTGAGCTTTCGAATTCTTTCTGCTTCTTATCGATAAGCCGCATCATTTGCACCGCTGGCGGTAGGCAGTTTGCATCTTTAAGAATCTTCATACCCATTCGGTGCTCTGCGGGTGTTTTAAAATAGTCTTCAAGGTCGAGCTTTTTTCCTCTGTAGGGGTTGTCTTTAAGCTCACCTGTTTTTTCAGCATTGCGAATCCAACCACCGATCGCGTTATCAATGTATGACGACATATTCACCTCTCGTGTAATGCGTTCTATTTGTAAACGGCTTTGAGACCTTCGATCGTGATTCGAATACCATCATCGAAGTACTTTTCATAGTTCACGGGCTTAGCTTGACTCATTAACCACGCAAAATGAGGCAGTTGCTCGTCGTCCAATTCAGGAAGAGATTGAGGTTTATTGCGTGCAGCTTGCTCTTGATGCTCAACGATATCCGTCACTCGCGTATAAACACTCGCAAACGCCATAAAACCAACTTCTGCTTCAAATTTGGCCTCTCTGAAGATACCTAAAATATCGTTGACGATGATGCTTGAAGCCGGCGTGAAACTTTGGCTATGGCGAATAAACGCGACCGAACCCGGAATAGACATAAGTGCTTGTCTAAAGTTTTTCGCAAACGTGTAAAGGTATGCTTCCCAGTCTTTCTCTTGCGGCAATGCGACTTTCCCTAGTACATAGTCGCAACATAAATCGACCAACGCTTCTTTAGAGCCAACATGTCGGTACAGTGCCGTCGCGCTGACCCCCAATTGTTTGCCCAGTGCATGCATGCTTACATTTTCTAACCCTAGGTTTAAGGCACACTCAACCACGTCTTTTCTAGAAATTTGCGCAGGACGCCCTTTACTGCTTTTTTCGCTCATCATCGTCTCAAAATAAATAGTTAACACCATTAAGTTAATGCCATTAACTTAACCTGTCAATACTGCGATTTATTCAAAACGACGTACCACCTTATTTAGTTAATCTAATGTTTCATTTTTAACAGGTGCGCAACCGCTGTAGGAGCGCTAACTTAAGTAGCACGTCAACCACACCGGAGCGTTAAGCTATGAAAGTACTGATTCAATACACCCAAGCGGGTAAATATCGTGACCAAGCGTGGGAATCACTGACGCTAAAAGCAAAAGGCGAGATTCAAGCCGTGACGCCTTCTTATGCCGCTCAGCTTATCGAGCAAAACAAAGCGACGCTTGTAATGACCGAAGACGAACAAGTGATCTTCCATTCTTAATCTAATAGCGACTGACACTAAAAAGGCCTGCGTTTCTGCAGGCCTTTGTTTTTATTAGTTGAGGTTTAATTACTCAAAATCACTCGCTTCTGGCAGACGATCTAGCATTTCATAGTACTCACCGGCTACCGTACCGATGTCACCACGAATGTACGCTTGGATTAGATTCAGATCTTTCAGCCATAGATCTTTGTCTGCATCCGCAGACGCGACATAGCCAGCATACACATTATCAACTGCAAACATCATGTCTTTTGTGTAGTTGTTATAAATCAGAGCCATTGCGTCAGTGTAAGCTTCAAATACTTTTGTCGTCTTATGTGCTTTGCCACCTTTATAACTTAATGTTCCTGCAACTGAATCCATCACAAGATCACCTGAAGTCAGGTTCGCTCTCACAAAGTTACCGAATGAAGTACTAAACGTCAGCACACCTGCTGCAATGTCTGCATCAATGGTAGTTTTCATTGCATTTACCATTGGAGCATCCAGTAGCAATACCGCATCGTGGTATGCAGGAAGAATCGATGTACGGAATGGTCCCCATGCCTTTTCAATGTCCGAAGCAATCTTGCTTAGTTGCGCTGAGTCGTAGTTATCCAAGTAGTTTTTCAGATCGTAGCCTTCGCTGGTAACTAGCTGATTTGCGTAATCATAAGCCAGTTTGTTGGCTTTCGTTGCCACAAACTTCTTACCATCAATTACAAACTCTACTTTGTCACCTGCAATAATACCGTAGCGATCTTGTTGTTTAGTGAATGCATCAAACTGCGCTTTACCACGAGCCTTAACTTTGTAATCGTCAGACTGCATTTGGCTAACGCCCATTTCAAGGATCACATCACCGATACGTTCACGACTGACTGCGTCAATGCCCAAGAATCGATAAATACCACGTGGCATTGGAGGTAAGGACTCCATTTGCTCAGTAAGGTGTAAGTTCACCGTGGTACCTTTTAGGTTGGTGTATGACTTACCCTCTTTATCTACCAGCGCGACAGGCGTGCTTAACGCATCATTTGCCACAATGTTGCCCATGATATCTTCATATTCAGCTTGAACACCTGGTAGATCCAACAACGAAGCAAAGCTCACTTCATCGGTGTAGCGGTTAGAGAATCGACGTGCCAAGAAATAGCTCGCAAGCGCTTTGTCTGGCCAGTAACCCAACACTGACACAGCGTTTGACCAAGGGTAATCAGGGTCAAAGCTGCCAATAGAGTTCAAGAAGCGTCCGTTTTGTGTCTCTGCAACCGCCTTGTAACCTTCATCAGCATCTTCAATGAAACGCGCCGCTAACTCATCAAAACAATTTGCTGCCGACAAATCGTAATCCGCCGGAATTTGGTGTGAGTTATTATCCAGCAATTTACCAAACGAAATCACTTTTTGATTGCCTGACGCATTTTCAATCACACATTGGTGCTCTGGTGTACGCAAAACATCAAGGAAGAACGCTGCTGATTTCTTCGCACCATTAGCGTAGTCACAGAACCATGAGTTATCTGCTTTGCCTTCACTACAGTATTGAGGGTTTGATGCTAGGCGCAGCAAGAAATCGCCCGGCTTATCTGTACTAGCGGTATAACCTAAGTTGGTGTACAAGTTATCGATGCGTTCTAGATCTTCCACCTTGTCACGAATCGAGTTCATCTCAGAATAGCGGCGTAATAGGTAACCTATGTAATCTGTGGAGTACAACCCTGTCGTTCCGTAAAGCTGCAAATTGCGGCGGTCATAACTATCAAGGTAGTTTTGCCATTCATAAGAGACAATTTCTTCTAAGTTTGTCCCTTCATCAAAACGGTTACAGTCGCTGTTTAGCGATACGTTACCATCAGTACAGAAGTCATATGACTTACGCTCAATCTCATTGACTTTATCAAGATAATAGAGCACACCGTAACGCGTCTTCGCCTTAAGTTCCGAGTCATCAGACAGTGCTGCAGTGTCAAATCGGCTAAAGTCACAGTTGTACAGAGATTTACCACTGTCTGTGCCCGTTAACTTCTTAACTTCAGAACACACCATGAGTGCATCATTCTCAGCGTTATCACCAAATCTGTAGGCGAAGCTTTGCTGATAGTCTTGCAGTTCTTTTAGGTAGCTGTTGTATGCTGCTTTCGCTTCATCGCTAGCGTCGTCTGCTGGCTTCGCTACAGGTGTTGGAGCTGAGCCCGAAGATGCTTGAACGGTTTCAACTTTACGACCATAACCGAACTTAAACGCTGCAATATCGTACAGCCCCCATGTTGGTGTTTCATCCAACATACTTGGCGCGTAGTCCATGGTTGAGCTGTACGCAGGAATATTATTCAAGCCCAGTTGATGTGCTTGCTCTAGCGTGTAGTAGTTTGATTTGTCATTCGAACCTTTAAAGTTATGACGTAAACCTAAGTTATGACCAAGCTCATGAACCAGCGTATTACTGTAAGTCGCTACAGTAATCGCATCTGCCGTTTTAACCTGCAGATCTTTTGGTAGATGTTTCCAACGCTTAAGCTCTCGAGAGACTTCTTTGCCAGCGTCATCTAGCTTGATTTCGAAGTAACGGTCATCATCCAGTTTCAAATTATCAAGCATGGCTTTGCTGGTTGAAGAAACCCACGATGCTTCGATTGGGTAAACATTGTGCTCAGCCCAGAAAGACAAACGGTTTTCTTCTGTTGCGACCACCTTTTCAAAATCTAACTCATCGCTGAAGGTTTTCTTTAGCTCCGTTGGCGCTTTAGTCGCTGCTTTGCTTGTGGTCATTTCTTCTTTTGACACAAGAGGCGCAGGAATACTTTCGTCCGCTTCCAGCTTCGCGATTGCCGCCATAGTTGAGAGCGACTCAATTCTCTCTGAAACTTCTGATGTTGTTGTCGCGGAGCTTGTCGTTGGTAACGGATCGAGACCGTCTAAGTCCAATTGATTACGGTTGTAGAATCGGGCTAGGTTATCCCAGTAATAAGGAACCCCAGTTCTTGCCACACCAGCGTATTGGTTTACGTGACCTTTGATGATCTCGCCCGTCATTGGGTTAGCAACGGAAGGACCATAACCTAACAAGCCGTTCGCCAGCGGCTCATCCACCAAGTTGATCACGTTGTAACGCAAATCACCTGGGTGTATACCTGCACCTTTGGTTTTGTTTACGATTTCAATTTCTGGCTTACCAGAATCCGCACCAAATAATCTAAGTGCTTGGTTCATCTTATCGATGGATTCAAGCGTCGCATCTAAGAAGATTTTGTTTTTCTCTTCAAAGAAGTTATCGGTCAGATAATACTTGATTGAATCTTGATCAGGGTTGAAACGGTTCAGGTACACCACATCACGATCATACTTGTTTGTGATAGGGTTAAGCTGCTTTGTCTCAGAGACAAAGAAACCAATGTCATTCTCGTCACCAATAGGATATAGAACCGGTTGGTAGTCTTTGGTTGCCACCACACTCTCGTGCATTAGAGAGTAATAAAAACGAGATTTAAACGCGCCATCGACCAGCATGTCGTCAAGACCCGCTTTGGTATCTTCGTTGATGTAGGCTGACATGTTATCCAAGTCAATGCGGAACGAGCGCTCAAGTTCGAAGTTTAACGTGCCCTTCTCTGGATCAAAATCCCATGAGATTACGCGCGGCGAACCAATTTCGGTTAGCCCATCCGTGATCCCATACAGATCTTCCATATTGAATTCGGCGATCTCAAGATCTTCCGGACGCGGAGTAAAGTGGGTCTTACTCTTGTAGTTTAGACTCGCATCCTCGTTAGTTTCTTCTTTATTCGTACAGTCACCGTGACCATCTTCTTTACAGCGGTATGCTGCAAAGTCACCAGGAATAGTCAGAACATGTGCAAAGTTAACATCGTCATCATCGGCAACGAACTTCTCCTCGCCACAATAGTTGTTCGCGTCTTTGGTCAGATGTGCGTCTGGGTAGTTTTTGTCGTAATTACGAACTTCCAGACCTTCTTTACTGAAACACAGCTCAACATAACGAGGCGAACCTTGTAAAAATGGGAATTGGTTTAGCGCGAATCTTGGTGCTGCACCAGTTGTTGGTACGTAGAACCAACGACCGTCTTTTAGGTCTTTAACCGCGATTTCTTTTGCATCTCTTTCGACATAGTCATAAGCCTGATCGTCAGCACCACAACCGGCAAGTCCGGCAGTGATCGCTGACACCAGAGTTAATTTTTTAAACATGGTTTGGATATCCTTAATTTTTGTTATTTTCCTAGAAGGAGTAAGCAACAGAGGCGATGTATGACGCTTTCTCTTGGTCAAGCAGGTCGATATTGCCCAGCGTTCCTCGTTCCGCATCTTGATAGAAGCCGGTAGAGGATGCTGCCAACGTTAGTGACCAGCTCTTGTTGAATTTGTAGGTTCCGTATAAGGCACCTTCATACTGCCAACTGCTCCGTCGAGTCCCTTGATAACTGATGGTGTTACCACCTAAAGCCGTGATGCCCAGAGAGAACGAATCCCAAGACTTTTCAGCGACAGAAAACAGTGAATAGGTCCACTCTGTGAGTGAGCGACCGCCATTCGTTTTGTACTTGTGGAAGTTCTTTTTGAGTCGTGGCGCGATAGAAAAATCAACGCTCCACAAAGAAAAAGAGACCGGTACGGCTAAACGAAAAGCTGTTTGTAGCTCATCGTTTCGCGAGTCTTCTGAGGTAGGTATGGTGAACTGACCTGCAACAGCAATTTTCCCCGTTTCACCAAAGCGATACAGATTCGAGTATTGCAAGCCCAGTACTGAATCCGTTGCGTAAGTTCCAACTTCATCTTCTAGAGCGCGGTAGCCACCGGCAGAAAAGAAAGCTTTGATGTCTTTTGAAATCGCGTAGTTGAGATCCCCGCCCCAAGAAAAGTTGCGAACGGAGCGATAGTCGTCTTTGTCGTAAATATTTGTATCGTAAGAGAGGTAAACGGACCCACTTAGTTTACAAACTATACATGACGACTCTCCTTCATTTTGTGTAGATTCGATCCCGCTGCTATCAGCTACGTTGTTTTCTTCTGCGAGTAACGGCATTGAAAACAGCGTACCTAACAGCATCGCAAGCGGGGTCATCGTCCACTTAGTTGTGTGCTGCATGTTTTTAAACTTCCATGAAAATTAAGTTCATTAGAACAAACTTAAAGACAAACAGATTATTGGAATGACATTCTAAATAAGTAACAATCAGACCAATAAACCTATCAACCATAAGATTTCTCGTATGGTTAAATCCTTATTCTATTTTTGATAGATCTATTTTTAGTTATTTGTGCTATTTGAAATTTATAACTCGTGATAAGTCAACGTTGTTACAATATAACGATTCCATTTTTAAAAATTGCACAATCATATAAAGCAATCGTTGTCGTCATTACTAAAAAGACAACAATACCGACCTTTATCAACAACTTACAAAAACAAGCTTTGAAAGAGACAGAAATGAGAAATACATGTTAATAGAACAGATGCATTTATGAGAACATCATTCCGTTATAACAATCCTTGTTATGTCATTTTGGTAGGCTAATTATTTAATCTTATAACTGAAGAATACTAATAAGAGAAATCATCAAAACCATCCGTTGTTAATAATGAATTTCGCATTTAAAACAAAAGATGGAAATAATATCAAATTCGAATTTTCTAATATATTGACGTAACCCAAGAGTAGTTTGAATAGAAAGTCACCCATTAAGGTCGATAAAAATTACACAAACATTCACAAAATGAATAATTAAAGGCAGAGAACTCTAATTACAACACAAATGGGCTGCATATCTGTGAATTTATATTCATTTGACTATTTTTTATAAATTTGCATTTTATGTGACAAAAATCACAACAATGTGAAACAAAAGACACAAATGTCAATAAACTTGAGCATCAATTATCTCATCAACTCTCAAAAATGAAGGGAAGCTTAAGGTTGTCTTTCTCTGTTCTTCTTACAATAAAGTTTGAATTATTTATCAACAATAGCAGTAGGTTAGCGCCGACAGTCTCTCATCAAAAACTGAGTAGCAGGCATGGAAAGACGTTAAGAGTAAAAGCACTAACTCAATAAATTTCGGGTTTGAATATTCAGCGAATCAAAACGCACACTTATGCTCTGGGTAAGCTGCCAAGGCGACAGCTCAATCTTGAATGGTTTTGTTACCACAATTTTCACAGATCAAATGACGAGAAAAATCGTCCATCGAAGCTAAAAAAGCACCGAAGACAGCACTTTTGAGAAACCCAGTAATGAACTCTTTCTTCCTGCGGTTTTTATCACCCTCAAAAGCACTTTTCTTTCTAACTAAAACCACAACGTGGTGCGTTTCCACTCCACATTTAGGACACAGAAACACTTCTGTCTTTCTTGACATATTCGCCTCCTAGGTAGGTATTTCTTAGCAACGTAACGATTACCATGACCGTGCATCAACTTTGGCTCGCAATGCTCGAGCATACTCGGTTAACAGCCTTGCATTGTCTGCGCTTTCAGCGTCTCCACAAACTCGACCTTGATAGGTAATATTGGGGCTGGAATAGATGGGTACTATGTTCTTTTCGTAGCTCATGATGGTTCCAGAGTCACCACATAATGCAGCATGAGCATACCGCTTGATCTGTAACTGGTTATCCTCAGCTGTCATGGATTCAAGTGTTCTACCTTGAACTTGAGATGATAGCGTTTCTAAATCATGTTGTGCCCATGCTAAGTGCCCTAGTTCATGCTCCAAAGCTAGTGGACCAGCTCGTACATCGGAAACCACGAAGTTAGGAAATAAATCAACCCATGTTTCTGCTATTTTGTACTCAAAATCAAAGTAACTGCTGTCCTCACTTAACACCAACACGACATAAAAATTTGGTTCCTGATACGCACGTTCCAACAAACTGCTGTGTTGCAGGTTGAGTTCGTAATGTGAAGACAACATATCTTCAGGTTTAGCGTTGTGAGCATCAAAGAACTCATAACCAGCGCTCTTACGGATCATAGGAACACATGAGTTTGCGAGAATAAGATTCGAAAGGGCTAAATCCTCGTCGATTCGCTCTTCCAAGGCTTCTATGCTGAAGTCATTGAGAATTGAATAGTCAAATACGAATTGAACCCAAGTCTCCACTTTTTCTTCGTCAGCGCATTGCGAAAGTACGAGCTTTCGAGAGTCAAAATAGAGCAAAGCACTTACGAACGCCGTCCCCACAATTAAGCAAATACTTACAACTTTCAGCTTCATACATTCTTCTTATGAATTTCATAGACAACAAAAATAAGCATATGAAATTTATAAATTAATGAAATTGATATGTAAATAAGCGCTTATTGATTATGAGAATAAGCACCATGAGTAAGTGTGGTTATTCGTCCTCGTTTAGACGACGAATCAATTTGGCTGGCGTTCCACCATATAAACAATCTGGCGGCACATCACTGTTCACCACTGAGTTAGCAGCAATCACAGAACGAGCGCCAATGGTTACGCCTTGGTTGATGACTGAGTTCCCGCCAATCCAAACGCTATCTTCAATCGTGATTGGTTTACAAAACGTTTCCCATTTTAGTCGGCTACGGTAATCCAGCGAGTGAGATGCAGTGTAAAGCTGAACACTTGGTCCAATAAGCACATGATTACCAATGGTGATTTTAGCGCCATCAAGCATCACGACATTCATATTGATAAAGGTCTCTTCACCGATTTCAATCGTTTTACCAAACTCACAATGGAACGGCGCACGGATGATGCTCATCCCAACCTTGCCAAATAGGTTCTTTTGCAGTGCATCACGTTGGGATTCATCGGTGTTGCCATTGAATGCCATCAATGCATGAGTTGCGTGGGTTCGAATCGCATCAATTTCTTTGTCTGCGCCATCGAATACTTGGCCTGACATCATTTTCTCTAGTTCGGTCACAGGATCTTTCCTACAGCTTTTAACGTAGCTAGGTTAATGCAAAAGAGGAATAAAAAAAGAGAAAAGCACGCGCTTTTCTCTTTCCTATTTTATTTAAGTGGCACTAGGGTCGGTTACACGATTTCCCAGCTGTGAGTCATCTCTACGCCCTTACCGAGCATCAGGCACACGGAACAGTATTTCTCTAACGAATCAGCAGCAACTTTCGCTACGATTTCTGGCTCTAAGGCTTCACCCGACACTTCAAAATGAATGTTCACTTGAGTAAAAATACGCGGTGCCGTTTCACGACGTTCGGTTGTGAGCTTCGCATTAACAGAAGCCACTTTCTGACCTGCTGACTTCAATCCATCAACCACATCAACAGAACTACAACCACCAGCAGCCATCAATACCATCTCCATTGGGCTTGGTGCAGTCGCACCGCCATTGCCATCCATCACAACGGAGTGACCAGATTGAGACTGACCTAGGAATTTAAAGTCTTCGACCCATTTTACTTCTGCTTGCATGGTTTCCCTCATTATTACTTCTGTCTCATCGGCAACCTATCACCAATGAGCGTTTGTTTGGTGCCATTACTGTAGCCCTCCGGTATAAAAGGGCAAAGAATTTTTCACTATTGTTGCAATTTTTTAGCTCTAACTTCTGTCTCCTTACGTAACATTCATTGAGAAAAATGACGTTTGAGGAAGTTATGAAGAAAGTATCTAAGCTATTGGTGGGATTCTCATTCACACTCCCTGTACTGTCCATCTTATTAAGTAAAACAGGCACTGCCGATACCATGGATAAGGTGAACGCATCTGGCAAAACCGACATTGCTACTTTGGCTGGCGGCTGTTTCTGGTGTACTGAATCAGATTTAGAACAATTACCGGGTGTGTTGGACGTCGTATCTGGTTATTCAGGTGGTGATTTAGCAAATCCGACCTACCGACAAGTCTCTTCTGGCAAATCTGGCCATATAGAAGTGATTGAAGTGAAGTACGACCCAAGCATTGTTAACTACGAGCAAGTTTTGGATTACTTCTTCCGCCATATCGACCCGACTGACGACAAAGGCTCATTCGTCGACCGTGGTCCCCAATACCGTCCTGCGATCTTCTACCATAATGCGGAGCAAAAACAGATTGCTGAGCAATTTATGATGGAAATCGACAAGGCGATGATTTATCCGAAGCCACTTAAAACGGAGCTTATTGAGTTTGAAAAGTTCTACCCTGCGGAGTCTTACCATCAGGATTACTACAAAAAGAGTGCCCTGAAATACAAATATTACCGCTATGCGTCAGGTCGAGATAAATACCTAGATGAAGTGTTTGGTGAGGATCGTAAAGACAACCCAAAAACACTACGCGAGCTTATCAACGAAAAAGATCTGATGACAAAACTGAAGGTCTATGAAAAACCGTCTGATAAAGAGATCAAAGCGAAGTTGACTGATCTGCAGTACTACGTAACACAAGAAGAAGGCACAGAGCGTCCCTTTAACAACGAGTACTGGGATAACAAAGAAGCGGGCATCTATGTGGATATTGTCACTGGTGAGCCACTGTTTTCATCGACGGATAAATACAAATCAGGTACAGGTTGGCCAAGCTTTACTAGACCAATCAATCCAGGTTACATCGTTGAGAAGACCGACTTTAAATTGGTTTATCCACGAACAGAGATTCGCAGCAAGTTTGGAGATTCGCATATTGGTCATGTTTTCAAAGACGGACCAAAACCAACAGGGTTACGTTACTGCATGAACTCAGCAGCCATGAAGTTTGTACCAGTAAGCGAAATGGCAAACCTAGGTTACGACGATTATCTGTACCTATTTAATAACTAAACTCGCTTAAGACAACGAATTAGGAGTGAACATTCAGAACGATGAAAGGTTTTAAATCCAACCTTCCCATAAAAGTCTGTCCAGTCTGTGAGCGCCCGTTTTCTTGGAGAAAGAAGTGGGCGCGAAATTGGGATGAAATCGTTTATTGTTCTGAGCGTTGCCGAAGAAGAAAATCAACGAAGACGTAGGTCACTCCGAACCTCTCTAGTGCGTATTTTGCCCCAGTTAGTACAATCTTTACCAAGGTAGTAATGCGCCATCATAAGCCCAAAACGCCCCGCTATCTTGCGGGGTTGCTTTTTCTATTAACCCTAGCAAATCCTTTGCCACTCGCTCTGGCGTGAACAGTTTTCCCTCTGGCACATTGGTTTGAAAAGGCGCAGACAACGCCGTATCGGTGGTTCCCGGATGGAGCGCGAGTACCGTGCCATGCTTGAGCATTCTTTGCCATTCGATTGACATGGTTTTAAGGAACATATTCAACGCGGCTTTTGAGGCTCGATAGCTATACCAACCGCCCAATTGGTTATCGTTAATACTGCCAACTTTAGCAGAAACAGCCGCGAACTTAGGCTGTGTGCTGCGTTTGAGCTTAGGTGTAAAGTACTTCGCCAGCAGTAAACTGGGCAAGGTGTTTACCATTATCGTTTGCTGGAAAAAGTCTGCGTCGAGAGAACTCAAATTCTTCTCCGGACCTTTCTCTTGGGAGTGCAACATACCCACGCAGTTCACCAACCAATCAACATGCTCGATGTACTCACTGAGCGCTTTCACCTCCTCATCTTGTGTCACATCCACTTGATGCCAAATAACATTGGGATGATGCCAGTTGGGGTGTTGCCTACGATAGGTCGCGTGAACACGAGCTTGAGGAAAATGTTCCGCCGCGCACGCAACCATGGCAAATCCAATTCCGCCATTCCCACCTACGATCAATATTTCCATTACAAGGTCTCCAAATTTTCCATGTGGTGCTCCGCGGTTTCAAGGATAGCTTGTCGTTGCTGTGGTTCCATATTGTCCCAAGAGCGGAAAATCATCCCGATACGAGGATTGGTCGCCAATCGCTTGTCATGCTTGTTCATAAAACGCCAATACAAGCTGTTGAATGGGCATGAACCTTCACCACTGCGTGCTTTGTTGTCGTAATGGCAGCCCTTACAGTAATCACTCATTTTATTAATGTAAGAACCACTAGCTGCATAAGGTTTAGTGCCGACAATACCTCCATCAGCAAACAGCGCCATACCACGTGTGTTTGGCATCTCTACCCACTCGATCGCGTCAACGTATATACCGAGATACCATTCATCCACTTGGGATGGTTCGATCTCAGTTAGCAAACAGAAATTACCAGTGACCATTAAACGTTGGATATGGTGCGCATAGGCGTAGTCAAGGGACTGACCAATCGCATTACGCATGCACGCCATTTTTGTTTCGCCATTCCAGAAGAAATCAGGCAGTTTTCTGTTCGCTTCCAGTTCGTTCTTTTTCGGGTAATGAGGCATGTTCGCCCAGTACACTCCGCGGATGTACTCTCGCCAACCTAAAATCTGGCGAATAAAACCCTCAACCTGAGAAATATTAATGTCTGGGTTTGAATGGAATGCCTTGAGTGACGCATCAATGACTTCTTGCGGGTGTAGCTGTTTGCTGTTGAGAGAAAACGAAATCCGACTGTGATACAAACTCCATTTAGCGTCGTGTTGCCCAGTCATCGCGTCTTGAAAACGACCAAAAAGAGGCAAACAAACTTGGCAAAAATGAGCAAGTAGAGACAAGCTTTGAGCACGGTTAATCGGCCACAATAAATCCCCTTCAAAGTGCCCTATCGTTTTAATTCCATGACGTGTTAATCGCGCTTGTATCTCACTGACATCGGTACTAAACATTAAAGGTTGTGGCAACTGCTCAATATCTTTAGTTTTGAGTTTGTTGCGATTATTCGCATCATAGTTCCACTTCCCCCCAACAGGTTTGCCATTTTGCATTAAGATGTTGAAACGCTTGCGCATACGGCGATAAAAGTGCTCCATCATGATGTGTTTGCCTTGCGGGAACTGCTCTTCGATCTCTTCAAACGGCAACAAAAAGTGCTCTGAGTCAACGCAACGCGTTACTACGCCATTGAGCTTAAGTTTGGCAAGTTGTTCCAATAATCGGTATTCATCAGGGCGTTGATATTCAAACTTGCTTGCACCAACTTCGCTGACAAAATGCTGGAGAAGTTGCTCAAGATCCCCAAAAGATTGGGTATCATCCAACGTAAGGTGCAAGACTTGATGGCCTTCGCTCTGACGCTCTTTCGCAAACTTTTCCATTGCAGAAAAGAACGCACATACTTTTTGAATGTGATGCGTCACATACGTATTCTCTTGTTTTAACTCTGCAATCAAATAGAGAACGTGGTCATCAGGTTGCTGAAACCAAGTATGTTCGCAATTGAGTTGATCACCCAAGATCAACCGAACGGTATCAAACTGCATCATGATTTCTCCGTAGAAGACGCATTGCCATGACTTTCCATCGCAATCGGCCAATCAACCATGTCCACATTATCCAAACGTGCACCATCACAATGCCCATCCCACTTATCAATAAACTCATGGTTGGGGTCGTACATTTGCGTCTGCTTTTCAAGATTGAATTGCCTTGAACCACGAGGGTCCGCACCAACGCCTGCGAGGTATTGCCAATTTCCCCAATTTGAAGCCACATCGTAATCAATTAATTGAGACTCAAAATATGCAGCGCCATAGCGCCAATCTAGCCCTAGTTCATGTACAAGGCAGCTCGCGACCAGTTGTCTGCCACGATTCGACATGTACCCAGTTTCATTGAGTTGATGCATACACGCATTAACGAGCGGGAATGGCGTCTCGCCTTTTTTCCATTGTTGGAAACGATGGGCGTAAAAGCTGGTCAATGGCGTTTGATTGCGAATCCCACCAAAATGAAACAGCTGCCGACCATATCGTCGCGCATACCAATAAAAGTACTCACGCCACAGCAATTCAAAGTAAATCCAATACGTCGAATCATTAGCACCATAATCCGCTTCATAACGCTTTAACATGTCCACGATCCTTTTCGCCGAAACACAGCCATGTGCTAACCACGGGGAGAATTTAGTGGAATAGTCCATGCCATCTAAACCGTTGCGTGTCTGTTTGTATTCACTCGCAAGCGGCGAATCAAAATACCGACGACAATGCTCAAGCCCCGCATGCTCTCCCCCAGCAAATGGCATTGGCTTTAAGTCGCGAGTTAAGCTCAATGTTGGTAAAGAGAGACCTTTGGGTAGTGGCGGAAGTGTAGATACTCTGTCGGCAGGTTGCGAAATAGATAGCTTTTCTACTTGCTTACGAAACTGGGTAAAAGTATCAGATAGCTCATTGAGACTGAACGGGAGGTCAGCCAACCTAAATAAACTTCGCATTTCGTGCTGAACAACCGTTACGTGGCGTTCCTCCGCCTTAATTTCTTCGATGACACTTTGCTCGTCGCAACCCGGCATAGCATCAACGTAAAGCCTTGTAACACCAAGATTTTTGAAGGCATGTTTTAATGCTTGATAAGGATGCAAGTCGACAACAAACAAACGTTGTTCAAGTGCATTTAAAGACAGGTTGAGGCAGTGTAATGACTCATCTAAAAACTGTCTTTTTGGCTGACCAAACTCGGATGTTTGAGCATAGTGCGCCAAAAATGGTGAAACCTTGGGATAACAGTAAAGACAGACAAGAAAATCCACTTCTTCTGCAGCTTTGGCCAGATTTGGGTTGTCATCCAGTCGCAAATCATTGGTAAACCAATACAGTCCTATTGTTTTGTTCAAACGAAGCTCCTTTTGGCACTTTTCTGTTATGCGCATGCCAGATTCTACGAACCTTAGTTGGTCAAGATCAGCACTTCGTTTACATTGCTCAAAACTCCATCACTCAAACTTTTATGGTAAACAGAATGTTACGAAGGATTTTATGAAATTTTAAAATCAAGACTAATATTCATGAAACCATTTGATTATTTGCTCATATTTTTTAAGAAAACCAAGCAAAAATGACAAAAAATAAAGCGATATTGTTTTATATCCGTTACCCTTAGCTTAATTCCATTTTGCTTGTAACACTGCAGAAATGACCGACGAATTTAAGAAATCAACCGCGAACCTAAAAAAAGCGGTACCACTGATGATAAAAAACCACGTAGCGGCAACACCAGCCAACTACGCACTGTGGTACACCTACGTAGACAAAACTATCCCAGAGCTGAATCAAGAATTAGATATGGTTCTTGAGAACTATGACGTCTGCCCACCAGCAATGCATAAGCAGCTCTATAACAGCTATGTTGCGAGTAAAGCAGAAACCAGCTTAGAAGAACTCAAAACAAATGTAGAAGTGCTTTTGGGCGAAGTCTCTAGCTCGATGACTGACACGATTACCGACACCTCCTCCTTCTCCGACATGGTGGATAAGAGCTTTAACAAACTAGAAAAAGTTGAAGACAATAGCCTCAGCATCGAAGAAGTGATGAATGTAGTGCGTCAGCTTGTTGCAGAGTCTCGTGAAATACGCCACTCGACGAAGTTCCTAAATAGCCAACTCACAACGGCTAGCGAAGAGATCTCTCGCCTTAAGAATCAGCTAGCAGAAGTGCAGAAAGACGCCTTGTTCGATGGCTTATCCAACCTGTATAACCGTCGCGCTTTCGATAACGACCTGCAAATGCTGATCGATAACAACCAAGCAATGACACTGA
Source organism: Vibrio sp. MMH1-50 (assembly GCF_022347645.1). Taxonomy (NCBI): domain Bacteria; kingdom Pseudomonadati; phylum Pseudomonadota; class Gammaproteobacteria; order Vibrionales; family Vibrionaceae; genus Vibrio; species Vibrio sp. MMH1-50. Next base: position 73,771 of record NZ_JAKRGG010000009.1, read on the forward strand.
TCATGTTGGATATCGACCACTTCAAAGCATTCAATGACAACTACGGTCACCTATTCGGAGATACCGTAATCAAAGCCATTGCTCGTCGACTGCAACAAAGTTGTCGTGACGGCATCAGTGCTTATCGCTTTGGTGGTGAAGAGTTTGCCCTTATCGTACCAAACAAGTCACTGCGAATCGGTCGACAATACGCTGATACGCTTCGTCGAATGATTGAAAAGCTGCGTGTTCGTGACAAACGTTCAGGGAGCCAAGTACAAAGCATCACCGCCTCTTTTGGTGTTGCAGAATTTGAAGTTGGTGACACGCTCGATAGCATCGTAAACAAAGCTGATAAACAATTGTATGAAGCGAAACAACTCGGTCGTAACCGCGTAATGCCGCTTTAACACAGTCAAAACGAACAGGCGAAAGCCATTCAAACTGGCTGAAAATATAAACAAAACCCCAAGCAAGTGCTTGGGGTTTTGTCTTTCTTGGGCTGGCTCGTTATTCTCTGTACTTCTTAACTCATTAATCAATGCTATAGCAGTAGCTTAAGAAGTAATCGTCGCCATTTTTCGCGGTGTACTCTTTGTCTTCACTGCACGCCATTGGCTTTCCTTTCTTATCGCCTTTGATTAAGCTGATCCAATGACGCATCGCGGTTGGTGCATTACCAATTAGCTCAGGGCTAAAGGTAGTACGCGTTTCCAGTTGGATGTCGTCAATGTCCATCAACTCCACACAACCCGTACCTTTGTGACAACCGAACATTACTTCAACGTGACTGCCTGATTCATCTTTGAATAGGATCGATTTTGGATCTTCTTTCTCTCCTGTGTACGCCACAAAATGCTTTGGACTTTTCAGACCACTGTGTGTGCCGTCCTTGAAGTACGCCATTACGTGTCTGTAGTCGATCACGTAGCTTGATACATCTTGGTGTGACCCACTCTCCAATGGGAACATACGGTCCAGTAGTTGCTTCGCCTTAACTTGCTTCTCGCTCTGCTGCTCAGCACTTACCGCCTCGACGGCAAATACGGCTTCAGCGATAAATGGGCGTTCTTGTTGTTGGATGTCTTTTTTATCGAAGTTCAGCATATTCATCGTCGTTTCCTCGCACTTAAACACTCTTCCTAGAGTAAAAACTTAAAACCTCTGTTTAAGTTTCAGGCAAATCTGTGAAGTTGATGGTTAATTTCCTTGCCTGCTCATTATGTAGACTAGCGAAATATTGACTACAATTTCACAACAAAAATTTTACAATGTGAATTTTACAAAATGTCTGTGTCAAAAAGTCTTATCCGCCAATCTCACTTCTTAGGAACGAAAATTCGTAACCTAAGGAAGAACAACCATTTAACGATGGAAGATTTGTCTGCGCGTTGCGTTAGGATTAATCCTGAATACGCTCCGTCAGTTTCTTACTTATCCATGATCGAACGTGGAAAACGCGTTCCGAGCATTGATATGTTGGAAGTGATTGCCGAAGTTTTCCAAAAAGAACCCGCTTGGTTTTTGGACGATGAACCAGAGCTAGAAGCCATTACCCCCAACAAAGGTAATCGTGGTGGCATCAACGGAATGGCGCTCGAACCAAGCTTTTTATTCTCTAACGACATCCTACAAATCGCGATACCGGAAATGCTCTCTCAAACCGGCATCACGGGGCGTCAGTTCGCTCATCTCTTGATTCGAGCGCATCAAGAGAACCACCAAAACCACTTCCCGGACTTAGAACGAGCTGCAGAAGAGGTCGGCTTAAAACGTCTTAATCTTTCGGTAGAGGATCTGATTGATATTGCGAAAAGCATGGGATTGGATATTCGCTGGGTAGACCGCGCGCCACAAGATGTGATTGATGAACTCGGTGTGAGTGCCAAGCAGTTGATCACCTCGTTTATGGAAGCACCAGGGACCATCTACCTCAACAAGCGCATGCGAGACTACCCGACTCGATTGAAGTACGACTTAGCGGTATACATTGGGCACCGAGTGCTGCACAGCAGTGACGGCATGAATAACGTGTTGTCGATTGGTCACCAGAATAACTGGGAACAAAGCGGTTCGCAGGTTTCTAACTCTGAACTCAACTCACAAGATATTTTACAAGCGTGGCGCGATTTCGAGTCGAGTTTCTTTGCTGGGGCGTTGTTGTGTCCGAAAGTGCCATTTCGTCAGTTACTTGACCGCTCTGGCTATGAAATTGATGTTCACAAAAAAGCGGGCGTCTCGCCTTCTGTCGCGATGCGCCGCATGACGGTAGTGTCGCCATACCCACACTGGCATTACTTTGATGCCTATGGTCCAGGCAAACTGAAAGCCGTATATCGCGGTAATGGTATCCCTCTGCCTTGGGGGAACATGCGTAAAGTCAATGACCCTTGTCAGCACTGGGCGGTATTCCGCCGCTTATCACAACCGCTGGACACCAGCTCGGCGCAAATTTCGATTCTTAACGTCGGTAACGAACCCCGCATCTATTGCTGTGAATCGGTCAACGTATTTGACCCTGCAGGTAATAATCGCGTTCTGTGTGCAGGTATTGACCTCAATCCAGCGATTTCAGCCCAAGGTGGTGATGCGATTGCGATTGCTGAAGAGTTGAAGTCACTGTGTGTGTCTTCCGGTGGTAGTACTGTGATTCCACAGCACATCAAGAAAGATCTCACAACGATTGCCAAAATTCTCAACATCAATTGGATCGAACGAGGGATTCAAACTCAAGCAAGATTGATTTGTTCAAGAGGAGCAGTGTGTCCAAGGCAACCAAGTTGTTATAACAAGTGTGGCGAATCAGATGATTCGGGCGATGAGAGGCAAATTATTGAACTCTAAAAAGAAAAAACGCCAATCACAATGAGGTGATTGGCGGTATATACTTGTGAACAATGTGTATTCACTAACAACGTCAGTTGGCTAGGTGACCCTCGGCTTAATAAGGGTCACTCTGTATAAAGCACGATGCGTGCCAACTTTTAAAACTGCGTTTTTTCTTCGATCTTGATGCATATTGATGATTTATTAACCACACATTTTGCAAATCGCATTTGCAAAATGCAAACAACTGCAAAATATGCCACAACATGCATTGCTACTAATCCCTTTATCAGCAATGTCCTTTCTTAGTGATAAGAACGGCTTAAATGAAAAAGCCTCGCTAAGTGTGCGAGGCTTTCCGTTTAACTGTTTTAAGCGGGTGCTATACCATTCGTTTTAGCCGCCATAGTGTTTCTGTTGATACATTCGCTCGTCGGCGATTTTCATCATTTGCTGAGATGAAATCATTTCAGGGTCAAACATCGCGTAACCCATGCTGGTTCGCAGGTATATCAATTCTTCTTCATAGATCACCGGCGTTGAACACAAGGCAAACCTCAGTTTTTTCAACAACGCTTGAATGTTTTCTTCAGTCTTAGGGTTATGCACGATGATAAGAAACTCGTCGCCCCCCATTCGCGCCACAATATCTGATCGGCGCAATGTGCTTTTGATTCTTTCTGCACACGCCACCAACACCTTGTCCCCTGCGTCATGCCCATAGGTATCGTTAATATGCTTAAAATGATCGAGGTCGATGTTAACCAAGGCAAAGCTATAACGCTTTTTATAGCGCTTGGCGATCTCAAACTGCTGTTGATAAGACTTCATAAAGTAACGACGATTTGGCAGCTGAGTAAGCTCATCATGCAATGCACGGCTGTCCGCTACAATGTATAGGCGATAAATAACAATGAGCGCAATGCTCAAAGCAAGCACGATCGGATAGCCAACTAAACGCGCCATTTGTAATACATACCAAGGCACTTGTTGTTCTAACTCACCATTGGAGTACACCGCCAGACTCCAGCCACCATATGGGAAGAACACTTGCTCTTTGGCATAAATGTCCTCTTCTCTTCCCGGATTGCCAAAGATAACATCACCTAGCTCACCGCCACTGTCGTAGCCACGCATCGTCATTTGATATTGGTAAGAAAAATCAATGACACCCGTTTCTCTCAACAAACCATTGAAATCGATCACCGCACTAATAACGCCCCAATAGTCTTTATTAGTCGGAGGATCGCGGAACACAGGAACACGCACAATCAACCCTTTACCACCTTGTACAAGCTCGACAGGACCGGCGATAAATATCTCTTCAATGTCTTTGGCTTTTTGTACCTGAACCCATTGAGTAGGCACGCTACGATAATCAAGACCAATCACACGTTCATTGCCCTTTCGAGGGTATATATAACCGACGACATCATTTTCTGCGATGCCAATAACAGTAATGTGATTACTTTTGCTTAAGATACGATTCGCCGCCAAATTCAGCTTGTGTGTTTCGCTGTTCGGCAGCAATGTGATAAGCGTAGCCAGAGTGCTGGCTTTATATATGTCAGCCATCAGTTCCGCTTCCAAATTGGAACGGAGCATAGAAAGTTGTTCTTTGGCCTCAACTTGAACTCGCTCTCGGTGCAGACTGAGCTGATTTTGGTGTAATAGCTCAATAACTCCAACGCACAGGGCAAAAAAAGTGAGGAAGAACAATGCAAAGTAACCTTGCTTCTTCGGTGAGTACCGCATCTGTTCCCCACTAACTCATGGCAAACCAAGAGTTTTCTTTATTTATTGTTAAAATACTTATTTACTAAAAGAATAACCAATAGCCATCGTAAAGGTAATAAATATTTGTTCATTTTATAAAAGAGAAAGGTAAAGTGAGATGCAGGTACAAGGCGATTTATTCAAAAGCTCATTTTGGCAAGAAGTAGCACAAGGCAAGATCTACCATGATCCTCACTTTCTGAGTCATTCAGAAGCCGACCATTACTTTTCCCAATTGCGAACAACCCTACCTTGGCAACAAGAAAGCATCATGATGTTTGGTCGCTCAGTTCTACAACCTCGTTTGCAAGCATGGCACGGCGATGCAGCGTACACCTACTCCGGGCTCACAATGGTACCTCACCCTTGGACCACAGAACTTAGTGATCTCAAAGGACGCTGCGAAACCATTGCAGACGTTTCGTTCAACTCAGTATTGGCAAACCTGTATCGCAATGGACAAGATTCAATGGGCTGGCACCAAGACAACGAACCAGAATTGGGAAGAAACCCGATTATTGCGTCGATTAATTTGGGGGAAACTCGTCGGTTTGTGCTAAGGAATTTACATTGTAAAACCCAAATAGAGTATGAACTCAGCCATGGTTCACTGCTTATCATGGCAGGTGAGCTTCAGCACCATTGGAAGCATGCTGTCCCAAAAACTGCAAAAACCAAAGGAGAACGCATCAACCTAACGTTCCGCCATATCGTGACTAACTATTGACTGAGCCATTACATACCGATAAAGCATTGATGGTAGGTTTGAATTCTGGCTTTCTAACGGAATGTGTATATGCGTATCAAACCTCTCAGCTTAGCCGTGTTGCTCTCATGCTCACTGGTTTTTCAGGCGCAAGCCTCTCAAGAGTCTCCAGCTTTGACCTATTCACAATCTGCTCAGTTGATCAAAAGTACCTATGAGTCACAGCTCTATACCTTACCAGCGTTTCGAGAAGGGCATTTCGGTCTTCGTATGTACCGCCAAACTTTGGATGATAAATACTTACCTGCGGTATGGACTGACATGGCGCAAGTTGCCAGCCGTTTAAATCGCTTTGCCAGCGATGTCACCACACCAGAACAGATTTTTCTGTATTCAGAGGAACGTTTAGCCAGCTACCATGACGACGAAGACGAGCGCGGGCAGCGCCGTTATACCGTTACCAAACATCAACCAGAATACTTGTATTTAGGTGTTGATTTACTTGGCGCAATGGCACGAGCCGATGAGTATGGTTTAAAACATAAGCAAGACAAAACGCTGAGAAGCATACTAAAACGTTATGACTTTGCTCGTTACGCCACTGACCCCGCCATGATTGAGGCTTGGGCAGCTCAGTTGGCGAATCAGGTTTATTGGTTGCGTCAACTCGGCGAGCAAGATGTCGTTAAAGCGTTTACAGATGCATTCCGAAGCACCTACCCAGATAGCCTAGATAAGAAGCTCTCACCGCAACAATACGGCAATAAGATCTACGGCATGACACACATCATTTTTGGAGATTCTCAGTACTACCAAAAACAGGTTAACGAAGCCGATCATCAATGGATCTATGACTACTTTCGCGACAACATAGACACCATCATTCTCCGTTCAAAAGAAGATGTGATTGCTGAAGTCGGCATTACTTTCTTGTTGGCTGGTTTGGATAACGATCCGGTTGTTGAAAAAACGCGTCAAGCGATTCAAAGCGCCCTTAATACTGAGCAAGGCATGATCCCTTCTGTGGATGGTGAGTTCGACCTAACTTATGGTGAACACCGTAATGTCCTCGCGATCATGCTGTTAGATTGGCAAGGAGTGCATCAAGCACCGACGGTAAAAAACCAACCACAAGCGTTTAGTTCAGTACCATACGGATTGGTACCCAAGTCGTAATCAACCTTACTGAATCTAGTTTGAGATCAGGAAGCAGAGCTAAACACTCTGCTTCTTAAGCATTTGCTCGTAGCGAACCAAGCGAAAATCTTGAAATCCTTGCATCACGCTCCGGATCATTGGGTTCTCAAAAAATTGCCGGCTGGTTCCTGTGTAGAAAGTGATGCAATGACTTGAACAACATCGTTCTAAAAAACAATCTTCCATAAACTGATTCAAGCTATGATCCCGAATCGGGAAAAACACCATCAAATCTTTACTAATTTCAGCAATATGATTGAGTAATTGAGTTCGAATTGACTTGGTCAAAAATACAACGCTGACCAAGTAAATGGCGTTATTCTTCTGTTCATACACCACATGTCCAATCAGCATTTTTTGGTAATAGAAACAGTAGATTTTAGGTTGATGAAGCTCAAGCTCATTCAGAGTTTCGACAAGCTCGTTCCCATTCAAACGTTGATGGGAATCCATAACCAATGATCTATCTTCTCCTTCCAATTTATCCAAAGATACGTGACTGGTATGCGTGATCTCATACTCGTACACCGTACTTAAATTTTGGAAGTTGACCGGATGTTGGAGTGCTTTCTTAACACTCTTCAGCTCTTGAGTATCGTAGTGATATGGTTGCTGAAAGAAATGTGCGATCCCGAGACGTCGCAGTAACGTCGGCTCTATTTTCCTCCTCTCCCACTGGCTCAGCGTTGCTTGATTCAAGCTAGAGAATACACGGTGTGAAGAAGAAAGCAGCTCCGCCAAACTGTCTTGTGAGTATTTATATTTCTTTCTAAAGTGCTTCAATGCATCAGCAAATTGAAGTCGGTCGAACTGCATTTTTTCTCCTAGCCAAACGCCGTTAGTTTCGAAAATATGTATATTTACACACCAAATCTTGATTCTGTACGTCAATCACAATTCAACTCAAAATACCCGTATTACACGACGTTATCTGTAACGCCTTCGGGGTAATTCGCATGCAGTGGAGAAGCTTCTTGTTCAAAACCAACGCGACTGCCCCTCGGAATCACGACTAATCCACCATCCGTAATGTGAAAACGTTCTTTGTCTCTCTCCGGCTTTTCCCCAATCACGGTACCCGGAGCAATCTGAACATCTTCTTCAATGATAGTACGTGTAATGCGACTATTTTCTCCAATTTTGCACCGTCCCATTAATACGGACTCGTGCAGAATACTGTTTTTACCCAGCTCACAATCCACACCAATGACTGAGCGAATTGAACACGCCCCCTCAATATGGCAACCAGAAGCAATATAGCTGTCCTTAACGCGGACTTTGATCCCTTCAATATCGCAATATTGGCTTGGTCGTTGCGATTCAATTTGTCGGCTCAGCAACGCACTGGTAGATGGTTTGCTAGTATCACTTTGTTCCGCCAGCATCATCATTTGTAGTCGCCAATAATCATCAATGTTATTGACGTTGTGCCAGTACATAGGCGCTTGCTTTGCGTCAATCTCGCCGAGGTCAAACAACACGGTTTTTACTCTACGCGCAAGCAGTGCAACGATGTCCTTGGTCAAATCATGCTGACCATCCAGCTTCTTGGCATTATTGAACAAACCTTTGACCAACACGGGGCGCTGAAAGAGGTAATTTTCCGTTAATACCATAGCAAAGCCTGGTTTGTTTGGAATTTCTGCTGGAATTGGGGGCTGGTGTTGAATATCAATGACTTGACGGTGTTCATCTAACTCAACGACATGATACTGAGACGCTTGTGCGACAGGAACCTGAGCCACAACTAACGTGAGTTCGGCATTTTGGATTTGATGGTAGTGCAACAAAGAAGAAATGTAATTGCGATGGATTTGCTCACCACCGACCAACAAGACATGTTCATCGGAGGGTCGATTGATGACATCTAAATGCTGCAATAAAACATCAGTCCAATTCTGTTGCAGCTTAGGTAATAACTTAGCTTGAGAATAAATGGGTTCGAGCACTTCGATTCTCGATTTGTAGTGCTGCCATGCATGCTTAAGGTGAGCAACTAACGGTGCGCAATAAAAACGACTGAGGACAAGATTACGCTTTATTCCTGCTTGAATGAGGTTGGTTAGCGAAAAATCAATTAAACGGTGAGAACCTACGAAAGGTGTGATGGATTTACAGCATGTTTGAGTGAGTGGACCTAGCCCTGTCCAACCTTTATCGGTTAATACTACCGATACGACTTTTGACGTCACGTACGACTTCCTTATTCTATTAATAAATTAGAAAGTAAATGCAAACCGTACGCAAGCACTATTCAATCCTGATGTGAATTTACTCAATAATGAATATTGTCGAGCAATAGCCTACCTAATATTTAACCTAGCTCTCATTCAAATAATTTATAAAATAAAACCCGCCGAAGTGGCGGGTTTTGAATGGCTGTTTATGTGGAGGCGTTCCTTATAACGAGATAAAGATACCTGCTAAACACGCACTCATTAAGTTCGCTAATGTACCAGCCGCTACCGCTTTGAGACCCATGTTCGCTACATCTTTACGACGTTCTGGAGCCATCACACCGATAGAGCCAAGTTGAATTGCAATAGAACCGATGTTCGCGAAACCACACAGCGCAAACGTGATGATCACTTGTGTGTGTTCAGTCAGCGTTGCTTTATGTTGTACGAAGTCGATGAATGCAACAAATTCGTTCATTACGATTTTCTGACCGATGTAAGAACCTGCCGCTAATACTTCGTGACCCGGAACGCCGATTAACCAAGCGAGAGGGGCAAATAGGTAGCCAAAGATCGCTTGTAGCGTGATGCCCGCAAAGCCGAACATTTCGCCTAGGTTTTCCAGACCCGTGTTCACCATTGCAATCACACTCACAAATGCGATCAGCATCGTACCTACCGCAACCGCAACTTTCATACCGCCCATCGCGCCGCTTGCTAGCGCGTCGATCACGTTGCTCTCTTCAGACTTATCCAATTCGATGTTGTTGTAATCGCTTGGCGTTTGACGCTCTGGCACAATGATTTTTGCCATCAACAGGCTACCTGGAGCAGCCATGAAGCTCGCTGCGATTAGGTATTTCAGCTCTACACCTAGACCTGCGTAACCACCTAGTACACTACCTGCGACTGACGCCATACCACCAGCCATTACCGCGAACAGTTCTGAACGAGTCATGTTTTGCAAGAAAGGACGGATAAGAAGTGGCGATTCGCCTTGAGAGAGGAAGATGTTACCGGTTGCAACAAGAGATTCTGCTTTGCTGGTCCCCAAGAACTTTTGGATGGCACCACCGATAAATTGAATCACTTTTTGCATGATACCCAAGTAGTAAAGGGCAGAGATAAGAGCGCTGAAGAAGATGATGATAGGAAGAACGCGAACCGCGAAGATGAAACCAGTAGAAGCGAGGTCACCGAAGAGGAACTTGATGCCTTCATCGGCAAAACTCAATAACCCAGCGACACCATTGCTCAAACTGGCTAACGCCGCTTGTCCCCAAGGGAAGTAGAGCACCAAGGCTGCGAAACCCATTTGAAGCAGCAATGCTCGAGACACGGTTTTCCAATTGATTGAAGAACGGCTCTCTGACAGCAGGAACGCACAACCTAATAGTGCAACAATACCAAATAGACTAAATAGAACACTCATGAATCGGACCTACTTAACGTTGAAAAAGAAAGGAATGCCAAAAGCATTGGCAGAAGAAAGGGACAACGCATCGAGTGACAACGCACTCGTAGATCCAAATTGAAGGAAGAACGGATAGTTCGACATCTTATTTTTACCTTATACAAGCAATTGAACGTAGCTGGTCCGGTCCGTGGGGTCATTCACTGCTGGAGAGCTCTCGACTCTTCCTGCTCCATGTGACGGCTTGTATGGGTAAGGGTCCTGAACAACGAACCCTAATTCCCGCTTAAACGGGTCGCAAGTATAGCCAACAAAAAGAGATATTCATCACATTTATTTACGCAAACGTTCAAGCGTTCATAATTTAAGCAAAGATGCTATTTTGTGGTCATACTTGTAGGGAAAATAGGGGTATTAGGAGGGTGACCAATAGTGAAATCACCAAAAATGAACAATAAATGTCCAATCGAACACCAAAGACCAAAAATGAGCAATTTTGCTCTCGCCAATCTATGGATTTTGGATATACAATTTGGAACGCTTCATTTCGAAGCCTCTGTGTATTCAGAGCATCATGATGCCGAGATGGTGAAATTGGTAGACACGCTAGCATGAGGTGCTAGTGCCTTAGGTGTGAGGGTTCGAGTCCCTCTCTCGGCACCATTCCTTTCTTTCAAAGAATTTAGAGTGTAATGCAAAGTTCTAAACAGGCAAAACAGTCCGCTGACGCTAATCAATTACTTAGCGAGCTTGCGGTGCACGCCTTATTACACCTGCACTTCAAAATCCACGCATCATCGCGAATTCTTCCTCTTAAAGAACGTAACGACCTACTGCAAAAATGGCTTAAGCCTAAGCTCAAAAGTAATCGCTACAAACTGATTAAAAAGCCATTAAAGTCTCTGACTCAACAGGCAAAAGGGGAAAATGGCAATCTAGAAGCTTTACTTGAACGTTGTGTAGGTGCCGATAAACCTAGTAACCCACAACCTCACCTCGATAGCTACCTACTGCTGATCAACGAAGTCGAGAAGAAATTGGGTACGACGGTTCTGCTTTCTCGTCCTGAAGATGTCGATTTATCCCACGACCAACATGGTTGTTTGCTATGTGTTCTGTCTGATAACTTAAACCAACACTTCGACGATAATAACGCCTTAATCGCACCTATTTCGATGCTTTTCCGTGGACCTATGAGTCAACGTTCTCTGTTCTTAGGTAGTATTTATGCCAGCAATACCTTCAATTACGAAGTGCTGTACCAAGACGAGCAGTTTGTGCGAATCACGCTGGATTTAGCATAACTCGACACCCAGATGAGTTAAAAAAGCCGCGAAGTTCGCGGCTTTTTGCTTAATTAACGTTTATCAATCTCTGACGTATCGACAACCCGAAGAGTTCTCAATCCAGTTCGCGGAAACGAGCCGTAAAGTGGCGAAGTACTGGAGGTTCGTATTCAAACGTCAATCCTTTTAGTTCATCAGCACGATTCTTCAACTCGATGATCGCATCGGCGATGTAATCCATGTGATCGTTGGTGTAGACACGACGTGGAATGGTCAAACGCATCAACTCAAGTTCTGAAGCTTTTTGTTTACCCGTTTCCGGATCTCGACCAAGCAACAGTGAGCCAATCTCTACCGCACGAATGCCTGCCTCTAAATACAAGGCATTACACAGCACCTGTGCAGGGAATTGATCCGCGGGGATATGCGGTAAGATCTTCGCCGCATCAACGAAGACAGCATGACCACCTGTTGGGTATTGAATTGGAATACCCCCTTCGCGTAGACGTTCACCCAAATATTGTACTTGGCTAATACGGTAGTGAAGATAGTCTTCATCCGCACCTTCATACAACCCGCGAGCCAAGGCTTCCATATCACGACCCGCCATACCACCGTAAGTGACAAAGCCTTCCATCGGTACACATCGTGTTTGAACCGCTTGGAAAAGCTCTTGATGATCGCGAATACAACACATACCACCAATGTTCACCATCGGGTCTTTCTTCGCAGACATAGTGAGCATGTCGCCGTACTGGTACATCTCGCGAATGATTTCGAGAATCGATTTGTTCTCATAACCCGCTTCACGCTGCTTGATAAAGTAAGCGTTCTCACAGTAACGAGCCGAATCAATCACCACAGGGATGTCGTACTTGGTTGCGATTTCGTACACGCTGCGCATATTTTCCATCGACACAGGCTGACCACCAGAGCTGTTACACGTTACCGTCGTGATGATCGCACAGATATTGTTAGAACCGTGTTCTTCAATCGTTGCCACCAGCTTATTGAGGTCAAAATTACCCTTCCAGTCGTATGGTGTGGTGGTATCAAACGCTTCTTCCGTCACCACGTTAATCGCTTTACCGCCATTGAGTTCAATGTGACCCGCAGTGGTATCGAAGTGGTAATTCGAGATAAATACGGGCGTTTCACCACCGCGAACCTGACGCATACGCTCAATCAAAGCTGGGAATAGAATTTGCTCCGCCCCGCGACCTTGGTGCGCTGGCACAGTAAGCTTGTAACCAAAGAAATGCTCCACCGCATCGCACAAGTTGTAATAGTTACGACTGCCAGCATAGGACTCATCGCCCATCATGATGCCTGCCCACTGATTGTCACTCATAGCACCAGTGCCAGAGTCGGTCAGCAGATCGATGTAGACATCATCACTACGAAGAAGAAATGGGTTAAAGCCCGCTTGTTTAAGGGCAACTTCTCGGTCAGCCAAGGTCGTCATTTTGATTGGCTCAACCATTTTGATACGGAACGGTTCCGGGATACGTTTCATTGTTAATTTCCTTATACGCACGACCCTACGCACTTAAGCGTAAGATTAAAAACAAACTGATAAATTGCTTTTCAATGCGGGAGCATTGAGGAAATTAACGTGCAGAAATTTTGCTAAGAAGAGACAAGCAGTAGTCTAGGTTGTACCAGAACGACAGCACCAAACGGCTATCGAGAATATCCTTAATTCTCATCGTCTTCGTCCTCCTGATAAAAAGAAAAGCCAGAAACCCCATGTCTCTGACCTTTTCAATATAGTGCAGTTTTCAACCAAATTTCAGTGAAGCTTACCTCATTTTACGAAGGTCTCACCCTTTTCATTCTGCGTTTGATGTTGTTCTCTTTGACCATGTAGTCGAACAAAGGAGCAAACAAGTTGGCAAACAGAATCGCTAACATAATGCCTTCCGGATAGGCGGGGTTGAGTACACGAATAAATATCGTCATCACACCAATCAAGATACCGTAAGCCCACTTACCACCGTTAGTGAACGCAGCGGATACTGGGTCTGTCGCCATAAAGAAGGTACCAAACGCAACACCACCAATCACAAAGTGCCAGTAAAACGGCATAGAGAACATAGGATTAGTATTCGAGCCAATCGCATTAAGCAGTAGCGATGTCACAGCTAAACCCACAAAGACCCCAGCAACAATTCGCCACGAAGCGATCTTCATAAAGATCAGCACCAAACCTGTGAGCGCAATCAACAAGGTCGAAACTTCCCCCATTGAACCCGGAAGGTTACCAACAAATGCGTCCATCCATGAGATTGGTTGGCCCGTCATGTTGTTCGTCAAAGCACTTTGACCACCTTCATACCATTGGCTCAGCGGTGTAGCGCCAGAGTAACCACCTGCCGCAACCCAAACAGCGCCGCCAGACATGTTAGCGGGATAAGCAAAGTACAAGAACGCGCGCCCAGCCAATGCTGGGTTTAGGAAGTTACGCCCCGTACCGCCGAAGATTTCTTTCGCCACTACGATGCCAAAAGTGATACCCAACGCGGCTTGCCACAATGGGATGGTAGGCGGGAGAATTAAAGTAAAAAGAATAGAGCTGACAAAGAAGCCTTCATTCACTTCATGTTTACGAACGATAGCAAACAGCACTTCCCAGAACCCACCAACCACAAACACAGTCGCGTAGACAGGCAGAAAGTACGTGGCGCCGACAAGCATTTTACTTGCCCAACCCGCTTGGCTTGCGACTTCTACCGAACCCCAAACCCAGCTTAGCCCCCAAGAGGCATCAATGGCTTGCTGCGCTGCCACTTGGTCAAGGACATAGAGCAGAGCGTTGCTGGATTGTTGCCCTATGTTGTACATGCCCCAGAACATCGCAGGGAAAACGGCTAGCCACACCATGATCATGATGCGCTTTAAATCGATGCTGTCTCGAACATGGGTAACGCCATGATTCACTTTCCCCGGCGTATAAAAAAGGGTTTCAACAGCTTCGAAGAGTGGGTAGAACTTGTGATACTGGCCTCCTGGTTCAAACTTTGGTGAGACCTTTTCAAAATAATGCTTCAGACTCATAACGTCTCCTCCTCTAAAGAGTATTACGAATAGCCATCGAAAGGCGATCGTTTTTAACTCTTTCATCTTTCCGATACGTATCTATGAGCTGTTACGGAATGCCTCGTGATTATGTAAACCGTGAAAGTCGTGCTTATACTCAATCAATAACAAAACAACGGAGTGAATTATGAAGTTAAGGATGATGTGGACGGCTGTTTTGGTGTTATCTGCCCTGCCATTTGCAACCAGCACATTTGCAGTCGACAAACAAATGTCACCAGCTTTGAAGAAGAAAATGCAAGCCATCTGCAGCTCACAAGGTGGTGTACCAGGTGGTTGGCAGATTGCGAAAGTTACACCAGATGCGGAGCGCTCACTCAGTATGATTCTGCATCAAATGAACGCGACGGATAAGCTAAAACAAATCAATGATGTGAGAACTCAAGTCGTTGGCGGCATACACTACGCGATGGAGTTTGAACTCAAAGACGGGCAAGTGTGGAATGCGATTGTGTTGCACAGCGCCCGCGGCGATTACATGATCGAAAGACACGCCAAGAAGGGCGAACTTTGCCCTAAAGAAGGCGAGTCATAAAGGCTCTTCCAAATACAGCAAAGGCGACAGTTTAGTCGCCTTTGTTATTTTCTGGTTTAGCAACAGCTTCAAACGCTCGTGTAAACTGATAACTCATAATCTGAGGTCGAATCAAATCGCATGCTAAATCAGAAGCATCATGCTTGGTAATTGGTAAATGTTCCGATAGAACCTCTTTGGACTCTTTATCAACCGTTTGAAAAGATTCAACAATTCTTAGAGGAACGTGAAACTGACGATCTCTCACAAGAAAGAAATAGTATTGGAGATGCTCGCCATACGTCGCTGCGTTGTTAATCTCGCTACCAATTTTTACCGCTTCAACACGACTGCCTTCACAATCAAATTTAAACACATTGGTAATTTCTGTTTCCATAGAGCCTGGGACATAGACCACATAGTCAACACTGAGATCATGACTAACTAATACATAACTCTCGTCGCGCTCGTGCAGTTGATACGCAAAAGAATAAAATGCACTACAAAGCAAAATGAGCCCCAGCGGTGTCCTCATTCGGTCTTCCACTCATTTATGACTTTACGTACGAGACTCGTCTTAGCATCGGTATATTTTTCGATGGTAATTTCAGCTTGCTTCACCAAAGAAAACTTCAGAGCTAAGTACTCACTTCTAAGCTCAGCATTTCCATTTAGTCTATCTCGAAATTGAATCCAGTCTCGCCACAACTGTCCTTGATACTGAGTGAGGTGCAGATAGTGTGTTTTGACTTGATAAGAATCATCGGTGAACTTTGCAAAGACAATCTCATCTTGCTTTTCCACTTTCAAGCGCAGAAATCCAACACTTTTCAGTGCATCAATCAGCTTTGGAGAAACATGAGGAAAGTGCTCAATACCTAGCACAATATCGATAATGGGTTTGGCAGGCATATCCAAAATAGCAGTCCTGCCAATATGCTCGATTTGAGTTGGCGGAATCTCCGTCACTAACGCCAGTTCAGATCGGCTGCGTGCAAACTCCTGTCGCCATGCAGGGTCATGTTTAACGACGTCGACTTTGTGATTGGCTAAACCTAATTTCATCCATCCCTCTCCTAATAAACCCAAATATCATAAGAAGGAAATTATCCAATCACCAAAGTAAAAGCCAAACTTCCGGCACACCCGACAATAATCACCCAACAAATAGAGTCATCTCTGGTGTACTTTTGGTTTGGCTTTCTACTGTTAAACCGTCTCGGTTTTCGCCTCTATCTTCTCATTCACTTTATCGCAAATGTACTCCCCAATCGGCATTGCTGATGTCGCTGCGGGAGAGGGGGCGTTGCAAACGTGTAGGCTTCTTGCGCTCTCGGCAAACAAAAAGTCATGAACCAAAGTGCCATCGGATAACACTGCTTGCGCGCGAATACCCGCAGGATATGGTTTGAGGTCTTCGACCTTGATGCTTGGGCAGTACTTATTGACCAGTTTGAGATAGCCCGGCTTCCACCACGAGTTCTTAAACTCATCCAGTCCGGTTTTTAGATGCTTTTGTGTCACCTTCCAGAAACCGGAGAAACTGAGCATTTGCATGGTATCTTTCAAGCTGAAGTTAACCTTGTCGTACCCTTCTCGCTTCCAGCCTTGCACCGCATTTGGACCAACGGTCACACTGCCATCAATCATGCGAGTTAGGTGGACACCCAAGAATGGCAAATCAGGGTCTGGAATTGGATAAATAAGATGGTTCACCACTTGGTCGTGTTTGCTATCTAAACGGTAGTATTCACCACGATAAGGGATGATTTGGAAATCGGTTGGAATAGACATCATCTTCGTCATGCGATCCGCCATCAAGCCGCTGCAAGTGACCAAGAATTTGGCATTGAGCTGCATGGTTTGCCCGTCTGAAATGCAGGTCAATTGGACTTCTTCGTCCTTCTCTTCGGCAGCCACCACTTTAGTTCTCAGGCTAATTTGCCCGCCGAGCTTTTGGAACTCTTCCGCCATCTGCTCAGTAACCAAACGATAATCGACAATACTGGTGGTTTTGACATAAATCGCGCCCAAGCCAGTGATGTTTGGCTCAGCCAGTTTGAGTTGAACTTCATCTAGTAGCTTTACGTCGATGCCGTTGACATGACAGCGCTCATAGAGGGCATTCATGCGTTCGACTTCTTGCTCGTTTGTCGCAACCAGTAACTTGCCACAGTTCTCCACCGGGATATCGTGCTCGGCGCAGAACGAAATGGTTCGCTCTACCCCACGCTTACAAAAATCCGCTTTTAAGCTGCCCGGTGCGTAGTACACCCCAGCATGAATCACGCCGCTATTGTGTCCGGTTTGGTGCTTGGCAAAACCGGACTCTTTCTCAACCAATAAAATGGATTTGTCTGGATGACGTTGCTGCAGTTGCCATGCCGTCGACACACCAACGATACCGCCACCAACAATGATGTAGTCATAGACTGATTTCATACGACCTCTTATAAAACCGATAGTTGAGATTGTTGCAATTTGAACTTGCGACCACTGTAAATGAACACCGCGACAAATACCGCGCAGCTTGCCACACGAACCAACATTGGGATGTCGTGCCAAACCAGCAATGTACCCACCACTACCAACAAGAGACGCGTCAGAATGTTTAGAGGACCTTCCAAGTAGCCTTCAATCGCACCAATCAATGCATAGGTTCCGATGATGGCGAAGAAGCCCACGGTAATTACCGACGTTACATCCCAACTTACTAAGCCTGTGTAAGCAATCAGCAGCGGTACAAGATACAAACCTTTAGCGATTTTCCATGCCATCAAACCGGTGCGCATTGGCGGTGTTTTAGCGATGGTTGCCGCAGCAAATGCGGTCAAACACACTGGAGGCGTTACGTTACTGTCTTGCGATAACCAGAAGATGATGAGGTGAGCAGCCAGCAATGCCAAGCCTACCGCTTCCATACCCAAGCTTTGCTCCAGTAGAGTTTCCATAAAGTCCGCAGGTACTAGCGCCACCATTTCTTTCGCGGTTTCCAACGCCATTGGTGCATTAAGCAGTTCCAACTTTTCTGGCGCCGCCAACATGAAGATGGCTTTTGCTTGTTCTGGCAATTGACCCGACACCATCAATTCAAGCAATTGGTTTTCCGCAATCAACTTGTAAAGCGCAGGGGCGGACAGTGTGCCCAATACAATATACGCCGCTGTTACAGGTAAACCCATACCCAAAACAAGAGAAGCGAGCGCAATCAGAACGATCATGATGAACAAGTCGCCATTCGCCCAGCCATCAATCATCAATGAGAACGTGTTACCGATGCCCGTTGTGCTGATCACGTTGATCACCAAACCAATACCCACCAGTAATACGGCGGTTGTCGCCATGTTTTTCGCGCCTTGCGAAAGTGCTTCGATGATCGCTTTTGGTCCCATCTTGTGATCTTTCGAGAACCAAGACGCCACCACTACTGAAATGATCGATAAGCCAGCAGCGTAAGTTGGCGTAAAGCCTTGAACCAGCAAAGTAACCAATACCGCCAGCGGGATAAGGTTGTGCCAACCGCTGATCAACACTTTTAATAGAGATTCATCGCTGGTCGTGATTTTTTGAACGCCGCTACGTTTGGCTTCAATACGCACAAAGAACGCAACAGACAAGAAATAGATAAGGGCAGGGATGAAAGACACCGCGATGATATCGACATAAGGAATTTGTGTGTAAGACGCCATGATGAAAGCACCCGCGCCCATCACTGGTGGCATCAACTGACCACCTGTCGACGCCGCAGCTTCAACCCCCGCTGCAAAGCGCGAAGGGAAACCCGCTTTTTGCATCAAAGGAATACTGATAACACCGGTTGAAACCGTATTTGCCACACTTGAGCCCGATACTGAGCCCATCAAACCAGAGCCAATCACCGCAATAAAACCCGGACCACCAATGATTTTGCCAGCCGCAGCACGTGCCACATTGATGATGTAATCACCAACACCAGAGCGAACGAGAAACGCACCAAACAGAATGAACATGAATACGAAAGTCCAACTGATGCGCGAAATAGAGCCAAACATGCCCTCAGAGGAATAGAAACTGCGGTAGAGCAAGGTTTCCATGCTCAAACCCGGAAAGTGGAAAATACCTGTTGCCCACTTACCCCAGAGCACAACGTAACTGAGACACACCACAATCAGCACAGGAATAAACCAGCCCATGGTGCGTCGAATCAGCTCAATAACAATCAGAATTGCCATGATGGCGAAGACCCAATCGCTGGTCACGAACTTCACACCGCGTTCGTACAGCGCATCTTCGGCATAGGGAATGTAGAGCAAACACGCGACCGCGCCCATAGCAATTAACACATCGATACCGAGTGCAATCTTACTCTGCTTGAGAGAGATATGAGCCGGATACCAAAGCGCACAAATCACCGCAAAGCCAGCAAAGTGGGTCGCGGAAATCCATAACTCTGGTAACGTCGATAAGGTATTAAACCAAATGTGCAAAGCAGACAACACCACGCCAAACACTGTAATTGTGGTGGTTACCCACGGAAAATCAGTGCGCGTGGGCAGCTCAAACTTCTGCAATTCCTTTTCTATTGAGTCGCTCATCTCATACTCCAAGCTCTGGCGGCTTTTTCCATCTTAGAAATCGGTAGGGATAAAATGCCCCGAGCCGAAACTCGGGGCTAAGTAGGCGTTATTTCGCCATTAGATCTGATGGGATTTCGATGCCCATTTCTTTGTAGTAACGCGCTGCGCCTGGGTGAAGAGGCACTGGCAAACCAGCAATCGCTTTCTCAATCGCCATTGCTTTTGTTGCTTTGTGGATGCCTTGTAGGAACGGCAGGTTCTCGTAGATCGCTTTGGTTAGCTGGTAAACGTCTTCTTCCGAGATATCTTCACGAACAGCCAAGAAGTTTGGCTGTGCAATGGTGGTGATCGGTTTATCTAGACCTGGATAGGTGTTCGCTGGGATCTCGTACTTCGTCCATAGGTTGTAGTTACCGTTCGCCTCTTTAATCTGCTCATCGGTAAACGAAAGAATCGAAATGTCTTTACCCAACGCAGCAAAAGCTTGAGTAACCGCACCAACAGGTACACCTGCAGGCGTGTTCATGCCGTCAATGGTACCGTTTTGAAGTGCGCTCGCGCTGCCGCCGTAGCCCATGTAAGCAAGATTGAATTTATCAGGGTCGACCTTCAGACCTTTCATGATTTGGCGACCCGAGTTCTCAGTACCAGAGTTCTTCTTACCGATAGAGAACTTCTTGCCATCTAGGTTGTTCAGGTCAGTCACTGTGCCAGTTTTTGCTAAGTCAGAGCGAACAATAAAGTGCTCAACGTTTTGCCACAGCATAGAGACTGAACGCAGCTGCTCTTGGCGACCGCTCTTCTCATAAGGACCTTCACCAGACCAAGCCCACGCACCATAAAGACCTTGTAGAATCGCGAACTGTGCTTCGTTTTCGTTCAGCAGTTTGACGTTTTCACCAGAGCCCGCAGAGCTGATTGCAGAAAGGGAGAAGTGGTGCTTTGGTGCCAATTTCACTT
The DNA here is from genome assembly GCF_022347645.1 of Vibrio sp. MMH1-50. Classification (NCBI taxonomy): domain Bacteria; kingdom Pseudomonadati; phylum Pseudomonadota; class Gammaproteobacteria; order Vibrionales; family Vibrionaceae; genus Vibrio; species Vibrio sp. MMH1-50. The sequence goes on from NZ_JAKRGG010000009.1 coordinate 94,261, forward strand.
TGCTTAACGTCGCCAACGCTACGCCCACAGGGTAGTAAGTACCACCTGTCGATGCCGTTGCAAGAATGTAACTACGATCTTCTGCCGCAGCGTTAGCAGCAATACCAAAAGAAGTCACAGCGACAGCCAAAGCTTTTACCAGCTTATTCATTTTCATTATTACTCTCCGTGTAGTCGTTTCACGATTGGGGATTTACATCATGTTAAACCTTTATTAACAACAAATTCTCTAGAGCAATTGAAATGCCAACTTTTAAGTCATTGTATTTATTGACATAAGCACAGAAAGACATCAAAAATGAGCAAAATTATGCTGATTTGATAGCAAAGCGATGAGCAAGATCTTGCTTATTCAAGAGGAGAAGGTTGCACGCCTAGATCGCAAAAGGTTAATAAAATGTGATCAAGACAAAATAAATGCACGATTGGCTGATAAGCAATATTTTGCCGACGTGATTTTGGATTGGACTACAACTAATGAGCGTCTTAACAATAAGAATAAAAAGCTCATCATTCTAAACTGCTCACTTTACCAGCGGAGGTTTATAGCCTAAACGACTACAAATAGCACAAAAATACAGCAAAACAATCCATGTTAATGAAATGAAAAGTCATTTATTCTAATTTTGAGTTTAAAAACCAGTTCGATCCACCACTTCAGAAACAAACATTGACCGTATCAACTTATTTTCTACTTCGGGGTTGTGCCAATAGCCTCATGTTCGTTAGGGTAACTACACACCAAGGCAAACGTATTCCTTGGTGCTTTTTTGTCACTAAGGATCACTCATGTCAGCAACTGCGCAATCACAATTCGCTTTAAAACGCCCATCTGGCGTTGCTGCTGCGATCCTCCTGCTCTCTCTGGAACTGATTCAGAGCTGACAGGCTATATCTAAACTTTCTGTCAGCTTGAGAAGAAGCTGACGGGAACACCACATACTCCTCCCATTCCTTTCAGTTTCTTCCAAGCGAAACATAAGAGGAATAACAATGTTAAGCGCACGCAATATCGCCGCTTTGGGCTTCATGACTTTCGCCATGTACTTAGGCGCGGGTAACCTGATCTTCCCTCCATTTTTGGGTTACCAAGCAGGTGAAAACTTTCTGAGCGGGATGTCTGGTTTCCTCTTAACGGGCGTAGGTCTGCCTGCAATGGCACTGGTGATAGTCGCTATCGTAAACGGTTCAGACAAATTAACCGCCGCCCTACCTAAACCTTTGGCGACCAGTTTTTGGGTAATGGTATTTATCGTGATTGGTCCTGCATTCGTAATACCACGTGCGATTACCGTGGCTTACCAATTTAGCTTTGCACCAATGTTTGGTGATGCCGCTTTGGTACCTTTCACAATTGCTTTCTGTGTTATCACCATTTTGTTTGCGCTATACCCGGGCAAATTAGTCGACAACCTAGGCAAGATCTTAACCCCGGCATTGATGGCTATTTTAGTGATCATGTCTGTAACCGCTCTGGTTTATCCAGCCGGCGAGCTTACTACTGCAACGGGACCATATGTATCTGGCGCATTTGCTGAAGGCTTAACCCAAGGCTACATGACCATGGACGCGCTAGGTTCTATCGGTTTTGGTTGGATCATCTTCCGAGCGATTCGCAGCATGGGTGTGGATTGTCCGAAAGCCACCGCAAAATACACGCTGATCGCAGCTTTGATGTACGCCGTTGCCATGGCATTTGTCTACATCTCATTGGCTTACATTGGTTCGACAAGCTCATACTTGGGTTCTGAGTTCAGTAATGGCGGCGACATCTTAACGGCATTCACCTTCAGCCACTTCGGCGCATTTGGTTCACTATTACTAGGTGCCGTGATGGTATTGGCGTGTTTGACTACTGCTATCGGCGTAACCACAGCAGGCAGTGAGTTTTACGACAACACTTTCAGCAAAGTGAACTACAAAGGCTGCGTGATCACGACCATGGTATTGGCAGGTTTGATCGCTAACGTAGGTCTAGAGCAACTATTGGCTATCACATTGCCAGCCGTTGTGGCGCTTCATCCAGTAGCGATTGCATTGATGATCATGGCACCAGTGCGTAACAAGATGTCGCAAATCATGGTCGTCGCGACGGCGTTCACTGCTCTAACGTTTGGTTGTGTTGATGCGCTGCACATCCTAGGTTACATGCCAGAAGCCACAAACCAATGGTTAGACAGCAACATGCCACTGTACCACTACTTTGCAAGCTGGATTGTTCCGACGATTGTCATGGTGGTTGTGGGTGTAGTCTTTACCCGCAAGGCAAACCAACAACACACCGAGTTGGTAAACCAAGCCTAGATTGGCAAGTACCTCAACAAAAAACGGCTTCCTCAGAAGCCGTTTTTTCTATGTATAGTCAGAGCGATTTAAACCAAACTTCTGCATCTTTTGGTTGAGGGTTCGGCGCGGTAAATCTAGCTCGACCATCACATCCGTAATTCGTCCTTGGTGTCGAACTAGCGAGTCATGCAGCACTTTACGTTCAAAGTTGTGTAGCTGAATCGCCAATGGAACGCCTGCTTGTGTCTCTTCGGTTGTAGAAGATGGTCGACTGGAGAGAATTTCCATCACGGAGACGGTTTCATCCAGTGCAAAACGCATCGCGACATTCCTCAGCTCGCGCACGTTACCGGGCCAAGCGTAAGCAAGAATGGCTTTTCTATCGGCTTCACTCAGCGGACGACTCCCTGGATTACTTTTCAGAGCAAAGTGTTCGAACAAGATCAACGCGTCTTCTTCTCGCTCACGTAGTGGTGGCAAATAGATCTGCGCCACATTGAGGCGGTAGTACAAATCCTGACGAAACTCGCCATGATCATTGAGATCTTCTTTCGCAGCGGCGATCACTCTCAAATCAACCGAGATCTGTTGATTGCCCCCAACGCGCTCTACTGTATGTTCCTGCAATGAACGCAACACTTTCACCTGCATCGACAGCGGCATACTCTCGATTTCATCAAAAAATAAGGTGCCTTTATCCGCGTATTCCAATTTACCAATGCGCTTTTTACCCGCTCCAGTAAATGCCCCAGCTTCGTGCCCAAACAGCTCACTTTCAAACAGGTTCTCAGGAATTGCACCACAGTTGATTGGCACAAAATGATGGGTTCTGCGTTGGCTTTCATTGTGCAAACTGGTCGCTACCAGCTCTTTACCACAGCCTGTTTCGCCGTAAATAATCACGTTAGTATCAATGCGTGCTAACTTGGCAACTTGTTCTCTAAGCTGTTGCATCACTCGGCTTCGCCCAATCAACACTTCTTCTAAGCCGCTAACGCTAGACAGATACTCTTGGCGATCTTGAGTAGAAGTTTGTGCGCGATAACTCTCGACCGCATCGGTCACTCGCTGGGATAGGCGCTCAGGTTGGAAAGGTTTCTCGATAAAATCGAACGCACCGTTTTGCAACGCCCCTACTGCCATATCGACATCACCATGTCCGGTGATCAAGATAACCGGCGTTGGAATGTGATTGGCAATCAGGCTTTCTAGTATCGACAAGCCGTCGGTGTCCGGCAGGCGAACATCACTGACAATCGCATCAAATTCTTGGCTAAGAATGGCGGCTTTGCCCTCCTCCCCCAAACTAAACGCGGTCACGTCGAACCCCGCGAGTTGCAACCACTGACTGGTAGCCTGACGAACAATGTCATCGTCTTCGATAAGTGCAATTTTAGGGATGTCGTCAAAAGCCATCAGTTACTGCCTGCTTTATGGGGTGGGAAAGAAATCGCTCTTTGTTAACGGTAGCAAAAACCACTGAGGAGAAAAGGAGCTAGATCTCACTTCTTGATTACAAGTCTTTAACATCCAACCAGTTAGGCGCACTCTTTAATGACTCTCGGTGAGAACGCACTAGCTGAATGGAGTCAGTATGCAGCGCAAAAGGAATGGCAAAACATGGCTTGTGGTCGCAATTGCGGCAGTGCTGATGTTGTCTTGCTATAGCGCCAGTAGAGAGGTCGCCCGTCAATGGTTAAGTGTGCAAACTCAAACCGAAGCTCAGCAAAAGCTGCTCGACTATATTGGTGAAGTTCGCCGTGCACTTAAACGCTTCTACCATCTGCCTTACCTTGTTACCAACAATCCAGAAACCATCGCGTTTGTGAAAGGAAACCGAACTTATTACGAACCGTTGCAAACCCAGCTGACTCAACTCGATAAAGCTGCCAATACAGAAGGGTGGTTAATCCTGTCTAACTCTGGCGAAGTATTGGTATCGAGTTTGATCGAAGAGCGCTTTAGCCTGTCTGACCGGAAAGCCATTGTGGAACAAATTCACAATCAAGGCGGCGGTGTTTCCTTGGTGAACAAAACCAAAGGTTCGAGCCCGTTGTATTATCTTGCAGCCCCTATCTACGACGGTCTGGATATCGCAGGCATTGTGGTGGTGCAAATCAACCTCAGCCTGTTGACCGAACAGACCATTACTAGCCAAGACATCATTACGTTGCAAAATCGCCAACAACGCTTTTTCCTATCGAGTAGCTCGCTTTATAATGCTGACTGGTTTAACGAACCGAGCAACACCGTTCAGTTAGAAACGCAACGCTTATACGACAACACCAATATCAGTGTGTGGACGCTCAACCAACAACGCTACTTTGCGCACACCGTTAAATTGGATGATTTGAATTGGTACGTCAGCTACCTCACCCCTTCTAAGCCGATTCAACAAACCATAAACGTGATTGGTTGGAGCGTAGCGGCGCTGCTCTTATTGGTTGTATTACTCGTCATCATTGGTCTACAACGTCGCCAAAAGCACATCAACCAACAGCGAATTCAAGCCCTGTTGGAAGAGTCCCAACGCCGCTTGAAACAGATGATCAATAAGACCCACGTAGGTTTGCTATTGATTGATGAACAAGGGCAACTGTTCGATCTCAACCCAATGGCAAAGCGCTTGTTCTGTTTGCCAGAAAGCGTCAATCGACACGCTTTTGCTTGGGAATTATTCGACGCAGGTAATCCCAATTCCACCACACTTAAGTTACTAAAGGACTTGCCTAAACATAAAGAGCTCGCAGAGATCAGCACGGTTGAAACCATTGCCAGACGCAGTGACGGTAGCATCTTCCCTGTCCTGTTCTCGCTGACCAGTTTCCCTTGGCATGGTGAGCAGTATTTCCTTGCAACAATCATCGACATCACTAAGCGGAAAAAAGCTGAGCAATCGCTGCAACAAGTAAACCAAGAGCTGGCGCAGCGGGTAGAAGAGCGTACTCAAGCGCTAAAAGAAGCTCAAAGCCAGTTGATTGAATCGAGCAAAATGGTCGCTTTGGGTCGCATGTCGAGCGCGATCACTCATGAGCTCAATCAGCCACTAACAGGCTTGCGAACCCTGCTCACTACAAACGAGCTGCTAGCGGAACGTGGCGAAACGGAGATGATGAAAGCCAACAATGTTTTGGTACAGAAGCTGATTGATCGCATGGCAAGCATGACCAGTCAGCTAAAGACGTTCGCCTACAACAAACCAGAAAGCTTACAGGCAATTTCTCTCACCTCTGCACTCGAAGATACTTTGCGGGTGTACCAATCCCAATTAGAGAACGTGGACGTACGTGTGCGCGTTCCTCATGACTTACCTAACATCATGGGTGAAGAACAACGGCTTCTGCAGGTCCTTGGCAACCTTGTGTCGAATGCATTGGATGCAATGGACCAAACCGCCAATCCACAGCTGAGTTTGATCGTCACCCCAGCCGACAATCAAGTAGAGCTCACGGTAAGTGATAATGGCTGCGGCGTCTCGGATAAAATGCTTGAATCCATGTTCGAACCATTCCAAACCTCAAAGAAAATTGGTAAGGGATTAGGGCTGGGATTAGCGATCACCGCCAATAATATGCGCGATATGAACGGGCAAATTATCGTGAATAAAAATGAACAAAATGGGCTGATTTTCACTTTATTGTTCAAGTCAGCGTGATTTTGTATCGATTACAAAACCACCGTTAGAACTAGGCATCCCCGTCGTTTGAGAAAAACACGATCTCGATACAAGAATCCCTCCTTGACCTACACTATTCTCGAACACAGAAAACATACACTTCAAAACGATAAAGAGTGAGAAACATGATTAAGTTTCCTGAACATTTTCTTTGGGGCGGTGCTATTGCTGCAAACCAAGTAGAAGGGTCGTACAACCTTGGGGGTAAAGGGTTATCGACATCAGACATGCTGCCAAACGGTATTTTGAGTCCGCATCAAACCCGTGAAGAACGTACGCCGGGTATCAAAGACGTGGCGATCGACTTCTACAATCGCTACCCAGAAGACATTGCGCTATTTAAAGAGATGGGCTTTAACTGTCTGCGTCTGTCTTTGGCATGGAGCCGCATCTTCCCGAACGGTGACGAGCTAGAACCTAACGAAGAAGGTTTAGCGTTCTATGATAAAATTTTTGATGAACTGGCGAAGCACGACATCCAACCTTTCGTGACCTTATCTCACTACGAAATGCCTTACGCACTGGTTGAAAATTATGGCGGTTGGGGTGATCGCCGCGTCATCGAATTCTTCGAACGTTATGCTAGCACCGTGCTGGAACGCTACAAAGACAAAGTGAAGCTGTGGTTAACATTCAACGAAATCAACATGTCACTGCACGCACCATTTACTGGTGTTGGTTTGCAAGAAGACGCCAGTGAACAAGAGATTTACCAAGCGATTCACCACCAGCTAGTCGCAAACGCAAAAGCGGTAAAACTGTGTCAGCAAATCGTACCAAACGGCAAGATAGGTAACATGCTGCTTGGCGCAATCAACTACCCATATACCTGTAATCCTGATGACGTGCTTGCTGCAATGCATGAAAACAACAAGTGGTTGTTCTTCGGTGATGTACAAACACGTGGTCAATACCCTGGCTACATGAAGCGTTACTTCCGTGAAAATGGCATTGAAATTCAGATGGAAGCAGGCGATTTAGAAGAGATCGCATCAGCAAGTGTCGATTTCATCTCATTCAGCTACTACGCAAGTGGCTGTGCAAGTGCGGATCCGAAACAAAAAGAAGTGGGTAACATCGTCGATAGCGTACCAAACCCATACCTTGAGAAGAGCCAATGGGGTTGGTTGATCGATCCAAAAGGCCTGCGCGTTTTGCTGAACTTCCTTCACGATCGCTACCAAAAGCCACTGTTCGTCGTAGAAAACGGATTAGGTGCACGTGATGAAATCGATGAAAACGGTGAGATTCAAGATGATTACCGCATCGCTTACTTGAACGACCATCTTGTACAAGCACATGAAGCGATTCTGGATGGCGTTGAGCTGATGGGCTTCACCAGTTGGGGACCCATCGATTTGGTCGCGAACTCAACCGCTGAAATGAGCAAACGTTACGGTTACATCTACGTTGATCGCCACAACGATGGTCAAGGTACATTAGAACGTAAACGTAAGAAGAGCTTCTTCTGGTATCAAGATGTGATTCGCACTGCGGGCGGCTCACTGAAAAACTAAGCTTATTATCTAGATACAAAGTGCATGTTTATTTAGATATGAAACAGCAAAGCCCTGCAAACGCAGGGCTTTTCTTATTCCCGATTTCAGTTCAGTCACATGACTAAACGCCAATTTCACCACCGTCTTCACGGCGAATAACCACCGTTGCGGCACGTGGGCGCAGTTTCATACCCGCAGGTGTTTCTTCCGCAGCATTGTCGCTGTAAGGCCAGTTACCCGGATGCTGAATGTTCACGAACAAGGACTTGTAATCTGGGCTAATGGTAAAGCCCGTCACTTCACAGCCGTTAGGGCCAACAAAGAAACGCTTCAGCTCAGCTTGGTTTTCTGCACCAATCACCTCTTGCGTACCGTTTTCATCCGTCAGTTTTGAAGGTACAACAGCAAGCATTTGGTCATTGGTGTAAGACGTCACTTCATCTGCGCCGTTATCCGTTTGAATCCACAGGATGCCACGAGGATCAAACGCCAATCCATCTGGGCTCGCAAATTGATTCAGTTCTGTCAGGCTGGAACGGTTAGTGTCCGCATCGCCGTTAGCAGGAGCTCCAAACACGAAGATATCCCAAGTAAAGTCTGTCGCCGCTTCCCCTTCATCCCAACGGATTACGTGACCAAACTTGTTGTTCAAACGTGGGTTCGCAGGGTTGGTCTCATCCGTACGTTTGGTGTTATTCGTCAGCGTTAGATAAACCGAGCCTGTGAATGGGTCAACAGTACACCACTCAGGGCGGTCCATTGGCGTCGCACCGACAAGATCCGCCGCACCTGCTGTGTTAAGAATAATTTCAGCCAACGAGTTAAAGTTGTCTGCCAATGTGCCACCAGAGACTGTCGCGCTGTCTAGTGTCAGTGGTAACCAAGTACCAGAACTGTCTTCATTAAAGCGCGCCACATACAGTGTGCCTTCATCCATGTACTTATCGCCAGTGACCAAACGGTTTGTCGGATTTGCATCTGCTGGGTCCCATGCTGCCGCCGACTCAAATTTGTATAAGTACTCGAAGCGAGAATCATGACCTGAGTAAAACACCACAGGTTTGCCTTCTTCAAGTTTACCAAACGTACAGCCTTCATGGCGGAAACGACCTAGTGCAGTACGCTTCTTCGCACGCGAGTTTTGCGTGTATGGGTCGATTTCAACAATGTAACCATGACCATTCGCTTCGTTACGGTAATCGTCCAATGCGCTTGCTCCGGTTGGTTCAACGTTAAATCGTGTAAACTCATCCAAACGCTCTTCAGCATTACCAGCCAACGTTTCCCAAAGATAACGAGTTCGCTCATCATCAACACCAATACGATCTTGTTCTTCAGTACGAACACCAGCATTAACGAAATAGCCCGGCCAGTTTTCTTCACACGTAAGGTAAGTGCCCCAAGGCGTAAAACCATTACCGCAGTTGTTTAATGTGCCACGTGCTTGGCTACCATCTTGCGAAAAGCGAGTAACAGTCAGGTCTGTATTTGCCACTGGTCCCGAGAGATCCATCACTGTCGCACCAGTATAACGGCGGTTTAGTGGATCGGTATCAACCAGTTTCCACATGTTGTCTTCAAGTTGAACGCGAACCACAGAGACACCGTGGGCGTTAATTTCTTTACGTACTTCATCGACGATAGTGCGCACACCACCCACAACAGTAGGACCACTTGGGTGCAATGCTGAGGTATCAATGTATTCATGGTTAATACACAGTAATCCATCGGTGTCACTGTCGTTTAGTGAGAAGAAATGCATGCCGTCATGGTGCATACCAAGCGCATTAAGCTGATCGGCACTCGTGTTGCTGCCATCGTCTTTCCAAGCATTACCTTGTGCATTTAAAGGCGTCCCCCAAGGCACCAACACTTGTGCGACGTAACCTTGCGGAATCGAAACAGCATCTGTCAGTGAGCCAGGAATCGAATCAAAATTGAGGACTGCACTTGAAACGCCAGAGCCATTCCCCGCCGAAGTGCCCGAGCTAGAGGAGTTGCACCCAGAGAGACCAAATGCACCAAAAGCGGTCATTGCACCGACCCCCAAACCACCTTTCAGGATACTGCGTCGAGATAGGCTCGCTTCCAGTACTTCTTCAAAAGGCTTGTTATTACTCTGGTTGTAACGCGTCGCGTCGAAGGTTTCCTTACTCATGGTGTTGCTTTCCCAGTGTTAGGTTGAATTATAGGTTTGTATACCCAAGTGACTTCAAGATGCAGGATTCAGAGCGTTGTCATTGAGCGAGAGGAAGTTTGGAAGAGAAAAGTGACAGAACTAGTCTATCTTTATGAACTTTGTGTTTAGAAAATGTTATAAAACACACATCTATTCTATGTACTCCCGATTTTGCTTGGGCTAAGCCAGATTTGGGGGTATAAGGTGTACTCAAATCATCCACGAGAGATAATCATGAAACTAGATAAAATCGATAACAAAAATCGTCGTCTGCGTAAAAAGCTATTCCTAGGTGAATTCGCAATCCTAGGTTTTGAAATCAGCTGTGAAACAGACATCAACGACTTCGACCGTTACGATGCATTCGTAGATGAGTTTATCGACTACATTGATGGTCTAGATCTGTGCTTCGGCGGCGGCGGTCTAGAACTGTTTGAAGGTTTCCTATGTTCAACTGAGCGCTACGGCAGCGCGACAGAAGAGCAAAAAGCACAAGTTGTCGCTTGGCTAGAAGCTCGCCCAGAAGTAAGCAGCGCGAAAGCGGGCGAACTGGTTGACGCAAACTACCTGTAATTGCAGAGTCACTCTGTAATAAACAGAGTTGAGCAAGTAATGAGAAAGCTGGTCCTCGGACTGGCTTTTTTGCGTTTAGAAGCCGTGAATTTCTGAAGTACTGAGAACCGGAAGCGCGAACCGCTTTGATGGCTTGGAACCGTTAGTCTTTGGGAGTATCTTGGTATTTGGGATTACGTAGATATCTGGAAAATGTGGTGAGCGAGAAATAATGGCAGTTTTAGATAATTTTAGAGCTGGCATTTTATGGAAGGTTATCCGTCCATTGCCAGCTCAGTGTCACGAGTGTGGTTAACTATGCTTTTTTGCTAGCGTCAGTTTTTGTGTCTTTCCAGTATTGGATACGTACACGATGCAACTGTGCTTTTCTCATCTTTTTCATAGCAATCTCCCTCATCTATATAGGTAGCGCTCATCATGAGCTTATTGTCTAAGGTTGTTTTCCCCTCCAATCTATCGGGGAACGAATAAATTAACCGTGATTGATTTCACAACATAATGACAAAACACGCCATGTTGCAGTCAATTTTTGAACAGTTCGACTGTGTTTTATCGTATGGCAAGGGTTAACCTATCCACTGAATATGACAGATTAATGGCAATCAAGTTCCCTATTCCATCTGTCATTGAATCTTAATAATGATTCTCGAATAGCCTAGCAATTAATATACCAGCTGCGCATAACGATACCACGCATGTGCTCAAGCTAAGGTTGGATTCGCTGCTGGTAATGTTGTCGGTAGTCTCGCGGAGTCAGCCCCTTGTAGGTTTTAAAATGGCGATTAAACAAAGCTTGATTGCGATACCCTACTCGCTCAAACACAATGCCAATGGGCAACTCAGTTGATTGCAGCAAGTCGGCGGCATGGTTAATACGCAGTTTCATCAAGCGTTGGCTAAAGGGTTCTTTAAAGTGCTTTTTAAACAGACGAGTCACCGCACTTTCACTCAGCGATAAATCATTAGCGAGATCGGCAAGTGTTATCTTGCGAGCGAAGTGTTGTTCTAGATACGCGCTCACCTTAGCAACACGCTCTCTTTCTTGTTGCTCATGTTCGCTCATCGAGAGATAAGAATGTGTCATCAGTGTTTTGGCTGCTTCATCATGCGCAAGTAACGAAAGTACATGAATAAAGCGAGCTAGTTGCTCCATCGCAGGTACTTTCATCAACTCATGAAGAAGCCCCACAACTTGTTGAGCAGTTCGCTCAGAGAACACTACTCCTTTATTTGCTGCCTTGAGCAACGGATCGAGTTTGCGCAGTTCCGTGCAATAAAACATCAGATTGGCAATCCACTCACGCTTAAACCAAATTACATGGGTTTCACAGTTATTTTCTACCAACGTGGAATGAATAGAATGAGGAACACCCGGCGCAATCAATAACATTTGATTGTGGGTCACTTCCAACTCGTGATGACCAATGTGCAGAGTTCCAGAAAAGTGTCGATGAATGACCAACTCGTACACATCATCATGAAAATGGAAGTCATACTCCTTTTTAAGCTCATCAATACGACGATAGCGCCAAGAAAAGCCAGGTCTCTGCGGTACTTTTTCGATGTGCGCCATTTGTCACTCCACAAGATAGTATTGTTATACGCGCAAATAATATCAGTATTACCGACACATTCTTTACTACGCCTCAATAGTATTGATATTGAGCGGTATACTATCAACTTAGCTCCATCACGCTCCTTATCCTTGCGTTGAAAAGAAGGCAAACCAAGGAGCTGTTATGAGTAACTTCAAAACTAAGCTGCGTCAGATCATGCAGAAAACTCGTGATGAATGGGCAATATTTGCAGTAAAAGAGATGGGAATTTCATCCGACACTGTCGCTAAATCTTATGGCTACAACTCGAGTTGTGATCTTGAGCAAACTCTTAAACAAGACGAAAAAGACACCGATTCGTACATTCGCTCGACACCTTGTGCGAGATCTCTCACAAGCGATGTAAGTAAAAAGACCATTTTTGACTAAGAACAAATCAACCAATAAACCTAACTAATTGAAAATTATTAATTATCCTTTTTTAAGCAATATTCGCTGCCAAAGTTTTTTTACCTAGCTGATTGAGAGTAATCAGCAAAACAACAATACTAAACATGTCGACAGGATGTTGGCGGGAACAGGAAAAAAGCCTAAAGGATTGGGTATCTTCAGGAAGAAGATTTGGTAGCTTAGGATGAGTTATCAGCAAGGATGTAGTTAAGCTCTAGGATAGAGTTCGCCCGTCAGGATGATAGGCAAGAATGGACACCGCTAGGAAGGCGATGAACAAGGAACTCGGTTAAAGGACTTAGCCACAATCAAGGATAGATGCAGGGAGCACCTATTAGTAGCCGGATTGCTGCGAAAAAGAATAAGCCCCGTCTGGGAAACCAGGCGGGGTTTTATTTTGCCCGTCATTTATGCTCCTCTCTACGTTCGGTCTTGCATCATGCTATTATTTCAGCAATTTCTTTAGCAGATTCATTCTCTGATAGACGCTTTCTTTAATAAACATCGAGCAAACGACGCCCTATGCTGAATCCAGTTTGGTTACACACATTCAAAACACTAGTTGAAGTCGGTCACTTTACGCAGACGGCAGAAAAGCTTTATATGACTCAACCCGGTGTCAGCCAGCACATTAAAAAGCTGGAGCAAGCTTGTCAGCACCCATTGATTAAGCGCGAGAACAAAAGCTTTGAACTTACGGAGCAAGGGCGCATGGTGTATGCCTACGCGCTAGAACTTGAAGAAAAAGAAAAAAGCCTACTAGAAGATTTGAGCTTTGATGATCCACATGCTGGATACTGCAAACTCGCATGCTCTGGTGCGCTTGCCTTGATGCTGTTTGATCCGCTCCTTGAAAAACAGAAACAACATAAAGGCTTATCGATTCACCTAGAAGCTGCGCCCAACCAATCTATTCTTAATGGCGTTGCTGAGGGTCGAATTGATATGGGCATCGTAACCTACTCACCAAATAAAAGCGTGTTCCAAAGCGAACAAATTGGTCGAGAGACTTTATGTTTGATCTTACCTAAATCCTACCGAGGAAAAACGCTCACACCGGAGTTACTGAAAAGCTGTGGTGTGATTGGTCACCCAGATGCTGAACATTACATGACGCTATTTTTCGATCAATGCGCCGAACCCTTACTAAAAGAGATCAAAGTCAGCGACATGCCGTTATCCGGGTACGTCAACCAGTTAAGCCAGATCTTACTGCCAGTGAGTAAAGGACTCGGCTTTACCGTTTTACCGCGCAGTGCGGTGGAGAGCTTTGCATTAAGAGAAGAGTTATATGTCGCCGAATTAAAGCAACCGGTATATGAAGATTTATTTTTGGTTAGAAAACGCAGCCGCACATTGCCACTGCGCTACCAAACCATCAAGCAGGTCTTATTGAATGTGATCGGTACTGCTGTTCATCAATGATGTCAGCCATTCTTCACTAGTAATACGCTTATCTTGGCAATCCACCCAATATGGCTTGCCAGATAACCAACTCTTTGACGCCAGCTCTTTTATAAACACATCCACAGAATCAACGTCATCTTTGGCATAATCCCATTTGTTGCGCATGTGTTCTGCCGCCTCGCGATTGGTATACGCCTTGCCGTTACGGATAAAGGTGCAATAGGATTGCTCAACTCGTTTTATCAACGTCGAGATATCTTCCTCTACCTCTGCTAATGCAAAGGTAGGCAGAATACTTAATGTAAGTAGCAACGACCACTTTGCTTTCATCATAGCTTTATCCTTATCCCTGACCACGTAACTACTACCAAGTAACTACTAATAAGTGGCTTAACTATTCAGCTGTTTAGCTCGGCAATTATTACCACCACGCCTTAACTGGCTGAGGCTCAGCAAGCGCCAAACGTTGCCCAATCTCAGGGCTAACTAAAGTCACACCACGTTCTTCACTGATGTCTAACGCACGTTGCATTGGTTCATTCCAATCGTGCATTGACAAATCAAATGTACTGTTATGAATTGGCATCATCACTTTACCCTGCACATCAATGTGTGCCTGGACGCTCTGCTCCGGGAACATGTGAATATCTGACCAAAGGTCATTGTATGCGCCCGTTTCAATCATTGTGAAATCGAATGGACCGTACCTTTCACCAATCTCTTTAAAGCCATTGAAGTAACCTGAGTCACCGCTAAAGAACACTTTATTTTGCTGTGCGTTGATAACCCAACTGCCCCACAGCGTCGTATCGCGGTCTGTCAAACCTCGACCAGAGAAGTGCTGAGTCGGAGTCAGTGTATATTCAATACCGTCGACAGAATGTGACTCCCACCAATCTAGCTCGACCACTCTCTCCTTAGGCACGCCCCAGTTCACCAGTAATTGCCCCACTTTCAAAGGCACCAAGAAAGTTCCAACCTTGTCACCAAGCTCTTTAATCGAGGCTTTATCTAGATGGTCGTAATGGTCATGGCTGATCACCACGACATCGATACTTGGCAAATCTTGCAAAGTGATTGGTGTTTGGTGGAAACGCTTTGGTCCTGCCCATTGGACAGGAGATGCTCGGTCACTAAAGACAGGATCGGTCATCACCAACTTACCATCAAGCTTCATCAACACGCTCGAATGACCAAGACGGTATATGACGTCATCTTGTTCTTCTAGTAGTTGTGTCGCAGTCATCGCATGCACTGGAATTTCAATTGTTGGGGTTGGATTCGCACGCTCAGTTGTGAAATAAGCTTTCATGATACCGAACATATCGCCCAAACTGCTTTTGTATTCCAACTCGGTGTTTGCAAATTTGTCCGGGTATGTTGGCGCTTTTTCAGTATCAACATTAGAACAAGAAATCATTGATGTACCCATCGCGAACGCTCCTACTGTGGCTAGCAAAGTTTTTTTCATAAAAAGTAAACCCGAACAAAAGTAAACTACACGGTGCAGTTTACATTCAAATTATCAAAAGTAAACTACTTAGTGTAAAATAGATCCAGAAATGATCTTCCTAACTTAACAAGTTTATGAATGTAAAAAGAAAAAGTCGTAGCGAGACCAAAAGAGAAGCGATTCTCTGCGCGGCGAAACAAGCGTTTCAAGAATTTGGGGTGCAAAACACCAGCATGGATAAGCTGTCTTCAATCGCTCAAGTATCAAAGCGAACCGTCTATAATCACTTCCCTTCTAAAGAGGCGATCGTGACCGAGTTGCTGACGGAGCTTTGGCGCTCATCAATGATGGACAGCGATATTGAGCGTTTACCCACACTGCCGCTGAAACAGCAATTGATTGAATTGCTCTACAGTGAGATCGTCGTCGTGACGGAACCTAACTATATTGAATTAGCAAAAGTCGCGTTTGGACACTTTTTGTTTAAGCCGGAAGATCTCAAAGAACAAGCTGAACGCATGTCAAAACAAGAAACCGCGTTACATCGTTGGCTCACCGAACATGCCCAAAACGGCGCGCTTAAGATCGAAGATGTGGATGTGGCAAGCATTCAGCTACATAACTTACTTAAAGGCAGTGCATTCTGGCCACAGTTAATGGGGATGCGTGCTTCTTTAACAGAGGAAGAGTCCAGAGCGCTAGCCACCCAAACGGCTGAACTCTTCTTAAGTCACTATAAAAACAACTAAAGTAAAGCGGTCAAATAGCCGCTTTTTTTAGTTTTCTCACATCGAAAAATGATGAATTTTTGACTCAATTTTCTTTTTCTCGCCCTTGACAGTCGCACACAGCAAGGCGCGAGAGTTCGATAAATTATTTTTGTCGTATCGACGATATTTTTTCGTTTTCATCTCATGAGAAAACGCCCTAAGGTGCGCACCTCTGACGACGTGGTTGTCCAACCACAATTCTAAATCGTTGAAGCGAGTGGATTCTGTCACATCAATTAAACCCACTCACTATACTCTATATTTATATTTTTAATTTGGTACTGACTTACTAAGGAATTGCCATGCGTATTGCTATTCTTTCTCGTAATGAGAATCTATATTCAACCATGCGCCTAAAGCAGGCGGGTGAAGAGCGCGGACATCAAGTTGATGTGATCGATACTCTGCACTGTTATATGGATATTACGAGTAACAACCCTAAGATTCGTTACATGGGTGAAGAATTGCCAAAGTATGACGCGGTTATTCCTCGCATTGGTGCATCTATCACTTTCTACGGAACTGCGGTTGTACGTCAGTTTGAAATGATGGGCACATTCTGTGTGAACGAGTCAGTAGCAATCAGCCGCTCTCGTGACAAGCTACGCTCTATGCAGTTGCTATCACGCAAAGGTATTGGTCTGCCTCGTACTGGTTTTGCTCACCACCCTGATAACATTCAAGACGTGATCAAAAACGTTGGTGGCGCACCATTGGTTATCAAGCTACTTGAAGGCACTCAAGGTATCGGTGTTGTACTTGCTGAAACAACGAAAGCGGCAGAAAGCGTTATCGAAGCATTCATGGGTCTAAAAGCGAACATCATGGTGCAAGAGTTCATTGAAGAAGCAAATGGTGCGGATATCCGCTGCTTCGTTGTAGGTAACAAGGTTATCGCAGCAATGAAACGTCAAGCAAAAGAAGGTGAGTTCCGCTCTAACCTTCACCGCGGAGGTTCTGCTCAGCTAGTGAAACTAACCAAAGAAGAGCGTGCAACCGCAATCAACGCAGCGAAAGTCATGGGTCTCAACCTATGTGGTGTTGATATTCTTCAATCGAAAAACGGTCCTGTTGTGATGGAAGTGAACTCTTCTCCAGGTCTTGAAGGTATCGAAACTGCAACAGATAAAGACGTTGCAGGTATGATCTTCGACTTCATCGAGAAGAACGCAAAACCAAACGCTAACCGTACTCGCGGTAAAGGCTGATAATTGTTTGAGTGGGAGCCTATAGACTAGGCTCTCTTTATCACTCATCGCTAGGATGACACTATGAATCAGAAAATGATCATTGGGAACGCCGAAGCAATTTGCTTACCTGAGTTAGGGATTACTCACCTTGAAGCGCGTATTGATACAGGCGCACAGACTTCTTCTCTGCACGTAGATAATCTAGAGTGCACTGAGCAAGACGGTCAGTCATACGTAGAATTCGATCTACACCCAGATGTTTACCACTTAGAACAAGTGGTTCGCTGTAAAGCTCCACTGAAGGCGAACCGCAAGGTGAAATCATCAAACGGAACGTTCGAACACCGCTGCGTGATCACAACGATGCTACGCATGGGCGACCAAGAGTGGCCTATCGACATCACGCTGACTAACCGTGAAAAGATGACCTACATGATGTTGCTAGGTCGTCAGGGTATGGCAGACAAAGTTCTGGTAGACCCGAGCCAATCTCACTTATTGGCTCCATAATCCCCGTAGCTTCAGATGAGCGAACTCCGTGGTCGCTCATCTGGCTCTTCTGTACTTTTCTAGCTGTCCTTTTCGCCATTCTCCTCTTTCATATTCTTACTTCTCAGTACAGAGCGCATTAACCCTTTAAGTTTTATCTTCGTCACTCGCCAATGCGTAATGGGTCTAACCGGCGCGGTATTGATGATGTGTTGATAAGCATCTTCATCAAACTCAACTTCACCACCATGTGCGGCCAATAAACAACTCGGATTCATCTCAAAAACTCGCTTTAACGACCGGCGATATTGGTTGGGATGAAAAATAGGAAACGGCGCAATCAAATGGCTTTTTACCTGCACCATTAAATCCGCGACATAAAGCACATCCTGCTCAGCATGAAAAACCGATAAGTCTCTATCAGTATGTCCGGGGGTTTCCAATATTTGCCAATCAGAAAATCCAGGCACGGCGTCACCATCCACCAGCTCAATATCTGGTCTTAGTTTTCGCGAATACCATAGATTCCGCTTTGGTTTACGCATTCGATTCGCCATCCAACGCGCCAAAATCAAATCGGTCAAATGCATCAACCAACCATCAAAGCCGCCATACCAATGAGTGTCTCGTTTCGCAGCTAAGATCTGGCACCCCGTAAGCTCTCGCAACTTGTGCGCAGCCCCCGCATGGTCAGGATGCATATGCGTGACCACCACCATTTTTAAGTCGGTGAACGAACGATTAAGCTGATGCTCAATAAAATCTTTGAGGTGTGGAATATCGGCTCGACTGGCGCCATCAAGCAACATTAACTTGTCTGGATACTCGGCGAGATACATGGTTTGGATGTATCCCTGAATTCTATGCAGCTGCAAAACATATCCTTGTTTTGTTGGGTCTTTATTCTTGTTTTTCTGCGACCAAATCCTTACTGGTCAGACCAACTATAACAGCAGAATGGACACTCTGTTAAATAAATGTTTACACCGCGACTCGACAACAGTTGTTAATCGAAAGAACAAATTTTAATCATTAGACTCTGATTGGGTTTTATCCGTTAATGCGCGCACACGGAGTTCGTGTCAGGGTATGAGGTTAGCGCCTCATGATTTGCTTTTTTGTATTTCCTCCTCCTATTTCAGCGAGGGTTTAAATACATTTTTGTGAGAATCGAGTTGGAAAAAGCAACTAAATTAGACCGCATCCGCGCGGACTACAACGTTCACTACTGGAGCCAAGGCTTCTACGGAATTGATGACCAAGGCGAGGTTTACGTATCTCCTCGTAGTGACCGTGCACACCAAATCCCTTTCAGTGCGATTGTAAAAGAGCTAGAAGCTAAGCAGTTGAACCTGCCTGTGCTAGTGCGCTTCCCGCAAATCGTGCACCAACGCGTGCATGGCATTTGCCAAGCTTTCAACCAAGCAATTGAAGAATACCAATATCCAAACAAATACCTGTTGGTGTATCCAATTAAAGTAAACCAACAGCGTGAAGTGGTTGATGAAATCTTAGCGAGCCAAGCGCAGCTAGAAAATAAACAGCTGGGTCTAGAGGCAGGCAGCAAGCCAGAACTATTGGCGGTACTGGCATTGGCTCAACAAGGCAGCTCCGTGATCGTGTGTAATGGCTACAAAGACCGTGAATATGTGCGTCTAGCACTGATCGGTGAAAAGCTAGGTCACAAAGTATTTATCGTACTAGAGAAGCTATCTGAGCTTGATCTAGTACTTGAAGAAGCGAAAAGCTTGGGTGTAACTCCACGTCTTGGCTTGCGTATCCGCCTTGCATCTCAAGGTGCAGGTAAGTGGCAAGCAAGCGGCGGTGAGAAATCGAAGTTTGGTCTATCGGCATCACAAGTATTGAGCGTGATTGATCGTCTAAAACACGAAGACAAGCTAGATACCATGCAATTGGTTCACTTTCACCTTGGCTCACAGATGGCAAACATCCGTGACGTACGCAATGGTGTGAATGAATCCGCACGTTTCTACTGTGAATTACGTGCCATGGGTGCAAACATTGATTACTTCGATGTTGGCGGCGGTTTAGCAGTAGACTACGACGGCACACGCAGCCAATCTTCGAACTCGATGAACTACGGTCTTGCAGAATATGCGCGTAACATCGTGAATACGGTCGGCGATGTCTGTCAGCACTACGACCAACCGATGCCAGTGATCATCTCTGAATCGGGTCGTTCTCTAACCGCTCATCACGCTGTGTTGATTTCTAACGTCATTGGTACTGAAACATACCAGCCGGAAGAAGTATTCGAACCTGCAGAAGATGCACCAATCTTGCTACAAAACATGTGGCGTAGTTGGGAAAACCTGCAGGATGGTACCGATGCACGTGCATTAATTGAAATTTACAATGATACCCAAAGCGATTTGGCCGAGGTTCACTCGCAATTCGCTACTGGCGTACTGAACCTTGAGCAACGTGCGTGGGCAGAACAACTGTCTCTGCGTATTTACTTCGAGCTAAGTCGTCAAATGAGTACCAAGAACCGTTTCCACCGTCCTATTTTGGATGAGTTGAGCGAACGTCTTGCGGACAAGTTCTTCGTGAACTTCTCTCTTTTCCAATCCCTACCAGACGCATGGGGTATTGATCAGGTATTCCCTGTTTTACCGCTTTCTGGTCTTGGGGATGTGGAAGAGCGTCGTGCGGTGATGTTGGACATCACTTGTGACTCCGATGGCGCGATTGATCACTATGTTGATGGTCAAGGCATTGAGAGCACGCTACCAGTACCAGCATGGAGCAAAGACAAACCGTACCTAATGGGCTTCTTCCTAGTAGGCGCATACCAAGAGATCCTTGGTGACATGCACAACCTATTTGGTGATACCCACAGTGCAGTAGTCAATGTTGATGAAGACGGTCAATTCGAGATCAGCTACATCAACGAAGGTGATAGCGTAGAAGACATGATGCGCTACGTTCACATCGACGTAGATGCGATTCGTGACAATTACAAACAATTGGTTTCAGAACGAGTTGAAACCAGTGAACAAGAACAAATCCTAGCTGAACTGGAACAAGGTTTGGCAGGCTACACCTATTTAGAGGACTTCTGATATGAATGATTTGTTTACGAAAACCGATTATTCGCTTTACTCCAACTCTATGTCGTTTCTACGTCGACCGTACATCAAAAATCCAGTATCGGCAGACGCAGACGTTGTGGTGCTAGGGGTTCCTCTGGACATGGCGACTTCTGGTCGTCCTGGTGCGCGTATGGGACCAGATGCGATCCGTCGTGCGTCAGTAAACCTTGCTTGGGAAGGCAAGAAGTTCCCTTGGGACTTCAACGTATTTGATAAATTGAAAGTGATCGACGCAGGTGACCTTGTATTCGATTGTGGTGACGCAGAAGATTTCACTTACCGTCTAGAAGCGGCAACAAGTGAGATTCTAAAGAGCGGTAAGACAATGCTAGGCTTGGGTGGTGACCACTTCATCACGCTACCGATCCTACGTGCTTACGCAAAACACCATGGTCAAATGGCATTGATTCACTTCGATGCGCACACTGACACTTACGCAAATGGCAGTTCTTACGACCACGGAACTATGTTCTACCATGCGCCAAAAGAAGGTCTGATTTCTGCGAAGAACTCAGTTCAAATTGGTATTCGTACTGAATATGACCAACAAGATCACGGCTTCAATGTCATCAACGCGATGCAAGCAAACGACATGTCGGTAGAAGAGATACTGACAGAGATTCGTCGCACGGTTGCGGATAAGCCTGTGTATGTCACTTTTGACATCGACTGTCTGGATCCGGCGTTTGCACCGGGTACAGGTACACCAGTTTGTGGCGGCCTGAACTCAGATAAAATTCTGAAGATCATTCGTGGTTTCGCTGGCATGAACATCGTAGGTATGGACGTGGTGGAAGTCTCACCTCCTTACGACCACAGCGATGTAACGGCCTTGGCTGGCGCAACTATCGCACTTGAGTTGCTTTACGCCTACGCTTCAGGTCGCGAATAACGAAAGTTGTTCTAAATGAGCGCAGTATTTCAAGGGGAGCTTCGGCTCCCTTTTTCGTTTTCATCACCCAACAAAAATAGATTAGATTTTCTAATCCAAATCATAGATTTTTATCTTGCTCAACTTCACACTTTTTGATTGCTAAGTCCGCACTCAAGCTCTAATATCTCGCGCCTAGATTCCCTAATTACTTTGTTTATTTGGCTCTCCTATATGGAGCGCTAAGGCTTTTTACGTCTTAAATTTCTGGAGAGATACGCAAATGTCCGCCTCGTTTCCATTAGCGAAACTTACCTTTTTAATCGCAATTCTGACTGCCGTAGGTCAAATGACTCAAACGATGTACGTGCCTTCTATCGGTCATATGGCGGGTGAGTTCTTGGTATCAGCGTCTTCACTTCAAGCTGTGATGGCGTGTTACCTGATCCCTTACGGTCTATCGCAGTTTGTATACGGCACGCTGTCCGATCGCCTTGGTCGTAAGCCAATCATCATTGCGGGTTTGATCATCTACATTCTTGGTACTTTGGTAGCGCTGTTTGCTCATGAGTACGAATGGTTTCTAGCAGGCAGCTTCATCCAAGGTTTGGGTATTGGCTGTGGCGGAGCTATGTCTCGTACACTGACTCGTGACTGCTTTGAGGGCGCTGAACTGCACCGCGCAAACAGCTTGATCAGTATGTGTGTGATTTTTTCGCCATTGATCGCACCAGTATTGGGCGGTTATCTAACCGAAGCATTCGGCTGGCGATCTAGCTACCTATTTCTTGCGTTATTCGGTATTGCCGTTGTGATCACCATGATGACAAGCATGATGGAAACCTTGCCTAAAGAGCGCCGCAAACATGAATCTGTTGCGAAGAGCTACAAGTTCGTACTATCAGACAAACGCTTCCAAGGCTTCTTATTGGTATTGGTTGCCACGTTTGCAGGCGTTGCAGTATTTGAAGCAGCAGCAGGTGTGTTGTTGGGTGGTGTACTTGGCTTGCCAGCAACCACGGTCAGCTTGCTATTTGTCTTGCCGATACCGGGTTACTTAGTCGGTGCTGGTCTATCGAGCTATATTGCACAACGCCGTTCTGAGCGCCGTGCTTTGAATGTTGGTCTAGTGGCTATCTTAATTGGCTCAGCAGTGGTATTGATTCCGGGTCTGTTTGGTCTAACAACGGCGTTGACTCTGATTGGCGGTGCAACCATTTACTTCTTGGGTGCAGGCATTTTGTTCCCAGCGGCAACTACCGGCGCACTTTCACCGTTCCCATACCACGCAGGCACTGGCGGTGCCATTTTGGGTGGTATGCAAAACCTAGGCGCAGGCATCGCAACGCTATTGGCTTCCTTCTTCCCAGCGCAAGACCAAATGCCACTTGGCTGTCTGATGATGGCAATGTCGATCATCGCCATGCTTGGTCTACGTTGGGTTAATCGCAAGCACGACCATTCAAACGAAATGCCATTGGCAATTTAAAACCTGCCGCTCATCACTCAAAAGGGACATGCTGAAAAGTGTGTCCCTTTTTTGTTGCACGCATCTTGCCCTCCAGTTCTCATCCACCAGCATTTACATTTAACATCCCTGTAAATCTTTGCTAAAAAGAACAGTTGCTTACACACATTTATAGATTTGCCATTCAACATTCATTGGAAGAAACCTGTGCTTTAACTCTTAAATAAAAGAATGGCGATACAACAAGAGTAAGGTACACAATAAGGACACACAGATGCGTTTCACTTTAACTACGTTGGCCGTATCGGTCGCGCTTGTCGCCGGATGCAGCAATCAAGGAATACCAACCATGAACCATTACTCTCAATCTCAACTCGTTGCTCAACAAACTCAAGCACCTGTTGCTAAAAAAGTGCCACATGCAATGACGATTCATGGTGACACCCGAATCGATAACTACTATTGGATGCGCGATGATGAGCGCCAAGACCCAGAGATTTTGCAACATCTTGAGCAAGAAAATCAGTATGCAGAAACCGTTCTAAAACATACTGAAGCACTACAAGAGCAATTATTCGAAGAGATCAAAGGTCGTATTGCGAAAGACGATAACTCAGTACCAGTACGTCGAGGTAACTACTTCTATTCAAATGAAGTAACAGGCGATAACGAATACGAAGTGCACATGCGTGCGAAAGACTTTGCAGGCAAAGACAAGCAAGTCATCCTAGATGTAAATGAACTGGCGAAAGAGCACGAGTTCTTTAGCACTGGAGGCTTATATGTGAGCCCAAATGAGAACTTGCTGGCTTACGGTGAAGATACGTTAAGCCGTCGTGTTTATACCATCAAAATCAAAGATCTTAATACCGGCGAATATCTACAAGATGAAATTGAAGGTGCGTCGAGTGCTATCGCATGGCAAAACGACAACAAGGCTTTCTATTACATCAAGAAAGATCCACAAACACTGCTTGGTTATCAAGTATACCGTCACGTACTAGGCACTCCGCAAAAGAGCGATGAACTGATTTACGAAGAAACCGACAGTGCTTACTACACTTACTTGAGTAAAAGTAAAGATGACGAGCAAGTGTACATTTGGCACTCAAGCACCGAAACGAGTGGTGTATCAGTCATTGACGCCAACAATCCAAACGCAAAAGCTGAAGCTTTCTACCCACGAGAAACAGGCATTGAGTACAGCATCGCTAAATTAGGTGATTGGTACTACATCTACACAAACTATCAAGCAGTAAACTTCCGTTTAATGAAAGTCAAAGCAGAAGAGATGCATGATCGTTCTAAATGGGTCGATGTCATCCCAGCAGACGACAATACTCAACTTGTCGATTTCGACTTGTTTGATGACCACCTTGTGTACGAGCAACGCGCGAATGGTCTATCAACAGTTAAAATCCGCCAGCTATCAACGGGCAAAGAGTTCCCACTTGAATTTAACGACAGCGCGTTTGCTGCTTATCTAACAGGCAACTATGAACTCGATAATTCTAAAGTTCGTATCTACTACAGCAGCCTAACCACACCTGGTACTTACTATGATTTCGACCTGAATACGGGTGAATCTGAAATAATGAAGCAAACACCGGTGCTAGGCGATTTCGATGCGGATAACTATCAATCAGAGCGCATCATGGTAACCGCTCGTGATGGAAAGCAAGTGCCAGTATCATTGGTTTATCGCAAGGATCTGTTTAAGAAAGACGGGACCAATCCAATCTACCAGTACGGCTACGGCTCTTACGGATCAACAATTGAACCAACGTTCCGTTCAACCCGCCTCAGCTTACTTGACCGCGGATTCGTGTACGCTATCGCTCACATTCGCGGCTCAGAAATGCTTGGACGCCCTTGGTATGAAGATGGCAAAAAACTCACTAAGCAAAATACCTTTAATGACTTTATTGACGTAACAAAAGGGCTTGTTGAAGAAGGCTACGGCGCAAAAGACAAAGTGTTTGCGGTTGGTGGCTCTGCCGGTGGTCTATTAATGGGTGCGATCATTAACCAAGCACCGGATCTCTACCGTGGTATTGGCGCGCACGTTCCCTTTGTTGATGTCGTAACGACCATGTTGGATGAATCGATTCCTCTAACGACCAACGAATACGATGAATGGGGTAATCCAAATGATAAAACGTATTACGACTACATGCTGAGCTACTCGCCGTACGACAATGTGAAGGCTCAGAATTACCCGAACATGCTAGTGACGACGGGTTTGCATGACTCACAAGTTCAATACTTTGAACCGATGAAGTGGGTAGCAAAACTCCGCGAGATGAAGACCGATGACAATGTCTTGCTATTCAAAACGGATATGGAAGCTGGTCACGGTGGTGCGTCAGGTCGATTCAAGCGATTAAAAGAAGACGCCCTGGAGTACGCTTTCTTCCTTGATCTTTTAGAGACAAAGTAAACCTGGCGTCCTAAAAAGTGTTACACACATTTTTATAACAGGGGTTATCCACTAAAAAATGCCCGCATTGTGCGGGCATTTTTGTTGACTCTCAGTCTATTTGAAGAAAAACGCCTATTCACAGCGAATAGGCGTCAACACAATAAATGTGTTTAGGCAGTAGAAACTGTCCTATTGATTAGAAGTAGTAACGAGCACCGATTGTCCAGTAGTCGTTCTCTTCCACGTTGTAGTCATTTCCGAGGTCAAATTCATAAGCAGCAAAGGTATAGAATGAAGGCGTAACTGCGTACTCAGCTTGTAACGCTGCTTCACTGTATAGAGTCTTGCTGTCTTTATCATTTTCTACCGCTTCGTAGTTCACACTGAACGTCCAATCATTCACCCCGTAGGCTAATAGACCTTCAAGTTGTACCGTTTCTTGATAAAGAACAGAAGTTGCTGCGCCTGGGAATTTGTAATCAAAGAAATAATCATTCATACCATATACGATTGCCGCATACAGACCTGAACCGTACTTACCGTAGTTAGCAGAGAAGACATGAGATGTCGCTGATTCTGATTTAGAACCGATGTCACGGTCACCGCCACTGTATACGTAACCAAGACCAAATCCGGCAAGGCTTGTGCTCACTGCAATCTGACCACGAGCATCGTATTCATCATGTTCGCCTTGCCAGCCAAGACCGAGGTTAAATCCAAAGCCTTCACCGAACTCAAAACCTTTACGGTAGCTCAGCATTCGCTCAGCACGAGCGGAACCTAAATTATATTGGTCTGCATACAAGAAGTCGTTGGCAAACGCGATTGGTAAATCCGCAACACCAGCTACATCGTAATATGGTGACCATTGTGTACCCGCTACCACGCGACCAAACTGTTCATGCGTTGCACCAATGTAGCCCAAACGTGTGTTGAACGAGCTCGCGCCCCCGTCCAGTAATTTGATAGACCATTCACCCTTGGCATCAACTGTCACACCATTACCAATGTCTTGTTTGCCGCCCACATTGATACGAGGAGATACGTCATGAATGCGAACATCTTCCTCAAAGTACTCACCAACGCCCACTGAAACGTGGCCGCCGATAGAAAGAGATGTGCCTTCGCTATTGTAAACTTCAGCTGCGAAAGCCTGAGAACCACATGCTAGTGCCGCCACTGCAACGGCTAGAGTTTTCATTTTCATTTTTAACATCCATATAGTTGTTTATACCGGTTCGTTACGACAGCAAGACAAAAATTTTCAACACAACGAACACATACAACGTAGTAATGAAACATAAATGAAACAAATAAATTATATGCAACCAATCCAATTAATCGCTCAAAATTTGATCAGACCCACATAAAAAAAGGGAACTTTTCAGTCCCCTTCATAATTTTTGTGGTGTTTTTCGTGTTACAACTGCCAGCGCGCGAGTGGTTTCTCAGTTTTTATTCCTTTACTCCCCCAACGATCAATGACGTCAATTTGCAGTATGCGATCTGGTGAAATAACCGATTGTAGCTGTTTTGAGGGTCTTTTATCTGTAATTAGCCACAGAGTTTTATCTTCTTCAAACTGAGCTTTTAAAGACAGTTTCTCTGCTTCTGACCATTCCAGTTCAGGCTTGAATTGACGATCAACAACGAACAGTTGGTTTCCAGACGCAAAATCCTCTAATGATTCCCCTAGCAAGACCACTGAATCAATCTCTTTCGCAAAGATAACGTCCTGTTGTTGATTAATCAGCTCACGTACTTCTAACATCAACGCTTGCTGGTTCTTTTCTATTTGAGCTTGATATTGAGGATAAACCTTTTGTAGATCCTCACCCACGATCGCAGCCATTCGAATTAAGTTAGTAGGATTCATCCACGCATACTTAGATGTATCACCATTGTCTAACGTCAGTGCCGCAACGCCCGGTGCTCTTGGAGATATCGCCTGAGACGCGTCAATCTCAATCAAGCGAATGTTCCCCTGACGAGCATAAACAAAAGTTGGGTCTTGATGCCAAATAGCACCCAACGTAATCGCAACGGTCGCCTCCTGCCCGGCTTTAATGGCTTGTTGTTGACCTTTACTTGCAAACCAGTTCACCAAACGTTCAACGCCATATCGCTTAGGTGGCAAGTAACTGGTTTCAATGCCTGTGCCTTGCATCAGTTGCTCAGACAACATGTAAGTCACAGGCGTGCTGGTAATAATATCTTTGCCATAAGAGAACGGTGCAAATGTACTCGTCACAACCAAGCCCATTGTTATGATTTGTTTTTTCATCTTCATCATTGGTTATCCAGATTTAAGCTTTTCGCACAATGCGGTAGATCGTTGCCGTTAGGAAAAACGCAGCAGAGACAATAATAATTGAGGCGCCAGACGGTACCGGCAATTCAAGTTCCATCGGCAAAACGGTCCCAACCAAGCAGGCAACGGTAGCCAATAAGGATGAAAGCAAAACAAAACTGCCCATTCGCTTAGTGAGCAAGCGTGCCGTCGCCCCCGGAATAAGCAGTAACGCTCCAACCAAAACCGCACCGATAATCTTCACTGCTGCGATTGTCACGAGCGTGATCATCATGACGAACAGGTAGTCATAGAAGCTGGTGTTGAATCCACGAACACGCGCGATGTCAGGGCTAATGCAAGTCAGTAAGATTCGGTTAAAGGTCGGAATCAGTAACAATAGAATGATCAAACAGCTCACCGCAAGAATCGTTATGTCTCTGTCTGTCACCGTCAGGATCGAGCCAAACAAAACGTTCTCTAACATATGAATATTGATCTTTCGTGCCACATACATCAGCAGGGCAGCACCTACTGCCAAAGCAAGAGCGAGGAACACACCCACGAGTGTATCGTAGGGAACGTTGGTTCGATTTCGCACGAAATGCAGCAATAGCGCGAAAATCATGCAGAAGCTGAATAACCCGATAAATGGATTTTCCGGTGGTTCACCAAGTAGCACACCGATCGCTATACCAGTCAGCGCTGCGTGACCAACGGCTTCAGAAAAGAACGCCAAACGCTTCGCGATGACCAAGGTGCCCAAACCGCCCAGTAACGGACCAAGAATTAGCGCTGCAACAATTGCGTTAACCATAAACGCATAAGCGAAGCTGTCACTGAGCCACCCGGCTTCTACTCCGTTGAGGGCAAATTGTCTTAACCAATCCATTACGCCGCCTCCACTTTTGCCGTGTAGTGCTTAAACAGAGACTCAATACGCTCAGGACTCAATACTTCAGAGTGATGCCCCGAAGCGACGATTTGACGATTGACAACATGCACCTGCGCATCCAAACGGCGCACCGCTGTTACGTCATGATGGACAGCAAGAACGGTTTTACCTTCTGCTACCACTTCATGAATCAAACCTTCTAGATAACGTACCCCTTGCTCATCCATACCCGTTGTCGGTTCATCTAGAACAAGTAAGCTTGGATTATCGAGTAGAGCTTGGGCGAAGAGAACACGCTGTTGCTCACCGCCAGATAGTTGTCCCATACGACGATCACTTCTTGTTGCCATACCAACACGCTCTAATTGAGCTAACGCCTGTTGAGCTTGCTTGGTCTTACGGCGCCAAAACAGAGGCACACGCGTTTGGTTAAGCAGTACAAAATCCATGACCGTCAAAGGTAAGCTGGCTTCAAACATGGCTTTTTGTGGTACGTAACCAATTTTTCCGGCTTGCTCAGCCTCCACCCAATGCACCGAGATGTCACCCGAAAATGGCGTAAGTCCTAAAACCGAACGTAATAATGACGTTTTGCCACCGCCGTTTGGTCCCATAATCACATGGCATTGACCCGCTTCAAAGCAAGTCTGAATGTCTTGCAGAATAAGGTTGTCCCCGTACTGCAAGCAGACTTTATCAAGAGAAATCGAAGGACCTCGCATTAGGCTTTCTCCTGCTCATGCTTGCTTGCAACAAACTTCATCGCCTCTATTAAGGTTGCTACGTTGTCGCGCATCTCCACCTCGACTTTGTCGGCTTCGTATTCGCCGTGCGTCATGTGAGAAAAGCGATATAGCTTCACGCCCGTCGCTTCTTCGATCGTATCAACAAAACGATTTGGCATATTTAGCTCGTAAAATAGAACATCAATACCAGATTGGCGGATCTTCTCGATGGTTTCCTGTAGCTGACTAGCGCTTGGCTCTACGCCATGAGCAGGTTCGATTACCGCGGCTACATCGACGCCAAACTCTTGCAGAATGTATCCATAAGCATTGTGCGTTGTTGCGACCTTCATACCTGCTGTATCTAGCTGCCTTAGAGACAACATCGCATCACGCTTTAAAAGGCGAAACGTTTTTGCGTACTTTCGCGCATTTTTTCGATAAAAAGCTGCGTTTTCTGGGTCAAGTTCGCTCAACTCACTGGCAATGGTGTAAACCTTTTGAATCGTGGTGGATAGTCCAACAAAGGTATGTGGATTCACTGCGCCTTTACCAACGGATTGCCCCATAGCAGGCAATAGTGGAACTTCCTTATTTGCCTCAATCACCACCAGATCGTCGCGCTGCGCAGCTTGAATAACTTTCAGAGCAAAATCATCATGCCCAATACCATTGACGACAATCACATCCATCTGATTCAGTCTTTTAAGATCATTGGGTTGGGGCAAATAGTTATGAGGATTGAACCCTGCATCGACCAAAGGAATGATCTCAGCTTTATCACCGACCACCGCTTTTACATAGCTGTAGTAAGGTTGCAAAGTGATACCAATGTTGAGCGTTTCGGCAAAACTTGAAGCGGAAGCGACCAGTAAAGCACTAGCCGTTAGAATTCGACGTAAGAGAGAGCGTGTCTTCATAGTTGTTATCATGTTGGTTATTGCTTAATGCTTATGAGGGCTTGCAGGAGAAGAAGGCGTTAACACGATTTGTTGCCAACCACTTAGCTTTCGTTGACTTTGCTGAGTTAAGTCCTCGATATCGATAGAAACAGCCGTAGAAAACCAGATATCAGCATGCTCGTGACGGCTATCAAGTAGCATCGAAGCTGAACCTTCATCGTCCTGTCTCAAGCCAAGATAAAGTCCTGCATCCAACATCTGCCATTGATGAGAACCTTTGCGCTGCCAACTTTGGTCTTTAACAAATGGAGCGAGCCAAAACGTTTCAAGTTCACTGACTTCAGGCCACTTACCCTCATCAATGTGGAGATCACGAATTTCCTCATGGGCAAGTTTAAGCTCTGCAACCATTGCCAACTCTTCTTGCCCTAGGTCAGTCATCAACACTTGATGCTCGAGTGCTTTTGCGTGCTCAACTTCGGTTTGATGATAGGGTAATAAGGCGGCAGACACAGCAAGAATGCCGGCGATAGTTAATGCCACCCATTTACCTTCACGACTGCCATTATCCGGTCGAATTTTCTGAGTGATCATTTCTCTTTCAACTCAACCACATCAACTTCTACTGGGTTTTCATGCCCTGCGTCGAAAACAAGATAAAAATCCATTTGAGGATGAGTGAACTCAGCGATAGAGCGCTTGTCTGTGGTTACTTTGGCAATCAAGTTGTCATCGTAATCGTACATTTCAACGTCATAGTCCACTGCGGTAGAACCATCGGAGTAACCTGCTTCACAGATGACTTTGTCTTGTTCTAAATGGCAGCTCATTAATGGAAAGTGCGCCACAGCTTGAAAGGACAGTAAGCCGCCCGAAAGAGCGGAAGCGATAAGAATAGAGCTGTTTTTCATGGTGTATCCAAAATGGCTCAGTGGGGCACTGAGCCTAAACTTGATTAATTTAATTGCGTTTCGAACGTTAGGTGAACATTCACACTGGCTTTATCTGCGAGAGGATCGTTTTTCAGCTCACCTTTGTAGTTGGCTTTCATCAAATAGCGACCAGCCACCTCTGGAGTAAACGTAATTTTGCCTTCTTTATCACTCACGACATCCATTTGTTCTTGGTGGTTTCGGTAAAGGGTACCTTCACGAGTAATTTCGGCTGTGACACCTTGTTGAGGCTCACCATTAAAGAAGAATTGGAAAGTCACCGCTTCGCCTTCAATGATGTCTGATGGGTGAGTGATCGGTTTCATCTCTAGCAGCTTGCCTTCAATTTCCAGCGCTTTTTCTGTCGGCATCCCCACCGTCACGTAACTTTCCGCTCGGGTATAGCTCAGTTGCGTAACAACATCACGTGCTTTTTCTGGAATAACACTTGCGCGATCAGCTTTGCTTGCTCGCGCCCACTTAACTGTGTCGCGGCGACCCGCTTTGTATTGGGTGTAGTAGCTTGGTTGGTTGTTGATCGCGACCTTGTGTGTGCCTTCTTCTTCAAAGTAGAAATCAAACATCGAACGACGTTTACCACGAACAACAAAGTTCGGACGCTCCGAACGACCATCCGGCATGATCACAAATGCTTGATCGCTGCCCGCTGGTTTATCAAAAACAAACGTACCGTGAGAGGCAGTCACATCAAACGTCAGCCAATCACCACCTTCTTTTGATACTGTAAAGTGAGAAGGCAAAACCCAACGAGGGTGCGCTTGTGCTGTTGTTGCAGCTGCTAGCCCCATCGCCATTACACTTGCTAGTGCCACCGCTTTCATTTTGGTTTTCATCGTTATTCCTTCTCTATTACTTAACTTGGTAGTTGACGGTAATCATGCCCGTCTCTTGGGTTGGTTTGATTTGATAACGAACTTCGCTGTCCGCTAGTTGCATCTTTTGTCGCAAATAATTCCGTCCACCGTGCTCGCGTACCACTTCAACATGCAACGTGTAAGTGCCTTGTTCGAGTCGCAGACCTTCATCATTGGTGCCATCCCAAATAAAACGGTATTGACCAGCGGGACGAGTAGCAGACGTCACGGCGTCCACTAATTCGCGATCATAACGACCCACCTTTCGCCACCAGCTTCGAAGATCTTTTAGCCATTCATCTTTACCAACCCATAACTGGATGGTTTTCACTGGCTTGCGCTTATCATCTTCAATCCATACTGCAACATAAGGACGGGCGTACATTGATGTATCAATTTTTGGCAACTCGAATTCAAAATCGACTTTGGCACGATCAGGCAAGGGGGCAGCAAAAAGCGAAAGAGGCATCAGCGCAGCAATAAGTGTTAGTTTGCTTAATGAGTTACGACGCAAAAATCGGTCTGTGTTTAACATAGGGGAATTCTCTGAATAGAGGCTGTTATGGCACAGCAACAAAATAAATAACGAGCGACAGCAAGGTGCCAAAAGCCATCCACTGCATCGACGTTCTTAAAGTCTTTTTCTTTGGTAGTAGCAAACACACTCCGGTTAGAACAAAGAACACCATCAATAATGCAGTGATATCAATGAACCACTTCCAAGCATCGCCACTATTGCGACCTTTGTGCAGATCATTCAGTAGCGCGACAATGCCGTAATTCGTTGTTTCAACTTCAGCCTCCCCCGTGGTCATATCGACAAAAACGGTAGCGTTATAACCCGGACCTTTAAAATCCAAAGAAAGCTCGCCAATCACTAACTCTCCATCTTCGATTTCGGTATAAACATCCAAAGCCGACGGAGTGCCGCGCAAATGGGTTTCTTGAGTTAGGAAGTTCAATAGAGCCGAACGATTGGGTTGGAAGCTGCCTTCAGTTGCAAAAAGTTGCTTTGAAGGGATCGTGAGTGTGTGTTGTTGAATGATTGGCTCACTGCGCTCAAACAATGTTGGTCTGTTCAAGGTGATGCCCGTTAAGGCAAAGAACAAGGTCACCAATAAAAGAGCCATGGAAACGTAAATGTGCAGACGGCGAGCCCAAGTTTGGACGCCTTTGCTTTTGAGCAACATAAAAAAACAATCATCACCAATAAATGAGGGCTTAATTTAGGTGATAATCATTCTTATTGGCATTTAATTTACATTGTTTACGTTTGATAGAATAGAAAGGCTCCCGCACATGGAGGCAAGAGCCTAGAGGAAAATCTTATCGAGCTAAGATTGGGTAAGTAAAGAAAATCAAGTGACAGAAGTTAAACACAAAATGGGCTAACACAGCACACCATAGGCGCCCAGTGAAGTGGAAAACAAGACCGTACCCTATCCCTGCAAGTCCAGCAAATACCATCAACAGTGGACCGCCTGCAAAATGAGCTAAACCAAACAAAATGCTCGCCACCACCAAACCCAATCGCCAATCAAAACGACGAGATAATGACTGCTGGATAAACCCGCGGAATAAAGCCTCTTCTGCAACACAAGTTAATACGAGGTTATTCAAAGCAAACAGCCACCACCATGACGGCAAATTAAACTCCGGTTTTAGAGCACCAAGCATAACGGCAACTGGCAATAGTGAAAGCAGGGGTATCATCACCAGCAGCGCAGGTTTTATTCTTATTTTTGACTCACCGCCAAGCAGCATAGGATAAGCAAGAAGGAGAGCAAAGAAGGCAAGTGGCTTGTCCAGATTAAGATACATTGAGAATGGCGCGCTCTGTGGTCCCGCGGATACCTTGTCGAGAACTTGCAGATTATTAAAGCCAGGGATCAAATGGACAAAAAGCATCACACACCAAAGGACGACAATCCCCCACCCTAGGTAGTAAATAGGTTTCATCTTTGGATTCAATGCCAGCATCGGCAACCGGTATGAGACTCCAAGAACAACCAACGAACTGATCAGCGCGATGAGCTCAATTCGATCAAAAACAAATGCACCTAGCAGTGTAAGTCCAAGCAATGCGAAGGCTGCCCTTTGTTGCCGAGCAAATGCCGCGCCAATTGCTAATACAAGCGGTAGCCAAATCAAAATGGCAGAATCAAGAATCATGTATTTATCCTTATAAAAACTGACGGTCCAGTCTTAGTGCTGGGTAGTTGTAATATAACCTTGTCCCCAAGTAACCTCGAGATATTTGCTGCAACGAGAATGACTTAGTTTGTAGACGCAGCAGCGATTAAAAGAAATCGAACCTGCTCACTTCTATAAAAACAAAAAGACCCGAGATCTGACTCGGGTCTTTCGATGCTATGAAATACGCATTAACTATTCTGGCTTGCTTTGGCTTTGCGCAATTGCGTTAGGTACTTCACCCAACTCTCAGCTTGAGTCGAAGGCTTAATTTCATTGGCACGTTTCGCATTTGCAAGTGCATCCTCAAAGCGTTTCAACTTGTAGTAAGCTCGGGCTTTCACCAGCGCCACATCAGCCTTACGACCAGTCACTTTATCCAACGTCGCTAACGCTTCTTTGTAATGACCTTCTTGCACTAATAACTGGGACAAGTTCCAGTTATATTTTCTGTCCAATTGAGCCGCAACATGCCAACTCTCAATCGATTTGTCCCACTCTTTTGCTATTTGCCAATATGTCGCTTGCTGCGCTTTTAACTTGCTGTCTGAGTTGATGTCTTTCACCTCTTCTAGCACCAAAGCTGCGCGCTCTGGAATACCACGCGCACCATATAACTGAGCAAGAAGTCGTAAATCGTCTTGACTAAGCGCGACACCCTTTAGTTTTGCAAGCGCCAATGCATCAAGGGCGCGTTTGTTATCATCAACACGAAGATAGAGCGCAGCTAGTTGACGCCACCACTCCACACGCTCAGGTTCAATAGCAATCAAACGCTTAATCGTACCGATGGCTGGCTTCCATTTTTGCAGCTCAAGTTCGGCTGACAACTTGATAGACAAAGGACCAATTTCATCTGGCTGACCAAACTTTTCATAGCGCCCCATCGCAGACAATACTTTGTTCCATTGACTCAACTGGTAGTGAGACTGAGCGATACGCAACCAAATCTCATATGCCTTCTGAGTTTCAGGAACAGATTTACTTAAGTCGTAATAGTGAGGTAATGCCTTTGAAAATTGCTGCTCGTTAAGCAACATATCCGCTAACATCTTGCGCGTTTGCCAAGCTTGATCATCGTCTAAGAGACCGCTATTAACCGCAATCTCTAGCTGCTTGATAGCCGACTTCACTTGCTCATTTTGCCAGTACAAAATCCCAAGCATACGCGCGACAAATGCACGATCATAACCGCGCGATAACTCTAATGCTTCAAGCGTTGAAATGGCTTCTTGCAACTTTTCGTCTTGAACCAAATTATGCGCACGTTGAACACGAGTCGCGGTGTATTGACTCAGTTCATTGGCAGTCGTCGTAAAAGCGCATAGGCTCAATACTGCACCGATTAAGAATTTCTTCATCATTTGGCTAAATTGAACTCCACTTTTCGGGTTTGCCCGTACTGCTCAATTGAGACACCGTTTTCAACCTTCGGCTGATACTTCGACTTCTTCAATGCTCGAATCGCTTCTTTCTCAAACATACGTTTTGGCTTGGCATCAAGCACTTCGATATCCTTTGGACGCCCCGCAGCATCAATAGTAAAACGTAGCATCACGTAACCTTCGATTTTGCGTTTCAGTGCCTTACTTGGATAGCGTGGCTCTGGGCTATACAAAGGGATCGCTTGCTGATTACCCATAGTGCCTTTCAAGTTTGGAGCACTAATAGCGATACCATCAAGAGAAGTGTTCAAGCCCAATGCACTGATTGGCGTCACTTGACTCATCGGCTCAACTTGCGTTTGAGCCTGAGACAAATCCATCGGCTCTGGCGCTTTTGGTGGCTCTGGCTGTTCAGGAACCGAGCGTTGACGACGCTGAACATCCGCATCATTCTCGATCATAACCATATCAAAGCGCACCGCTTCAGAGGGCTTTGGTGCTCGCTGATTGCCTTTATCGACCATCCACGCCATAAAGCTAAACAAGCTCACCGCAATCAAAACTGACACGGGTAGCGCGAGTAATAGCCTTTTCATTAAGGTTTCTCCGCCGCCAAAGCAATGTTCTTCACACCAGCGCCTTTCGCGGCATCCATGACTTTCACAACTGTGCCATTGTAAGCATGCTCATCCGCTTGAATTACAAGCGCTGCGTCTGGTTGCTCCAGCAGTAAGTGCTCAATGGTGGCTTCAACACGCTCAATATCCACTAAACGTTTATCGATGTAGACATCATTTGCTGCCGTCACGGCGATAAAGATGCCTGCGTCTTTTTGACTGACCACATTGGAAGCTTGTGGGCGATTAACTTCTACACCTGACTCACGTACAAATGAGCTAGTCACAATGAAGAAGATCAACATGATGAATACGATATCCAGCATCGAGGTTAAATCGATCTGGGCTTCATCTTGTTGATTTGGTCTACGTCCGAGTCTCACTTCTGACTCCTTAAAGATTGTTCTAACTGGAGGGCTTTGCGTTCACACACTTTGCTTAAACGAGCATGTACAAACATACCTGCAAGTGCTGCAACCATACCTGCCATTGTAGGTAGTGTTGCAAGTGAAATACCGGAAGCCATCAATTTCGGATTGCTACTGCCTTGTGTCGCCATCACGTCAAAAACCGTGATCATGCCCGTTACCGTGCCTAACAAACCTAGCATTGGGCAAATTGCAACCAACACTTTGATGGTTGATAGGTTTTGGCGCAGTTCAATTTGTGCCTTTGCAATCCATCCTTCGCGGATTTGATGCGCGTACCAAGAGTGGTGGTCTGCTCTTGCGAGCCACTGTTCACAAAGCTGTCTCTTCACCTTCGGAAATTCCGTTGTCAGATAAAGAACACGCTCCATAACCAGCAGCCAGCATACCGCTACAACGGCAGCCAGCCACCATAGGATCTGCCCACCTTGCTGCATAAAGCTCGCCAAGGTCGAGGCCCAATCCTCACTGATCAAACCCAATGTGTTGAGTAGGATCTGCTCCATTACGCTGCGTTCTCCGCTACCGTGTTAGAGGCATTTTTACCCTTTGGCATATCACGTTCAGCTTGCTCTGCCACAAGACCAATACCTTGTTTTTCTAAAATATTGCGAATGTTCTCTGCTTGAGAGCTCAATACGTTATGAGCAAGAAGCAATGGCATCGCAGCCACAAGACCAAGGACAGTTGTCACAAGTGCCATTGAGATACCACCCGCCATGACTTTTGGATCGCCATTACCAAACTGAGTGATAACTTGGAAAGTTTCGATCATACCCGTTACCGTACCAAGCAGACCCAGCATAGGTGCTAGCGCGGCAAGCAGCTTAAGCATCGATAAGCCTTTCTCAAGGTGAGTTTGTTCATCAACTACCGCTTCCAATAGACGCAACTCTAACGCTTCAACACTACGGTGCTTATCCTTTTGGTATACCGCTAGAATTCGACCTAGAGGGTTATCCTCTGGTTGAGTTGGGCTCTTAAGTTGTTTCGCGATCTTTTGACGAGCGATGATCAATGACACACCACGAACCAGCGCGATGATCAAGCCAATAGCGAGTAAACCAAGGATGATCTTACCCACCACGCCACCTGCGTTTAGGCGATCTGCCATGGTTGGAGAATTTGCTAACTGGTCAAGGAGAATGCCACGCGATGGGTCAATCACGAGTGAGTCAATGTCTCCTGAGCTTAATGTGCTTGCCGTAGGACCGTTTTCAGGCTGACGCAGATAATTCACCGCATCACCACGCTGACCATTCCACTTCACATAGCCTGCGTTGTCCAACAACGCCATTGAGCCTAGACGGACACCATCAACATTTTGCTCACGGCCCTCACCATCCAACAAGGTGAATGACACATTCGCCATCTCACCACTTGCTTTGACTTGCTCTTCCATACTGCGCCACATTGCACGTAGTTGAGGTAATGTCGGCAGTGATTTCGCTGCAACGATATCATCAATGTTTTTTTGGTATGAGTTAGCGTCGACACCTGTTACAGAGTACTTAAGCTCCGACTCCAATTCTTTTGCATTTTGACGAACTACGCCAAAAAGCTCACCTAAGCTGCCTGTTTCTAGGCGAAGTTTCTCTTCAAGTTGGGCAAGCTGCGATTCGTTTTCGCTGAACGTAACACTCAGGGTGTCCGCTTCTGCTTGCAACGCTGCACGCTCGGCAACAAGCTGGTTTTTCATCGCTTGCAACTCTTGCTGCGTTTTCTTAAAACCAGATTCACGAGCCACATTGTGCGACTGCTGTTGACGATTTTCTTGTTGTGCTTTCTGCAATAATGCATCACTAGCGAATGTTGTGTGAGGTAGAAGAGCAGCAGAAGAAATCAGCGCAACCGATAGCCATTTTTTCATCATTTATTTGCCCTCCGCTACGTTAAGAGACACTGGCAGAGTAAGCATACTCGGTGCAATCTGTTTGTTCGCCATCGCAAACGCTTTGTCTAGTTCCGCTTTTTGCTCAGTGCCCACTGCTTGCCATTCTTTTTGTTGCTGTGACCAGCTCCAGAAGTGCTCACCTGATAAGCTACGTGCAACCAATGAAACACGACCTAGGTAAAGGATATCGGCTTCGACTTGATCATTACCATCTAATGCTATCTTGCCTTGGTAAACACCAATCTTAGAGCCATAGTCCATCTCAATTTGGTACGCCTCAAGAATACGGCGGAACTTCTCAGCATCTGCGACGTCTGCGCGAGTCATCATTGCATCCAGCTTTGCAATACGCTCTTCACGTTGTGCCTTGCGGATCGGTTTATCATTAGCGACGATACTCTTAAGACCATCAAGCATGTGGTACATCAGTGGCACGACACCTTGGCGAGTCTGAGCGATTTGTTCGATTTGCTCATTCAGACTAGCCACTTCTTCGTTTTGACTGTCTACCAAACTAGATAGGTGATCACGATAAATCTTCAAGTTGCCAACTTCTTCTTGTAACTGCTCTATTTCAGCCTCAAGAGTCAAAGATTTCTCTGCACTTACATCAATACGCTTCTGGCTAACAGCCGATGCTTGATTGGTTTTACTCTGCACTGCTTGTGCATCGTTAAGATTTTCCGCTTGAACGGGAATCAAAACCGATGAGATCAACAGAGCGATACTTGATTTCATTAGATTCATACGAGTTATATTTTCTGTTTTCTAAAAACGACTAAAGGGGAAGACCAATCTTCCCCTTTAAAAATCATAT
Organism: Vibrio sp. MMH1-50; assembly: GCF_022347645.1. Lineage (NCBI taxonomy): Bacteria > Pseudomonadati > Pseudomonadota > Gammaproteobacteria > Vibrionales > Vibrionaceae > Vibrio > Vibrio sp. MMH1-50. The sequence continues at coordinate 133,619 of NZ_JAKRGG010000009.1, forward strand.
TGTTATCAGTACTTGAACTGAATTGTTGCCATGTAGCTTCGACCTTCGCCTATCACTACATTTGTTGCACCATCATAGTTGTCCGGGTTCGTACTACCGCCACCAGCTAGGTATTCAGTATCAAACACGTTTTCAACATTGAATCGGGCCACAATATCTAAGTTCTCATCATACTTGTGTGTGTACGCCACGCCCATATCAACACGCGCATACCCATCTTTCTTAAACGTGTTCGCTGCGTCACCGTAGCGCTCACCCTCATAAATCACGCCCAAGTTTACATTCGTGTTGTCTTGGACCTTGTAGCTAGACCAGACGCTTGCAGAAAGCTCAGGCACATCAGCTGGGCGATTGCCTTTTAGTTTTGCACTTTCTGTAATCTCTGCATCTAGATACATTGCAGAAGCAGTTAACGAAAGCTTATCTGTAACAAACCCTTGCGCTAAGATTTCAGCGCCTCGGTGCACTTGCTCACCATCTTGAGTAGCAATCTGTTTTTTTGAGTCGTTAGGATCGACGATATCTAATCGTACATTTTCTAATGTGATGTCAAACAGCGCACCAGTTAAGAATAAACGCTCATCAAACAGTTCCCACTTAGTACCCACTTCATAAGAAATACCACGCTCAGCCTCTAGTTCTTCTCCATCATTGGTAAAGTCAGAGTCAGCCACAGCACCTTGTGGCATAAAGCTCTCAGAGTACTGAACATAAATAGAGCCATTGCTTGCAGGGTGGAAGATCACACCTAGCTTTGGTGACACTTGGCTTTCTGTTAATGTTTCACTGCGCTTTTCATCGTAACGAACACCTGCAAGTACCTGCCAGTAATCGTTAATTGTCATCATATTTTGCGCGTAGATACCCCATGTATCATGCTCGCTAGTCGGCCATTTTTTCGAGCTACGATACCCTGGCTTTGGCACCGTTTGACCCGGCTGGACACTAGACTCTTGGTGGAATGCCATAAAGCGGTCATAACTGTAATCTAGGTAGTTTGCACCAATTAAAAGTGTGTTATCAGTATCAAGCAAAGAGAAGTCAGTCGTAACGTCTACATACGCAGTATCAAACACCCAATTGTCTGAACGATCATTCCCTTTGTGCTTAATCACATTTTTTTCTTCATAGTCGTCAAACTTAGGGTAAGACTCCACATCAAAACGCTTGAAATCTTGACGGTTGTATCCTGCTTTGACGTTTACGTTATCCGCGACTTGCGCATTAATATCGATACCGTAGTTTTCTACATCGTTATCAATCTTCGACCATTGCGCATCCCAAATATACTTGTCCCCAAGCACAGGCTTACCGTCTACAATGTAAGCACCAGAATCCACACTGCCTTCATCTTTAGTCCTGTCATAATGAGCAGAAACCATCACGTTTTCGGTAATGTCGTATTCAACAACCAGACCACCGACAACTCGGTCAGTTTGCGGCTCTGTGCCATCACCATACTTACGCCAAGAGCCGTAACTCTCTTTTGCAAGAATTGCGCGCGCACGCAGTGTCTCTTCTTCATTCAGTGCACCACTCACATCTAAAACAGTGCGTGAGTGATCGTTTGAACCAATATCTTGGCTCAAGCTAACTTGTGTTTCTGTTGTTGGCTTCTTAGAAACCATGTTCACAAGACCACCTGGCTCAGATTTGCCGTAAAGTAGACCTGATGGACCTTTAAGTATCTCTACACGCTCTAAAAGCTCAATTGGCTGACGGTAGTGTGACCAGTGCTGACGACCATCACGTAAAAAGCCGTCAGAACTGCTAAGTTCAAAACCGCGCAATGAGAAACGCTCACGGTTACGACTCGTACCACCGGCACTAACACTCGCGTCATTTTTTAGCACTTCACCTAACGTGCTTGCACGCTGCTCATCAATAACCGCTTCATCAATCACAACAACTTGTCCTGGGGTCTCCAGTTGCGTCATTTCCATACGCATTGCTGTTGTATTGGTATCTGCTTTGTAACCAAACTCGCGGCCTTCAACAACAAGGTGCTCATCCGCTTTTTGAACTTCCGCCACTGCAGGTGCTGCTAACACCGCCCCAATCACTAACGCCAGTTGGCTTTTAGAAAACATGCACATTCACTCCAAAATGTTGGGTTACACATAGGTGCTATGTGATTCCCTTCTACTTATTTTGCGAGAGAATATAAGTGATAACCATTACCATTTGCATTAAATTTACATTCTTTGCATTCGTAAACTTTTGTAAAGGGCATGAGAGTAATACTTTGTTCGAACGTGATCTAAATCACGAATAGCCGCGAGCGATCTATTGCCTAAACAACAATGTTACACTCAACCCACCATCCACTCGGTTTGTGGCGATGGCTTTTCCTCCCATCATTCGCATCGATTCTTTTACTATTGCGAGCCCAAGACCATAGCCACCAAGCTTTTTGTCTCTGGAAGCATCCAATCGAGTAAATGGGTCAAAGATGTCGGACAATTTATCCTGTGGAATACCCGGACCATTATCAGCAATGGTCACAGCTAAGTAGTGGTGCTTATCGGTGGATTTATTTGTTAAGCACACATTAATCTGCGCAGAGTCGCCCGCATACTTGATCGCGTTACCAATCAAGTTGTTCAAACAGCGCACGACTAAAGTGTCGTCACACTGGGCTTTTGTCCTTGTCGCGTCCGATTTAAAAGTAAGAGTTTGTTGAGCTTTTAGGTCGATCTTGCAACGCTCAACCTGAGGAGCAAGCAGAACTTCTAAGTCGCTACGTTTCATCTCAGTATCGTAGCGAGCGTTCTCCAAACGGCTGATTTCGAGTATCTCACCAATCAAGTGATTGAGTTCATTTGCTTCTTCTTCCATGCGAGTGACAAGGCTTTGCTCACTCTCACCCACACGCTTTCGTAACAGATGTAACACCAAGTTCTGTCGCGCCAATGGTGTACGAAGTTCATGTGAAACATCACGTATTAATCGACGCTGTTTCTCAGCCAAAGAGTGGATCTCCTTGGTCATATGATCGAAGTCTTGCGCCAGTTCATTAAATTCTCGTGTGTTTGATTTCAGTTCATCAACCACACTGACAGCAAAATCACCATTTGATAGCCTCTTACTCGCCTCACGAAGTCGGTCTAAAGGTTGCTGTAAGTTCCTTGCCATTAATAGAGAAAACAGCGCCAGAATGACCGCTGCAATCACAACTTTCAGTATCGAAAAGTAGAGAATAAAGTCATGAGCTGGGTGTAAACGATGAGGCAGTTGGATGACCAAACTGTTGTTGCCCACAAGAGGAATACTGAAAATTGGGCGACTAACTCTGCCTTCTAGTTGTTCATCTAAACGTCTTTTAAACTTAAGTTTGAACTCAAAATGAGGGTGCATCAAGCGATGGGTAAGTGGGTGTTGATTTTCGTCTAACACGAATAAGTAAAAGTGTTGCGCATTCGCCCAATCCGCAAGCTCATCCATATCTCCGTCTTCGATCAAAACATTGGCTTGATGCGCTAAGTCCAACATTTCTGCTTTTACGCTCGCTGGTACTTTTAGCATTGCTTTTACTAAGGCTTGCTCAGCGACAGCTTGTACAGCAAGGATACTGATGACGATCGCCGTCATGTAAGTAAATAGCTTAAAAGCCAGACTATCTCGACGCTTGGCTATATAGGATGGACACACAAATTTCATTAATTCGTCACAGCCTCTAGGTAGCTATAACCTTTTCCACGAAACGTTTTAATGTGCTGTTTGGACAATCCCGCTTCTACCAATTTACGACGAATATTACTGATGTGCATGTCTAAGTTGCGATCAAACGGACTTAGCTCTTTCTTCAAAACCTCGGTTTGCAATTCGGCTTTAGAAATCACAACGCCTTGGTTTTTTACCAAATAGCAAAGTAACTCTGCTTCAGTACCTGTCAGCGGCAAACTGTTCAGCTGATCACTGATACTTTGTACTGTGCAGCACATAGCTTGTCTTTGACGTTCTAATCCTACGCGACGAAGAATTGCTTTAATACGCATCAACAATTCAGGTACATTAAAGGGCTTGCCGATGTACTGATCTGCGCCTGCTTGGTAGCCATCTAGCATCGAGTTCTCATCATTTAATGCCGTTAGCATGAGGATCGGCGTCGCGAAACGTTGACAGATACGACGCGCAACTTGCATACCATTTAGATTTGGTAGCATGACATCGAGAAGAACAAGATCAACTGGCGTCTTCTCCATGTATTGCAAAGCGCTTTCCCCACAATGGACAGATGAAACGGTGTAACCCTCTTCTTGTAACACCGCCTCCAATAATTCACACAACGGAACATCGTCATCTACGATAAGAACTCGGGACATTACCAATACCAACTCAAATAAAAATGGTTCGCATTCTATTACTCATTTGCAGATTAAACAACCATAGATTCTAAGGTTTCTGTACGAAAACTGGACATAAAAAAAGCCCACTTTTCAGTCGGCTTTTGTCGCAAGAAATGCTGATTTTTTAATTATTTAAATCAACACTTTAAACCTGTTACTTTGGCGACATCTTCAACGATGCCTCGTAAGTTGATACTAATCGAATGAAGTGTATCTAGCTCTTCTTGTGTAAATGGATGAGTGAGTACTGACTCTGCACCTTTCTTGCCAACAACAGTAGGCAAACTCAATACCACGCCATTAACACCATATTGACCCGTCATCATGGTCCCTACAGGCAAAACTGATCGTTCATTGATCTTGATTGCCTGAATAATACGAAACACACTTGCAGCGATCCCATGAACGGTATTTTGTTTACGACGGAAAATCTCATACCCAGCTTGCTTCACAGCTTCGAGCAATTCGTCTGCATCGATACGCTCTACATTATTGGCATCGCAATAGAAATCTGCAGGTTGTCCTGCAATTGAAATCAAACTCTTTGGCGTAAAACAATTGCTACCATGCTCACCGAGAACATAACCAAAGATGTTCTTCGGGTCCAAATCCACGCGATTGGCAACAATGCTCATCAAGCGCGCAGTATCGATCACGCAGCCACTACTGATCACTTTGCTATTCTCAAAGCCTGTATTGGTTGCAATAAAGTGCGCGACAATATCACAAGGGTTAGATACAACAATGAGGGTTGCATTTGGAGCTACTCGTTCGACTTTACGTGCAATCTCAACACCTATCTTGGCATTGGTTTCTGCAATATCAATTCGCGTCTGACCTTGCTTAATCTGCGCTCCCGCAGTGATTACGACAATATCAGCGCCGAGAAGATCGAGATAGTCGTCAGTAGGAATGATGTGAGTGTTTTTCGAGAAGGTCAGTGCAGTGGTATGACGGAAATCGAAGACTTCCCCTTCAGCACGCTCTAAGTTTTGGTCCAATAGAACCAACTCACTTACACTGCCCATGGTCAGTAAGTAATTACATACTCCAACACCAACGGCACCTGCGCCAATTACACCAATTTTCATACTTCTCTCCCTGATAATAAAAGTTATGCCCTCACTTTGCGTTCCCACTAAAAACTTGGGCAGTAAGAGCATAAAAGTCCAATCACTTTATGTTACCCAGAATACCTACCTAAGCTAGCCTTTCTCGACTTAATGACGTTTAAATGATGGAAATTTCTTCTTTATATATGCATCAATAACCATCATTTAATCACTTCATACATTTAAACTCTATTGCAGGTACAAAAAAGGAGTACAATTCTTTGCAGTTTCTAATTGAGAATAGACGTATATGACAACGCTATTGATTGGTCACCGAGGCGTGGCAGGCAAGTACCCAGAAAACACCAAAGTCAGTATTCAAGCCGCTATAGATTTGGGTCTTGATTGGGTTGAAGTTGATGTACAACCCACCAAAGACAATGTACTAGTGGTATGTCATGATCACACAGTAAACCGCTGCAGCAACGGCAAAGGTCGTGTTGATCAAATGACTTTAGCTGAGCTAAAAACGTTAGATTTTGGTGGTTGGCTCAGTACAGAGTTCAGCAATGAATCGATCATGACGCTGTCAGAGTTGCTGGGGCTCGCTGCGAAAAACAACCTAAATCTTAATATCGAAGTTAAAGTTGACCACCATTCAGCAGAAGATGTCGCGAAGATAGTCGCTAAAACCCTTTCTGAAGGACCATTGACCAAAGAATTTATCCTTTTGTCGAGCTTTAGTCACGACGTGATAAGAGCGCTATACAAGCACTGTGAAGGCTACAGATTGGGTGTGCTAAGTGAGTTCTTTACCCGTAAAGACGGGCTACTGTTAGAAGAAGTCAACGCATACAGTTGCAACCTCAATATTAACTGGGTTCGTTCCCGTCAAATTAAGAAGCTGCAGCAAGCCGGATATAAGGTAATGTGCTATACAGTGAATAACCCAAACAAGTTGAAACACTTGCCGGCGCTAGATGGCATCTTCAGCGATCATCCAAGCCGCTTTATGTCTCAAGAATAGGGTTGAAACTAGGCGCTCCATTACCACTCAATGGTGATTGGCGTTCCCATTTTAACTAGCTTTATAAACTCATCCATCTCTTCATTGGTGATGGCGATACAGCCATTGGTCCAATCAAAGCTCTGGATAAACTGAGGGGATTGTGTCTCGCCATTTTTGAGGCCATGAATCTTGATCTCTCCGCCCGGAGAGACACCTCTTCGATGCGCTTCCAAGCGATCAATTGCATCTGGATAACTGATGTGGACAGAGCGATAGAAAGCAGAATCGTTAATCACATAATCTAGAGTGTAGTCACCTTCTGGAGTCCTGTTATCCCCTTCTTCCTGCTTGTGCCCTTTCGGATTAGCCCCTAACGCAATCCGATATTCTTTAACCACTTCGCCATTGTCCATTAGGTACATTCTGCGTTTTGATTTGTCTACTTTGACCAAGTCCACAGCAGCCTGTGTAAAAGGAACAAAAGAACAACACAAGATTAAAGACAACCATTTTACTGACATCGCCAGAACGCCTAACTCACCCATTCTAAGGGAACACAAAAAAGAGCAACCATGCTAGTCACAAGGTAATACTAAAGCAAACTTAATATGTGCAAATTTCACTACTCATTATGACTAACTTGGATTACTTTATAAGGAGATTACTTTATAAATTCAGCACAAATAGAGAGGGTATTATGCTCAACATTGCTTTTTTCAGTGCGAAATCCTACGACGAAGCGTCTTTCAATAAAATTAAAAACCATCGAGACTTCGAATTTCACTACCATGATTTTAGATTAACTTCAAAAACCGCAAAAATGGCTCAGGGCTGTGAAGTCGTATGTGCGTTTGTAAATGATGATTTATCCGCACCAGTACTTAAACAGCTTTCTCTTGGTGGGACCAGATTAATCGCGATGCGATGCGCAGGCTTCGACAAAGTCGATTTAGAAGCAGCAAAGGAGCTTGGACTTCAAGTAGTGCGCGTCCCGGCTTATTCCCCAGAAGCTGTCGCTGAGCATACTGTCGGTATGATGATGTGTTTAAATCGACGCTTACACAAAGCCTACCAGCGCACGCGTGATGCAAACTTCAACCTGGAAGGCTTGGTTGGCTTCAACTTCCATGGCAAAACAGTTGGCGTTGTGGGTACAGGCAAGATTGGCATTGCAACCATGCGTATCTTTAAAGGTTTAGGCATGGAGCTGCTCTGCTACGACCCATATGAAAACCCTCTAGCATTGGAAATGGGCGCTCGCTACTGCTCTCTTGAAGAGATCTATGCGAACGCAGATGTCATTTCGCTACACTGTCCAATGAGCGAAGAGAACTATCATTTATTGAATGAGAAGGCATTCTCGCAGATGAAAGATGGTGTGATGATCATTAATACCAGCCGTGGTGAACTGCTTGATTCTGTCGCCGCAATTGAAGCACTGAAACAAGGCAAAATTGGCGCACTAGGTTTAGATGTTTACGACAACGAAAAAGACCTATTCTTCCAAGACAAGTCAAACGATGTCATTGTTGATGACGTGTTCCGTCGCCTATCCGCGTGTCACAACGTGTTGTTCACTGGACACCAAGCCTTCCTGACTCACGAAGCACTAAACAACATTGCCTCAGTGACTTTAAATAACGTGGATGCTTTCTTTGCTGGCAACGCGTCAGGTAATGAACTGATCAACTAAATCAATAGATCGAGCAGTATAGTAGAGCGTTGAATTTCAGCTATGCTATACTCCTCGACCATTAAAAATTTGAGTCCAATTACCATGAGCATAAAAACCGATATTCAAAAGCTGCACAACCGTTTAGATACTTGCCAACGCAAACTGGATGCGGCACGTTCTCGTGGTGATCATGAAATGATTACTAAGTTCACGAATGAAGTTGACGATCTAACGAAGAAACTTAACCAACTTAAGCACAAGCAAACATACGAACTTAACAAAGAGCGTAAGAGCCTGCTTGATATGCCATTTTCTCGTGAAATCACAAAAGCTGAGCAAGCAGACATTGGTAAGCTTAAGAAGCGTGTTCGTGGTCTAGTTATCGTTCACCCATTAACAAAAGTGGGTAAAGAATTGCGCCTAGACGTAATGACAGGTTTTGCTCCGAAAGAGTTCTAATCACTCTTTTAAACAACAGATATTAAAAAGCCCAAGCTGCTTAGCTTGGGCTTTTTTGTGCCCAAAATTCATAAAGTTAAGCTTAGAAAAATCACCATTATAGATATTGAGAGACACTGCAACCTGTTCGTTTTCAAATTCTCGTAATGGCAAAGCTTTAGCTAATTTCCAAATACTAAAAACGACAAAAGCCCCGCTATTTCTAGCGAGACTTCTTAATCGTTCTGAGACCGAGGGCTCGACTGACTAGGAATTTGATACAAATCCCGTCTCATTCTCAAACGTCAGAAATGAAAAAAGCCTCGCTATTTCTAGCGAGGCTTCTTAAAAGTGGCGGAGAGATAGGGATTTGAACCCTAGATACGCTATTAACGTATGCCGGTTTTCAAGACCGGTGCTTTCAACCACTCAGCCATCTCTCCACAAAT
>NZ_JAKRGG010000010.1:0-224686 GCF_022347645.1 Vibrio sp. MMH1-50
TAACAACAGCCAAGGAGTAACCTTTGGCTTATTTACCTTTTTACATCACGCCAGACGAGCTTTCGGCTTATCAAGAAGAACAAGAGCAACAAATTCTAAAGGGGATGAATCTCACAATCTGGCACAAGCACGATATTGAAGAGCCTTTTCGATACTTATACCTGTCGATTGCTATAGCCGCTGTCAGTCCATTATTTTTCCTTACCTATTTCCTACATGACAACAGCGACATGATCTTAACTTACATTTTATCGGGTCTGACGATAATCATGTCTGGTGTATCTTATCTGACATTTGGGTTGGACAATCGTTATGATTACACCTTGTCCGATCGCGGGTTAGTTATAAAAAAACGACGTAATTTACCGAATTGGGTAAACTCCGCGGCTCAAGTCATGGGCTGGATTGGAGCAATAGTTTGTGTCGTGATGGTTGGGGTTGCTGGCCCCATGGTTCTTGCCGGAGCTGGTGGGTTTATATTGGTTTCATTTGGTATGCTTAAACGACAGCCTGATGAAGCAACAGAAGTGAGAGTAGGCGAACGAGAAGATTGGCTTTTACACATGCGAATATATTAATATGGAACATACCAAGATTTCACGCTTACACAACCGATTCCACTATTACGTATTTTTCAAAACCGTGTCTGACTTAGAGTCTATGGTCAATCAGCTAGCGACGGAATATAAGCTTGACTGTACAGAAGTCGCAGACCACAAAAAGCTATTTGAAGCTAAGCCAGAGGCTAGACTGTTTGGTACGCCAGTTTGTTATAAAGAATATCAAACCGATGAGGTATTTGATTTAAGGGCGTCAAATGCCCCACTTCCTGAGCGTGAATACCTATACAACGGTAAGTGGCAAACTGAATCTGAAATCGAACGCTTAAAAGCAACTGGTGAATAGCAAGCCACTCCCGCTTCATAGTTCAAAACAAGCATTAAAAAGGGCTCCAGAGATAACTCTGGAGCCCTTTTGTTTTGTCTGAATTGACTTGTATAACTACATTATTTCGCTACGTTACCTGCAACGTTTAGTGCATCCCAAGTACGTGCGAATGGTGGAGCGTAGCAGAAGTCCATGTAGCCTAGTTGCTGTGTGGTCATCTTCGCAGTGATGGCAACAGCGAGTGCATTGATTCGCCCTACTGCGCCTTTCTTGCCCACGATTTCACCACCAAGCAGCACATTAGTTTCTGGGTGGTAAACCAGCTTCACTTTAATGTCTTCTTGACCTGGGTAGTAGTCGGTTTGGTTCTTATCTGAAATGGTTGAAACCTTCACTTCCAAACCGTGTTCTTTAGCTAGAAGTTCCGATACGCCTGTGCATGCCAGTTCGTAGTCCAGCACTTTCAAGCAAGATGACCCCAAGAAGCCGCTCATATAAGTGTCTTTCCCAGCAAGTTTGTCAGCCATCATGCGCGCTTGTTTGTTAGCAGTGGTTGCCAGTGGAACATACACTGATTTTCCTAGCGCCATGTGGTGAACCACAGCGCAGTCGCCGACAGCGTAAATGTGTGCATCTTCTGTTGCGCCAAACTCATCTACGAGTAGTGCGCCGTTCGCTGCTTTCGGTAGCTCGAACGCTTCTGTGTTTGGTTTGAAGCCAAGTGACATGATCACAACGTCTGCTTCTACATTGCCGTTGTCGGTTTCTACGATGTAACCGCCCTGCTCCGCGTCGCGAATGGCTGATACGCTACAACCGTTTTTTAGCTCAGCGCCAGATTCACGAATCGCACCTTCTACCACTTCAATCATCTCAGGGCTGAACTGACAGCTCATTACATGTTGTTCACGCTCAATGATGGTGACGTGCTTACCTAATAAGTGCGCTGCATCGAACACTTCAAGGCCGATAAAGCCGCCGCCGATAACACAAACGCGTTGTTTGTTGCTATCCTTAAGCGCTTCTTTTACTGCCAAGCCATCTTCCATGCTGGTTAGCGTGTATACGTGCTCTGGGTTGAACTCACCAAACGATGGCACGATTGGACGAGCGCCAGTGGCAATCACCAACATATCGTAATCGATGGTGCTTTCTTCACCTTGGTGACGAACTTTAATCTGCTTTTCTTTGCGGTCTAGTACCACCATTTCGGTTTCAATGCGCACATCTAAACCAGATTTAATCGCTTGTTCTGGCGTACGAGAAATCATGCGCTCAGTGTCATCAAACATGCCACCAGCAAAGTAAGGTAAGCCACACGCTCCGAACGAGATGTAATCGCGCTTATCCAGCACAATCACTTCATCTGATGGCTGATTACGTTTGTATTTCGCTGCGAAACTCATACCTGCAGCGCTACCGCCTACGACAACAACTTTCATATTTATTACCTAAATAACCTGAACTCAGGAAAAACGGAGAGCACCCGCGTTGAGTGCTCTTTATTAAGTTTGGAAATTACACTGCTGCTTCTTTTGACACTGTTGCAGCCACATCTGCGTTGTATTGCTCAGTGTTTAGTGAGCCATTCTTCTTCGCGGTTAGCACGCCTGACAACATTGAGCCAGAGATGTTAAGCGCGGTACGAGCCATATCGATAAGCGCTTCGATAGAAACCAGAATCGCCACAACCGTAATGTCTAGACCCATGATGGTTAGTACCGCTACTGCTGCGAACGTTGCACCGCCACCAACACCTGCGATACCGAATGAAGCAATCGCGATGACAGCAATCAATTGTAGGATGAAGCCTAGGTCAACTGGCATGCCCATTACTTGAGCCGCCATGATAGCTAGCATTGCTGGGTAGATACCTGCACAGCCATTTTGACCGATACTGGTACCGAATGTTGCTGACATGTTTGCTGTTTCTTCGTCCACACCTAGACGTTGAGTTTGAGTTTCAACGTTTAGTGGGATTGCCGCCATGCTTGAGCGAGAACCGAAGCCAAATACGAGCACTGGCCAGATTTTCTTCATGAACTTAGCAGGAGACAGACCGAACAAAGACACCATCACGAAGTGGATAGCGAACATTACACCGATTGCCACGTAGCTTGCTAGTAGGAATCGACCCATTTCTGCTAGTGCGAACAAATCGTTTGTCATCATGAACGTAGTCATCAGAGCAAATACACCGTAAGGCGTCAGCTTCAGAATTTCACGTACCATTGAAAGCACTACTTCTTTTGCTGAGTTGATGAAATCAACAAAGTTTTGCACTTTCTCTGGCTTACGGTTTTTCACTTGCAGGATACAGTAGCCAAGGAACATACCGAACAGGACGGTCGATAGCGTCGAAGTACGTTGAGAGCCCGTTAGCATGTCAAAGATGTTCGTTGGGATGATAGACAGAGCCATACCTGACAGGCCGCTGCTCGCCATCGCATCTTGCGTTGCAATCAGAGAGTCGCCACGCGCTTCAATAGCGCTGTTAGTGCCGATAGTGCTCACTAGTGCGTTTGCATCGATACCGAACAGGTAAATACTTGCGATGCCCACTGCAGCAGAAATAGCACAAGTGAAAAGTAGAATACCGATGATTTTTGGTGCGATACGCGATAGTGCACCGCCGCCTTCTACGTTCATGATCGAAGAGATCATCGCCACAAATACTAGTGGGATTACGATCATTTGTAGAAGCTTGATGTAGCCTTTACCGAACACAGAAATCAGTTCAGCAAAACCTGCCGTTGCAACGTTGCCTACGCCGAATACGAGCTGAATTGCACCGCCGAATAACAGGCCAGCAGCAAGCGCACTCAGTACGCGGAAGTTAAAGCTTTTCTTTTGTTTTTTGAAGTTCGCAAGTAATGCGTAGAACCCAAAGAACAAGATGCTCAATCCAATAAATGAAACGCTCATGAGAATCTCCTATTGATACCCATTTATGTCCGAAAATCGGTTACTTTTTGTATGCAATGGCTTCAACTTCAACCAATGCGTCTTTTGGTAGTCTTGCTGCTTCAACGCAAGAGCGAGCGGGTGCGTTTTCTGTACCAAATACCTCTGTGTACACTTCGTTAAAGGCGGCGAAGTTTTCCATGTCTGATAGGAAGCATGTCGTCTTCAATACTGTGTCTAGACCCGCACCGCTTGCTTCTAGAACTGCTTTTAAGTTTTCTAGTGACTGACGAGCTTGTTCTTTGATGCCGCCTTCAACAAATTGCATGGTTTCTGGAACCAGTGGCAACTGACCTGATGTGTAAACCATGTCGCCGTAAGCTGTGCCTTGAGAGTAAGGACCGATAGCTGCTGGTGCTTGTTCAGTGGCAATAATTTTTTTCACGATACAACTCCTAAGTGATTAATTTTATTCTGATTTAAATTCTCGGATAAACTTGTAAACCGCCTGACGGCTAATCCCAAGTTGCTCTGATACTTGTGTCGTCGTCTCTTTTAGCTCAAATACACCGTTATCAAACAAACAACGAATAATGGCTTTGTTACGACCTTTAGCTGAAACCGTCTCATCTTGGTCAACCTCTTGCGTGGCAGCACTTAACGCTTGCTTGATGACATCATTGGCGTTGTTACTGAAGGTCTCACTGACCAAGGTTTGTGATACGTGACATTGTGGCATCAGCGTCTTGACGATCTCAGGGAATGGGAAAGATAAATTCATGTTGATACATAGCATGCCAATCGGCTTTTGCTCTGGACCAGCCAAAATGCACGTGGTCGATTTCAGTAGCGAACCATCGGCGGCATTGGTGAAATAACTCTTCGGAGAGACCTCGCCCGTTTTCTCGAAGGTGCTCCACATACGTAAGCCCAAATCAGTGATTGGCGAGCCAATTTCACGCCCAGTATGATGACCATTCACAATCTTCACGACTGAATTTTCTAAGCTTTCAAATGAATGAATAACGACTTCGCAATACGGTCCGATCAAGTCGGCGATTGTATCTGCCAAGCGAAAATAGTTGCTTAAACATGCTCTGTCTTCGTCGGTGAATCTAACTTGCTTTACGCTCATCATTTCGGTTTACATTTTTGAACTCAATGACGAAAAACTACTCCTTTCGGGTAGGTTCAGCAATACAGAGTAAACTTCTGTAAACTGCAAACTCACGCTCAAAACACCAGCAAAAATCGAATAAATGATCAAAATCACGCACAATAGTTGAACAAGATCACCAAAAACATATGAATTCGGTTTAATTTCTTAAACCTTGTCAAAGTTTAAATATTTAAAATCAAAGATTGCATTTTTGAATACTTTAATGATCTAGAACAAGTTCTAAAATTCAGTAAAAACCACATACGGTAAATTCTCATTCTACATGCAAGTTGATTTATAAAATCAACTTCAATCAAAACGCTCAAACCACGACACAAGATGAATAAAATTTCATCTCACATACCCAATTTGTATATCTAAGTCACCTTGAGATATGTGGGCGTACAATCGACTTGTTTCCATTCCATACCTATAAGACGAATCTGAGTTTAAAAAGACGCAGATACAGAAGAAAAAATTGGACAGGTTATTTAGGACATAAAAAAACCGAGCGCTCGATGCGCTCGGTTCGATAAAACTATAGGGTAGTAAAAACAAACTAGGAAAGCTTGAATTTACTGAGTTCTCCGTGAAGATCGCCAGCTTTGACCGTCAACTCGTTACTGATTTCAACCGATGATGTCATGGTGTCCATCACCTCTACCGCCGTATCGTTGATGATCACAACATTGCGGTTGATCTCTTCTGACACGGAACTTTGCTCTTCTGCTGCAGAAGCAATCTGATTGTTCATGTCATTGATGACTTCAATCGCTTGGTTGATTTCAGACAGAGCCAAATGCGCTGCTTGAGTCTCGCCCTTGGTATCAATGGCTTGTTTCTGACTTTGCTCCATCAACACGACAATAGATTGTGTCTCTTGTTCTAAGCGAGCCAACATAGCGCGGATTTCTTCTGTTGAACCTTGAGTACGATTTGCTAGATTTCGAACTTCATCCGCTACTACTGCAAAACCTCGACCCGCTTCACCTGCACGTGCCGCCTCAATCGCTGCATTCAGTGCCAACAGGTTGGTTTGTTCAGCAATACCACCAATCTCACTCAAAATACCCTGAATCGCGGTACTAGAATCGACCAAGTTTTGCGTTTGCTGCTGTGCATCGTTGACTTGCATCGCTAAATTGTCGACCGCACTCGCCGCATTGTCCATGCGTGTCATGCCATTTAGGCTGTTGCTTTGCACTTGGCTTGCTGCAGCAGCCGCTTGAACCGCAGAGTTTGCAACTTCTTGCGCGGTTGCACTCATCTCATTGATTGCAGTTGCCAGTGAATTCACTTCATTCACCTGCGCGTTGAGTTGATCACGAGATGCCGCTGCTCGCGTTTGACCTTCTGTGGCGTTCTTATCTACCTGATCTGCAGTGCTCATTACCGTCAACAACATTTCTTGCATACGGGATAAGAAAGTATTGAACCAGTGGGCAAGCTGCGCTGTTTCATCTTTGCCTTTCACTTCAATGCGGTAGGTCAGATCGCCTTCGCCTTGTGCCGCATCTTTAAAGCGCTCGACTAAGTTATTGAGCACTTTACCTAAAGAGCTGGCAATAAACGCCATAGCAGCAATACCTAAAAGAGCAGCGATGATCCCCGCCCACACACCTTTTTCAAGCGCTTTTGTATTCTGCTCATCACTCCATTGTTGGTAGGTGTCGACGCTTTTTGTAAGATAGTTGCTGGGAACTGACACCATGACTACCCACGGAGCATCACTCGTTTCAATTGACGTAATCGCATATTCGTCACCACCAAAAGTAACGAGACCAGCGCCTTTTTCTTTCGCGATCGACTGAATGTTTGCCCACTGTGCTGCAAGCTCAGAAGACACCTTCTTGCCTACCATTTCTGCATCACGACTGTTTGCCAATGTAATGCCTTTCCATGATGTGATAAGGATTTTTCCTTGTCCTTCAAACAGGTCTCGTGCAAACAACTCACTCTGACTTTGCAGCTCGTGTAGCGAGAGATCAAAACCGAGTGAGCCAATGATTTTACCATCCTGCTTAATTGGCTGACTGATGGTAGTGATCAACTCTTGTTTACCACGAACTGGATAAAAGTACGGCTCCATTACGAAAGTTTTGCCTGTTTCGTAAGGCATTAAGTGCCAATCGTCTTTACGCTCACCGTTGTTGTTTAACTCCGTATTACTAAAGCTCTCCATTGCGACAGCGTCAAAGCTATTCTTATCGTTTGGAGAGAAGAAAGGTGCGAGGTAGCCTTGGCTGTTAAAGCCGATTTCAGGACTAAAAGTCGTTTGCTGTGACCATGTTTTGTCTTGCCAAACCATATAACCAGCAAATACGGCTTTGTTTTGTGCTTCTAATGCGGCAGTAAACTGTTTAACAATAAGATCTGCGCTCGCATCTGTCTCTGCACTTAACTCAATAATCGAACGTACTTGTTTAAGGTTTGCCAACACAGGATCGAGTTGGTTGGCTACATTCAAACCTTGCTGAATTGCGGTATTTTGCAAGTCGGTGTTGGTCGCATCTGTTAACTGCGTTTTGACCTTCTCGTTCACTTGTTTGTTTACATCGGTAAATGCGTTTGTGGTCATTCCCATGGCAATAAGCAAAGTGAAAGCCATCGCTCCACCAGCGCTGACCGCAATTCGCGTTCGTATACTGTTAAACATAGAAACCTCTGTAACTAAAAATAAGTTGGCGTTAGTTTTTGAAATATCGTGGATTTTAAACAACAGAAGTGAACAGGAGGCGCCAAGATATGAATAAAAAAAGAACAGAAAGATCAATTTTATTAACAGAATTAACTGGCGAGGGGACTTTATATTTAAAGGTAATGAGCTGCACAATAAATAAAGTGATTAAGTTGATAGTATAACTCTTTGTATTTACGGAACTTAAACCTTACAAAAAAGATGGCTTTTATATGAAAGTAATCAAATATTAAAGTAGAGGTATGCTTACGAGTCGATTAATCATTTCGTGATTTAGATCACATTTAATTTTCCTCATCTTTTTGTTTTCACTGCAATTATTATCTGGATAACCAAGCCATTATTCGCTCGATTGTTGGAACACCCAGTGCATACTCAGCAAGTAATTGCTCACCATACCCGCCAAAATTCCCATCACTAAAGCAATGTAAACTGTTGTCCCTTGTGTACCCAATAAGAGTGTGGTGACTTTGAAAACGGCAAAGTTTGGTAATGCGCTGATGCTTGCGCTAAGCATAAACTTTTGCCATTGGTTAAATGCTCTATCCTTTGTTGATTGCGAAAACGTCAAACATCGATTGCCCAACCATGTTGTGGTCGCAGCAACGCAAAATGCCAGCCCTCGAGCCATCATTAATTCGCCCCCAGCCCATTGAAATAAAACCATAAAAATGAGTGTATCGACGATGAAGCCGACACCACCCACCATAGCAAATGTCAATAATCTACTCATCACGTTACCCTATACCCAAGTGACTTCAAGATGCAGAATTCAGAGCGTTGTCATTGATTCGAGAGCAAGGAAAACAACGCTGTGTAATAGCCAGCTCTTCCCAAGTGTTTGACGCGACCATTTGTTTGACTAAAAAAGCGAGTCAAAGACACGCTCCCAAAGGGCGCTCTTTGCAAATATAAGGGCCTTGGCTTGTATACTTTGTTGCCGATTCTTGCATCTCGAGGTTATTTGGGTATATAACGCAGGTATAGAGCGTGCGCTTTGACTTAGCAGTAAACTCATTAGTACAGCTCAAGGCGTTATCATGGATCAACTTGTCAACTTGTCGTTCTTTACCAATGAGGTAGAACTTATTTAGTTGATTGAGCTCTGTTACATCTTCCAGTTTTTTCGCTTGTCCTTGGCTATAAAATTGACCAGAGAACGGACGTTTCCCAATGTAAAAAACAGGTGCATTGTCGGTGATCTCTGCAAATAGAATACGATCACTTCGGCTGTCTGCTTTGCCCATGTTTAAGACCAACATAGCGATCATGAGCAGCACAGGTAACACTGCTGCCGTGCCAGTAAGCCACTTAAAGTCATATTTATCCACTAACATTGCAATCAGGATACCCAATGCAGGAACACCTGGTAGCACGTAGGCCGGCAAAATGTTCCCTGCCATAGTGAACAAAACCATTGGCGAGATCAGCCAACACATTAAGAAACTGAACAAGCCTTGATGATCCGTTTCTATTGATTTGATTGTGTGTCGGCGCTTCCACACCAGAACAGGCAACACGAGCGACCATGGCGCAGCCGATTGCAGCCAGAATAGCCAAATCATGCCACGTGGTTGGTCATGAGCAGAACCATATAGATCCCCCTCCCATCCACTTACGACAAAGCGTTTAAAGTGCTCACCAACAATGAAATAATCAATGAACCCCGGCGTCGCCATCTCCGCCATGATGTACCAAGGCAGTGCGATCGCCAACATCAACGCTAAGCCTGAAATCAATGGAAAACGCTGCCACAAGGCTTTAAAAGCACCAAAAAAGCCATGCTGAATAACCAGCCAAGGAAAGACAGCAATCCCCATGATAACAATCGCAACCGGACCTTTTGCGAGTAACCCACACGCCAGACCGAAGAACCCCAGATAGCCCCAAAGTTGGCTGTGTTTGTCTTTTCCGAGCCAACAATAATAAAAGCCAAACATAGCCATTGTCATAGCTAACGTGAGTGCCATATCCGTCATCACCGCGCCCGCTGCAATCGAGAAAATGCCACATGTTGCCAACACTAACGATGCGACAAGCGCACTAAAACCAGCACGGTGCGCCATGGCTGCAACAAAAATAATAGTCGCGACACCCGCTAACCAATGAGGTGCGCGCACCGCAAACTCATTTAGCCCAAATAACTCAATGCCATACGCACTCATCCAAGTAAACAGAGGTGGCTTACCCCAAAATGGCACGCCGTAATCAAATTGTGGGGTGAGCCAATTACCTGTCTCCACCATCAAACGCGCCATTTCGCCATAGCGAGCTTCTGTCGTGTCCATAAGTGGATACGTAGCCAAAGAAATAAGGCGAAGTAACAACGCGAACGCCAACAACAACCATAGGTGGGTTTTATTAATACTCATGACTACGCAGATTCTCCAAATTTAAACTTCATAGCTTGGATGGTTTGATGTTTTGCTGGTCGCTCGAAAACAGACTGGATAAGGTAAAGAGGTCGTTGCTTGGTTTCGATGAAAATGCGCCCGATGTATTCACCAAGCAACCCGATAGAGAGCAATTGGACACCACCAAGTGCGAGTTGAACCACCATCATGGATGGATAGCCGGAAACTGGCTCTCCAAATACGACCGTTTTCATCACAATGAATGCGCCGTAGATAAATGCACTGAACGCAACTAACGCACCTGCAAGCGTTGCTAGGCGTAAAGGACGGATAGAAAAGGAAGTGATACCGTCCATCGCGAGTCCGATCAGCTTGAGGTAATTCCATTTGGTTTCACCGCAAAAGCGAGCATCACGTTCAAACGGCACCGTAACTTGCTTAAATCCAGGCCAAGAAAAAATGCCTTTCATATAGCGATTGCGTTCTGGCAGAGCATTGATGTGTTTGACAACGTTGGCGCTTAATAAGCGAAAGTCTCCAACATTTTCCGGAACATCAAGCTTCGCCATACTGTTTAAGACTTTGTAAAAGCACGCCGCTGAAAAGCGCTTAAACCATGTCTCGCCATGGCGTTCGCTGCGCTGCATGTTGACCACGTCGTAACCTTCACGCCACTTAGATAGCATCTTTGGAATAAGCTCTGGTGGATCTTGTAGGTCGGCATCAATCACGATCACAGCTTCGCCATGACAATGCTCAAGACCGGCACTCATCGCCGATTCCTTACCAAAGTTACGGCTAAGTGCTAGACAGCGAACGTCGCTAGAAGATTGAGAAAAGTTTTGCGCAATCATTAAACTGTCGTCTTTGCTACCGTCATCGACATATACGATTTCACATCGCTCAGGTATGTCATCCAATACTACTGTGAGACGGCGATGGAATTCTGGCAACACTTCTTGCTCGTTAAAGAATGGCACCACAACAGACAAGACTGTTTTAGGCTCAGCGTGTTGGCTCACCTTTGAAAAGGTTGCGGCGTGAATGTTGAAGGTTGACATGCTACTCTTCCACTAAATCCAATGAATGGATGCAGTCTACAAGTCACCATGTGAAAGAGATGTTGTTGACATCTTTTTCACGCCCTTAGTGCATAATGTTCTGTTAAGAAAAGTCCCTAATTTCCAAAACCTGCCAAATTGGAGAGAAATACATGAAACGCGTACTTTTGGTCGAAGACAATCGAGAAATTGCAGGCATGCTGTTCGACTATTTTGAGTGTGCGGGTATGGAACTCGATTACGCTGACAATGGCGAGCTTGGTCTGAAATTAGCGATGGAAAATACCTTCGATATTATTCTGCTTGATCTAATGCTACCTCGCATGGATGGCTTGACTGTGTGCAATAAATTACGCGAAGCAGGCAACAATACGCCTGTATTGATGCTCACCGCACTCGACAGTCGAGACGACATGTTAAAAGGTTTCAACCACGGTGCGGATGACTATCTGACAAAACCTTTCGATCTAGACATATTGGAAGCACGCATGACCGCTTTGATTCGCCGTTATCGCGGTACGGTCGCGTCTTGCAAGTTAACTTATGGTGAAGTCTCAATCGATCAGAAAACCCGTAAAGCGTATCGCCAAGATAAGCTCCTCGCCCTCAATCCGACCACTTATACGATTTTGGAAATGTTGGTGAAGAACGCACCAGATGTCGTCACTCGCGAAGACATTGCATTTCGCCTATGGCAAGAGAACGAGCCGAACAACGACGTACTGCGCAGCCATATCTACCAACTGCGAAACCAAGTTGATAAGCCGTTCGAACGACATGTGCTCATTACGGTTCCAAAAGTTGGCTTCCGCTTGGAGACAGGTGCATGATCAACCGCTTACTTGCCAGTACGCAAAGCACACAAAGTATGACAGGGCGACTCGCTCTGTTTTTTTCTTTCGTTTCTGTCGTTATCGGTATTTTCTGCTTTGCACTCATCACTGGTGCTCTTTTATGGTCAGAAGATCGTGTCGGCGAGCGCCGGATCATGATCGATAAAAAAGAGGCGATCGAACACTTTCAATCTCATCCAAATGCAGGCGTTATACAATTAGACCTATTGACCACCGCCTACAACGACATTGCCTTAGTACCTGCCCCATTTCAGAAGTATTTAATAGGTAAAAAACATTTTTTGGATGAAGTCGGGGATGAGCCTAGTTCAAGAATGATTTATATGAGCACCTACACCAGTAAAGGTGTAGAGCATCCAGTAATCCTCGTATCCCTGATTGATGAAATCGAAATTACCACCGAAGAGTTCATCATGGTGGTTGCTATGGTGCTGTCTATCGTCGCAATCTTGGTGTTCTTGTTTGGTAGCTTGTTACTGCGGTTATCACAACGCTTGATCGAGCCTGTTAACGCCCTAAAAACGCAACTTGACCAACACCAAGGTGATCCAACCCAAACCTTTAGTGTGCCGGAAAGTTCGGCAAAAGAGTTTCAAACCTTAGCGGATGAGCTTAATGAGTATCGCCGTAAGATCAATCAAGTCATCAAACGGGAGCAAGCTTTTGCACGTTACGCAAGCCATGAACTACGCACACCATTGACGGTAATGAAAGGCTCAAGCAGTTTATTGGCGAGAAGCGCCGGTACGGATTTTCAAACGCGACAGGTTCATCGTATTCAAGATGCAACGCAACAAATGTCGACGATGGTGGACGCTCTACTCGGCTTAGTGCGATATGAACGAAATACAGATGACTCACCCGTACGAAGCATTAGCGAAGAAGAGCTCACACAAATTATTGCGCAAAGTCAGGCGCAAGCGGATGAGAAAGCACTCAGTTTTGATGTGCAGATAGACGGTAACCCCAAAACGCGTGCTACCAATGCGGTCTTGACCATCATTCTTGGTAACTTGATTCGAAATGGCATTGCGGCAACGCCATATGGGGCGATCCATATTGGCATGAACGAGGATACCATTTGGGTTCGTGATGAAGGGGAAGGTTTTTCCAGTATCCCTCATTCAGAAGGGCATGGGTTGGGTTTAATGATTGTGGATGACCTGTGTCACCGCTACGGCTGGCAATTTGACATCGGAACTCACCCAGACGGTGGGTGCGAAGCCGTTATAAATCTTGCATTGGAACATCAAACCTAGCCAAGTGCATTCCACCCTCAGACCAAGGCACCGACTTTGCACTATCGTCTGATGACGACTCCTGTGCGTCGATGCCTTTCGACTCCAAGCGTTGTAGAGTTAGGCGTTGTATAGCGATGCCGCTAGCGTACTCAATCGCTGATGCTTCTCAGAGCCCACCTCAGACGCGTCACCGACAGAAAGTAAATCTTCGATAAAGCACGCCAATGCCCTCGCCTCGATTGCTCTGATGGCTGCTTGCTGCTCGCCCGATAAATATCCGTAAATGCTCGCCGCGCCAAAGTCACCAAAAATCATCTGCCCTTGCGCGTTAACCAATGTGTTGTGAGCGTATAGATCACCATGACACACCTTGTTGTCATGCAGATGATTAAACACATCTACCATCTGCTCTACAATCAGTTCAATTTGAGTCATCGTCAACTTGAACCCTTCTGGGAAGGTGTCTCTAGTACAAGTTTCAAGAGTTGGTGGCAAACCCAAGTTGTAGTAGCTGTTTGGTATCAGCTCCATCACTAGAGCAAGCTCAGTACCGTCATCCACTTGCGCGATAGATTTGACCAAGTTGTCATGATGACCAGCTTGTAAGCATGCTTCAAGTTCATCATGAGGGAAACCATCACTGGTGACCTCGCCCTTGAACACTTTCACCGCCACTTCACTCGGGAAGTCATATTGAGCGTCAGTCCAGTTCGCGTGAGAAATCACACCACTCGCACCTTGACCAAGAACATGGTTAAGCGAGTAACTGCTTGTGGTCACTTTAGGCACACTGTCTAGCGAAGATGGATGCTTGCAGAATGGGTTACCTGCGAAAGCCAACCACGCCAATTTAGGCAGCTTCATCAATACATCCGGGAAGTACTCTAACTGGTTCGCAGATAAACGAATCAATTCCAAGTTGACCAAGTTTTCCATGCTGTTTGGCAGTTGCTTGATGCGATTGCCCGCCAGAGCAAGCTTTCTTAGGCGCGACCTTTCACCCAGACTGTTTGGAAGAACTTCAATCTCATTGTCTGTCAGGATCAGCCAGCGTAACTGAGTTGGTAGTGACGCTTCACTTACCTCTTTAATTTTGTTGGTTTTAAACCCAACCATCTCTAGGCTTGGAAGCTTTCCCAACACCTCTGGTAAGTGCGTGAACAGGTTGTTCGAAGCAAAAATGATTTTTAGCTTGGTAAGCTTTTCTAATTCTTGTGGTAATTCAGACAGTGCATTGCCAGATAAATCTAATACTTCAAGCGTGTCTGCAAGCTCTAAAATTTCCATAGGAAACTCTGTCAGCCCTTCCGCCAACTTTAGTTGTTTAATTCCTACTAATTGTCCTGTTTTTAATTGTTCTAGAGTCTGCAAAACCAAGCCTTCTGATTGAATAGAAATAAGCGGCGTAGTTTACGTGGCTTGAGGCAGAAAGGCGAGCCATGGAATATCGTCTTATTAAAGAAACCCATTGTGCTTATGATAGAGCATCAGGAATAACCGAATCTGATGCTCTGAAACCCAGACTTTTTATCTGGGTTTAATGGCGTTACACTACGCGCCCTTTTTAACGGCAAGGTCGCGTGGTTGGACACGTCAGCAGTAGCATGAAACTCTCTGAAAGCCCGATAACTCAACATAACTTTAATGGTCACACGTTTTTTCTTAAGCGTGATGACATGCTGCATTCTCACTTTTCTGGGAACAAAGCACGTAAATTTATGGCGTTGATGGAAACACAGAACAGCGATACCAAAACGCTCATCAGCTACGGCTCAGCTCAATCCAATGCGATGTATTCTCTTGCCGCTCTGGCGCAAATCAAAGGCTGGAACTTCGAGTTCTATGTTCAACATATTCCGTCTTGGCTTAAAGACTCCCCTATCGGCAACTATCGAGGTGCGCTTGATTTAGGTATGAGCATCACCGCGATGCAAGACCTTGGTTCAACACTGCATCCAACCGAATACATCGAGCAAGTACGAGGCTTGGACGATACGACCTTGGTCGTCCCGGAAGGTGGTAAAGCGAAGATTGCCGAAGCTGGGGTAAAACAACTAGCGAGAGAGCTGCTTGATTGGACACGCCTTGAAGGCAGAAAACAGTTTGTAGTGGCGTTACCATCGGGAACCGGAACCACCGCACTGTACTTAAGTAAACACTTAAAACCTCATGGAATCGAGGTCGTGACCTGTGCTTGTGTGGGTGATGCGCACTACCTCACTGAGCAATTCAACACGCTAGAAACCGAAAATCACCCCACTATTCTCTCAGTACGCGATAAACATCATTTCGGTCGTTTATATCAAAGCGATTACGAGACGTGGAATGCGCTCTACGATCAAACCAACCTAGAATTCGATCTACTGTATGACCCTTACATGTGGCAATGCCTACAGCCGTGGTTGGCAGAGAATGAAGATAAAACGTTGATTTATATCCACCAAGGTGGGTTACTTGGCAACGAATCGATGTTGCCAAGGTATCAACGAGAATTTGAATAAACGAAGTAGCGTTACTTAATAAGCGCTAGGATAGATTTGAACTCTGGCGCTCTGCAATCTTCTACCATTTCATACAAGCACATCTCTACGCTCGTCAGGCCGACTCCGTTTGCGGTTAACTTTGCTAGTGCCAGTGCTTTGTTTGCCGCTGTTCGCGAAGAGACACAATCGGTCACAAGCTCCACTTTGAAGCCCATTTGACGCAGCGATACCGCCGTTTGATATACGCAAATATGCGCTTCGATACCACAAACTAACCACGTATCAACATTGGCGTTTTCTACTGCAAGTTTGAATGTTGGTTCTTTCACACCATCAAAAGTGTACTTTGCGATCGGCAAGTGCGCCTTATCCAACACCTCCCGGATCGGTTCTACTGTTGGTCCCAAACGTTCCGGATTTTGCTCAAGCCAAACAATCGGTAAATTCAGAGCTTTCGCGCCTTTGACTAATTTGGTGGTGCTTTCAATCAAGGCTTCACTTTCGTGCATCAAGGTTGCGAGTTTACCTTGTACATCGACAACAATAAGACCAGTTGTATTTTTCGATAGCATTCTTATCTCCTCTGCGGGCTTGAAGCGCCTTTCTTTGTTGCTCCAAGCTTTCGAACATAATCAATGTATACCCAAGTAACCTCGAAATGCTAGGTTCAGCGAGAATGACTTGGTTTGTAGACGCGGCGGCGATTTAAAGATCTAGTCATTCTAAATCAAGAATCAGTATCTCCGCCGTCAAGCAAAGTGACAAAGTGACTGTCTGCTCACGCTATTTGAATTTTTCTCTAAACAAATCAATCAATGCCTTTACCTTATTGGGTAAGAACAAATTAGAAGGATAAATCAGTGTCAAATGCTGCTTAGGATGGGTAAATTCCGGCAAAACCTCGACCAGCTTACCGTCCTCCAGCGCTGGCTTTGAATGCACCTGTGGAATAAAGGCGATGCCATTACCAGCAATCGCCATTAGACGTAGCAAATTTAAATCGTCCGATCTCACAGCGACATGAAGTTCAGGGTCTAACAAATCGGCGTTGTAGCGATTTGTTAGCAAACGGTGATGCTTTAAATCTTCCATACTTTGCAGCGGTGGATGCGCTGCAAGGTAAGCTTGAGATGCAACGAAGTGGCTACGATATGGCAACAAGCTGAATTGAACGTAACTGTCATCAGACACTTTGGCCACACTCGGTAGGAGTTGTAGATCGAACGCTTGGCGCTTGAGATCCACACTCTCTTGATGGTTTTCAATCTCAACCGACATCTCAGGATAACGCGTGGTGTACTCGTTTATAATCCAGTTAAATGCTGCCGAGCTCATCAAGGCGGATGGAATCGCGACACGCACTTTCCCCGTCAACTCTTGTTGATATTCATGCATGACATTCAAGCCTTGCTGAATATGTTCTATCGGTTGCCCAACCAATTCAAACAAACGCTTACCATGTTCGGTTAACTCTATCGTTCGTGTTGTACGGATCAATAATGGGCAGCCTAAGGCTTTCTCTAATTCCTGCAAGCGACGGCTTACTTTTGAGCGCTGCAATTGATTTGCCTGCGCTGCCGCGCTAATGCCACCGTGCACCACGGTTTGGCTAAACAAGTGAAGATCATCAAAGCTTACGTTCATTGTCCTACTTTTAGGTCGCTCATGCACTTATTGCCATTCTACTGAACTGTGACCAACTTCTCTATAATCCTTTGTCTTATTTGCTTGTTAGCCCCATAAATTCAGGTATCAGTTATGACAGCGGATCATAAATTCAAACACTGGATGCGAACACTTATTGTCCTGTTCATTGTACTATTTTTCTACATTATTATTGCCGACCGCCACGCTCCCATCACCACCGAAGGTCGAGTGCAGGGCTATGTGGTGCAAGTTGCACCTGAAGTCTCAGGAAAAGTCACCGACGTACTGATTGAAAATAACCAGTCAGTCCACCAAGGTGATGTCCTATTCAAGATTGACGATAGAAAATACAAGATTGCTCTAGAGCAAGCCAAACTGTCTCTACAATCGGCATATGAAAAAGAAGCGACCCTTTACTCTCAACGTGAAGCTGCGCAAGCAAACATTGCGCGCGCCGAAGCGACTTATAACAACGCTCATCGTGAGTACACACGATTACAAAAGCTATCTAAACAAAAGGTGATTTCACAGTCCACGCTAGACAACGCTTACGCGCAAAACCAAGTCTCTCGCGCGGCACTTAAAGCCGAGCAACAAAACCTGAAAGTGATTGAAGCGCAACTGGGGGATAAAAAAGGGCAAAGCACTGCGGTACGTATTGCCCAAAATGGCATTGAAAAAGCCCAGCTCGATCTTGCCAATACGGCAGTCATGGCGCCAAGCGACGGCGTTGTAACGAACCTACAGTTAGAAGTAGGTACCATGGCAAACACCAATATGCCAATGCTGACATTTGTCCCAACTGGTTCTATGTGGGTTGCAGCAGATTTTCGAGAAAAATCCGTCGCAGGAGTTGATAAAAACTATCACGCAATGGTGGCGTTCGATGCCAATCCAGGCTCAGTATACGATTTCGATTTATCCAGTCGTGATTATGGTGTTGCTGCGGCACAACAAACGCCGAACGGTGCACTGACCAAAGTAGAAGTAAACAATCGTTGGGTACGTGATGCGCAGCGCACTCGCGTTAATTTGACCAGCCAAGAGGCGCTTCCTTCATCGTTATTCGTCGGTTCACGTGCCACCATTGTGCTTTACCCAGACAACAGTCCATTCTGGAAACTGATGGCACAAGCACAGATCCACCTCGCAAGCTGGTTCCACTTTATCTATTAGGTGGCAGTGATGAAGACACTACGTATTTGGTTTGGCTGCTCAATGGGATTGGCATTGAGCATGATCTTTGGTTGGTCTTACGGCTTTTTTGCCATCATGCTGCCATTGTTCGTTCTTGGACGCATGGACCACTTCAGCTTACCCTTAGTTTTGATGGTCTTCTTCTCCGCAATTTGGACCACAGTACAGGCGACCTTTATTCTTGAATACCTTCAGTTTCATCCCTTACTAATGTTTGCTGCGGTGGGCATTATGATGTTGTTTAAGTGCGTTGCAATGATGAACCCAAAGACGTATTTATTTGGCTACATGGGGTTATTGGTTGGCTCGATTGTTCTGAACTTTGCTAGCTACGATTTCATGGATATTGAAGAGTTCAACGTCAATCTTTGGGTGATCTCTTTCAGTAACATCTTCGTTTGTGCTCTCGCTTATTGGTTATTCCCAGAGCCAGAGTCGAAGATCTTGCAAACAGAAATGACCACGCCAGTAAAAAGCGATATCGACTACATCAGCCAAGTTGCTATGGGTTGGGTGGTAGCAATGGCGGCATTTTTGGTGTTCCAAATAGGTGATTTGTACGACTCGCTTTCGGCGCAGGCTTCGATCCTCATCATCCTAACGCCAATGACACTGGCGGGCTCAATGGCCATGGCGAAAATCCGTATCATCGGTACAGCGCTAGGTTGTATCGCGGGTATGGCGGTGCAGTTAATCTTGGGCAGTTGGTTTGGCTACGGTCTGTTGTTTTGGCTGGCGTTTACTATTGCAATGGGACCTTTCTGCTTATGGCTAACGAAAGGTCAGGTCAAAGCAGCTATCGCCTTCTCGGCAATGTCAGCGTTATCTGTACCACTCACCACTTCCTTAGTGCCTGAACAGAAAGACGCATTCTTCTCCATCTTGTACCGTTTTAGTTCGATATTCGTAGCAGTGCTGCTGACCGCAATGGTGATGTGGGTAGTACACCACTGGATTCGCGTGATGTTATTGAAGCATCCTGAGGTGAAGAACGTGGAATTGAATTAAGCCTTGTCTGAGGCGGAAAACGAAGTATGCCGCTCACTTTACTGTGAGCGGCATTCGAGCTTTATATCCCGTAATGCTTAACTAAGGTTACGCGCTTAAGCCTGAAGTGAGCTCATCAAACTCAATAGCGATTGTCGCTGTTCATTGGGAAGTGCTGCAAATAACGTTGCCATTTCACCAAAAAACTCGGGTCCCATTGCGGCAACCAGCGCTAGCCCTTGTTTTGACAACGATATTTTAACTGAGCGCTTATCAACTAAATCATGTTTTCGGACGACAAGCTCTTTTGCTTCTAAGCGCTCCAATCGGTTTGATAGTGCGCCTGAAGATGGCAATAATGTCTGCTCTTTGAGTGCTTTTGCCGTCAGCTCATAAGGCTCGCCAGAACGGTATAATGTCGCTAAAACATCAAACTCCGACGGGTTTAGTCCATGCTTCTTGCAAAAGTGGCTTCTGGTGTCAGAAAGTGAAGTACCAAACCGAACAAACAATGTCACAAGTTCAATAACATTTCCGTCCAACTCTTGGTTTATCGATAGCCACTGTTCTGCAACTTGCTTGCTCGTCATGCTCAAAATAATGAATCCGTGTAATAACGCTCTATACCATTCTACTCTTGCTGCTTATCACCACTGTGCCATACACGGCGATGCTGCTTTTTAAAAACAAGCTTTGCATCGAAGTAGAGAACTTCAAGAATAAGACCGAACGTAAATAGTACCATTACTGAAATTGCGAAAACATCTACGAAAAAGCCTATTAGGGTTTTAATCACTGCTTTTACCAAATCCAACACCTTCATCACCTCTTATTTCACTCATGCTTTTACTCCTTTCTCTTGCCTGACGTCCGCATGATCTGATTTTAGATTCAGCAGATCAGAGAAAAGATCAATTAAGGTGACTTTAACCTCATTTTATGTTTAAGTAAATTATGTTTATTTAAACATAATTTACTTAAAACTGGATCGAGGCAACGCATGAAAATCATCTTGGCAATCTTAGCGCCCTTACTTTGGGGAACGACTTACGCCGTCGTTTCATCAGAGTTTGTGGGTTGGTCACCTTTTGCACTAGCAGTATGGAGAGCCCTACCTGCTGGCTTCATCCTATTGATTTTAAAGCCAACTATGCCCAAGTTATCAGAGCTCCCTGCTCTACTTTTAATTGGCTTCCTTAATATTGCGTTGTTTTTTGGTTTGTTATTCGCTGCAGCACTGCGACTGCCTAGCACTTTGGTTGGAGTAGGCATGATCGCTTTGCCTGTTGTGAGCTTGGCAATCATGGGGATCGCGCATCAAATCAAACCCTCCATGATCCAATTGATGTCGGCAATGGTGCTATTGGCGTGTTCCGCTTATCTATTCTTAACCAGCCGCGCACCCATCAGCCTATCAGCGGTATTACTCTTGGTTGGTGCCATGAGTGCATTGATTGCAGGAAGTGTTGTTGCTAAACACGTGATGAAGAAAATCCATTGGTGGAAGTTACTGACATGGAAGCTCATCTTTGGCGGCATCATTTTATTGCCTCTCGCCTATTGGGACGTTTTTTCGGGGGGAATCATCACGGTTCCTTTATTGCCAGAGAACTTAGAACAATGGCTGGCGATGGGTTGGATTGTCATCGGGTTAACCTCAGTGGCCTACGGAGCTTATGTCTATACCATCCCTTTAATTACCACTAATGAGCTCAGCTTCTTTGGCACCTTTAACCCGATTCTGGCGATGATCTTAGGCGTCACGCTCATGGGAGATTCCCTGACTCACGTACAGATTGGTGTGATGACATTAATGGTCGTCTGCAACTTGATCGCCCAGTTCTTTGAATACAGGAAGAAGCTCCCTACTGAGCAGGAAGTAATCAATTATTAACCTCTGGTGTCGTTAACATTGTGCGTAAAGAAAAAACCAAGCACTCAGTCTTGGTTTTCTCTGTATCCTTAACTATCGATACAAAAATTAATCAGCAATCTCGTTACGGATGATTTGCGCCCCTAAACTCAGTGCATTCAGCTTTGCAGTTGAAACTTCACGAGGTAAAGGTGCCATGCCACAGTTAGTACAAGGATAGAGTTTATCGGCATCGACATACTTAAGTGCTTCTCGTAGTGTATTTGCTACTTCTTCTGGCGTTTCAATCTCGTTGGTTGCCACATCAATTGCACCAACCATCACTTTCTTGCCACGGATCAGTTCAAGTAGTTCGATAGGCACGCGCGAGTTGTGACACTCAAGCGAGATAATATCGATGTTTGATTTTTGCAGTTTTGGGAACACTTCTTCGTACTGTCGCCATTCAGTGCCTAAAGTTTTCTTCCAATCCGTGTTAGCTTTGATGCCGTAGCCATAACAAATATGCACTGCCGTTTCGCATTTTAGTCCTTCGATAGCGCGCTCTAAGCAAGCAATACCCCAGTCATTCACGTCATCAAAAAAGACGTTAAATGCCGGCTCATCAAATTGGATAATGTCGACACCTGCCGCCTCAAGCTCTTTTGCTTCTTGATTAAGGATCTTGGCAAACTCCCATGCCAATTTTTCACGGCTTCCATAGTGAGCGTCGTAAAGCGTATCGATCATCGTCATTGGTCCCGGCAGCGCCCATTTGATCGGTTGTTTGGTTTGCTGGCGCAAGAACTTCGCATCTTCCACAAACACGGGTTTGGTTCGGCTTACTGGACCTACAACCGTCGGCACGCTCGCATCATAGCGGTTACGGATAGTCACAGTTTTTCGGTTCTCAAAGTCTACGCCACTAAGGTGTTCAATAAATGTCGTCACAAAGTGTTGGCGAGTTTGCTCTCCGTCACTAACAATATCGACGCCTGCTAATTCTTGCTCTTGTAAAGAGACACGCAGCGCATCGCGTTTACCATCAATGAGTTCCTCGCCTTGCAGTTTCCATGGTGACCAAAGCGTTTCAGGCTCTGCAAGCCAAGATGGCTTAGGTAAGCTGCCTGCTGTTGAAGTCGGTAATAGTGTTTTCATCGTCATTCCCTTTCAAATTCTAAATTGATTACGCGTAAGCGGCAGACCATTGCTCAAGGATTGATTGATAAGGTTTAATGAAATGCTCCTCAGCAAATTTCCCTTGTTCAATTGCAAGCTGGCTGCGCTCTTCGCGGTCATAAACGATTTGGGTCAACGAGTGATCGAGGTTCTTCAAGTTTGGCTGGTAACACTGCCCTGCTACCGCGTTCGCATTGTAAATCTCTGGTCGATAAATCTTTTGGAACGTCTCCATGGTACTGATGGTACTGATCAGCTCTAGGTTCGAATAGTCATTCAAAAGGTCACCGAAGAAGTAGAACGCCAACGGCGCGACACTGTTTGGCGGCATAAAGTAGCGCACTTGCAAGCCCATCTTTTTGAAGTACTGCTCGGTTAGTGATGATTCATTTGGCTGGTATTCAAAACCTAGAACCGGATGCTGGTTTTCCGTGCGGCGGTACACTTTATTGTCCGATACACTCAAGCAAATCACTGGCGGCTTCTGGAAATGTTGTTGGTACGATTCTGATTTCACAAAGGCTTTAAACAGCTTGCCATGCAGTTCACCAAAACCTGCTGGGATACTGAATTTCGGCTGGTCTTTATTGTGGTCCAACAGTAAAACACTAAAGTCATAGTCACGCACATAAGAAGAGAAGTTGTTGCCCACAATCCCCTCGATACGTTCGTTGGTTTTGCGGTCAACAATGTTGGTTTTAAGCACTTCGATGGAAGGGAATGCTTCACCACTGCCTTGGATATCCATATCAACCGAGATGATTTCTAATTCCACACAATAGCGATCGCCAGTCGGGTTATCCCAATGTGCCAATGCATTAAAGCGGTTGTCGATCATTCGTAGTGCATTACGTAGGTTGTCTTGACGACTGCTTCCACGAGCCAAGTTTGCAAAGTTAGTGGTGATACGAGTGCTGTCTGACGGTTGGTAGTTCTCATCAAAACGAATGCTTTTGATAGCAAAGGTGAAATCGTTATTCATGGTGACTTGGTATCCTATTTCCTTAGATAAACGCTGACTGATTACTCGCTCTGTTCTTGGGGATGGTTTTGTTTTTTGATTATCCCAATCGTCAGTTTGTGCAGCGTTCTACCTTGAAGGATTCGGACTAAAAACAGCTGTACAGTGCCTGACACCAGAGCAGTCTGTTTTTATACTTGCTTCATTGCGTGAAGAACATTGGTATTACTTCACGTTGAACATGAAAGAAATTCATGGCTTAGACAAAACCACCCAACAAAGCGAATGAAAGTAATTATAAAAACTTACGTCCATACTTAATATCTTGCGATTCCCTCATCTTTATAATTCTTCTCATTCAAATAAGAACCATCAGAAAAATACAGAGAAGGAACACAATGGATATTTATCAAGAAAGTATCAGCTTTTTAGGTAACGGCGCGGATTTTGATGAAAACGGATTATTTCAGTGCGAGTTATCATCGGATACGAATAACCATGATGACGCACTTTTCTTAACCGTATTTAAGAACGAAGCCACCATTAACTTACACATGTCTCTCACCAGCCCTGTGGAGTTACCAACCCCTCTTCCAGAAAAGATTGCCATCGCGATTGGCGAACACGCACTTGAACCTTTCCGTGGTGGTTTTGGTATCGGTCTAATGCCTGATAGCCGAAGATTAACTATCTACAAGGTTATTTCTCTCTCAAACAAACCTCAAGATTATGTGCAGAACACTTTTCAGCAACTGTTAGAAAGAATGGAGCAATGGCACCATTTTATTGAGCAAGCGGATAACGCAGAGACAATCCCAGAAACACTTCCTGCTGGGATCTTTATTTAATCTCTACTGCGAATTCCCCTATTTAAAATACGAGTTTAATGTATGTCTACAATTCAAATTAATAGCCAGCATCGAGGTAATTTAGACCTCGCAGATATTCAAAATATCAAAACTAACGCCAAAGAAGGCGATACCGTTAAATTTGGTTCTGTATTTGGTAAAGAGTACAGCGTAACTAAAAATAGCGATGGTGACGTTACTCTAAAACAAAAAGAGAATCGCAGTTTTTTTAATCGTTTCTTTAGTAAAGCCGATTCTTCAAAAAACGGTGATTTAAAGCTAAATCAGATGAATCAGCAACTGCATAAAAAAGAAGGCAGCGGCAACGTTAAGGTCTTAACTTTGACCTATAACCAAGCAAACCAAAAGATGCCGGAAGACACAAAGAACTACTTCCAGAACCTGATTCAAAAAGGCGACTATGATGTAGTCTTGTTTGCGGAACAAGAGTCTAAATTGCTTGCTAACGATCTTGAGCTTGATGGTATGAACCTTCTGAGTCAAAACAAAATGAAAGTTATGACGAAAGGTCTTGGTGAAGGTGTTAGCTACACGTCAATGTCTGTTTTTGCAAAAGACGGCGTCGATATTAACGTCAAAAAAGAGTCTGAATACCGTCACGGTATCGGTGGTCGAAACATGGAATTCTTCATGGGTATCACTGGTAACAAGGGTGGCGTAAAAACGGCTTTGGAGATCAATGGTCAAGCCTTAAACGTCATTTCTGCACACTTGGACTCTAACAAAGAAGTCAAACGTGAATTCGAAGGTAACAAGTTGATGGAGGGGATCAAACCGAACGAAGAGGTTCTGATCACTGGTGACCTAAATGAGCGTGAAAAGCGTATCGCTGAAGGTTCTGACGTAATGTACGATCCTGTCGCACACGATGATACGCACCTTGCCAAGCACGGTTTTAAGTTCAAACCACTTAATAGCCACACCTACATGCAACTTGATAAGCACACTGGCAACATTAAACAGAAAGAAGGTCGCGACCGTCCTGACTTCGGTGAGCTCGATAATACCGGCTTAACCAACAAAACAGGCAACTTACAAAACCATGAAACCAGTGTTATCACTGAAGGTTTTGAGAATATCAGCGACCATAAGCCAGTACAGTCTACTTTTGAAGTAAGAGGCTTTTCTCAAAAGCTGATTGAAAACGCACAAACACATACAGCAGCAGACTTCAAAAATGAAGCAGCGTACTTAAAGCCTGGTACTGATCCGGCAAAAGCGACGTTTGAAGATGTGACCTCAGCGAACCAAGCTCGTCTTGGTTTAGAAAACTTGAGTAGTGATGAACAAGCGTTTGTAAAAGAGAACTTCGCTAGCTTTATCATCGGCAAAGATGCCATCTTTAGCCAGCTAACAAGTGGCTTTATGGAAGAGATGGGGCAGCTTCACACAGCTAACCTGACCACAGGTCAACTACAGACTCAACAAATTGCATTGAGCGAGAAATACGAACAGCTAAGTGACAAAGTAAACGCTCAGTTTAACCAGCAGTTCGTTGCTAACCTTTAAGACAGACGCAACCAGAATACCTATTTGTGAATCTATCTAGCTGAATAGGAATGATGAATACAAAAGGTGATCGTAAGGTCACCTTTTTGCGTTTTAGGACAGAGCCAATCCCGCCTCCCACTTCCCCGCAAGACCGATTAACTGCGGCTTTCTACGGTTGAACCGGATCGAGCAATAGTGATTCACGAATCTGCTTTTCTTTGAAACTCGATAAGACAAACATCATCAGATAACCAAGACACAAAGCGACAATGATGGCGACGACATTGTGGGTAAATGCGGATATCACGTAGAACATAACAACTAAGGTCACGATACCTGACAAGCGAATAAACAAGCTGGTTTTGAAATAACCATTCGCTTTGATATACGCAAGTTGATAAGCGTTGAGCATCATGAAAATAAAGAAGATAGAAAAATGAAACAGCACTGGTACTGCACCCATATATTCCGGCGGGAAAAGCCCAGCGACAATGTTTGAACCAAACAGCAGCATCGTCGTGAAGAAAACAGCGCTGACAATAAACGACAGTTTAAACACCCAACGTCGTATCAACTGAATCTCTTGGTATTCCCCGTTACGGATTTTGACCGACAGCTCTGGCAATACGAACCGGTAGATAGGGAAAACAAACAACATGGTCATATACGTAAATACTGGGCGAACTACCACCTGAAAGTCCCCCAGCTCATCGACACTAAAGTAACGAATCGTCAGTAACACCGCGATGTAGATCATCAGAATGCTGGCACCCGCCTCAAGCGTAGCTGTAAAACTCTTCTTCACATAACCAAACATGTCCGGATCTAAACGTACCGGTTTAATTGGGAGAGTAGAAATCACTTTGCGGCGGCTGATGTACATGTACAAAGCGGTAATGAGTGAAGAAATGGTCAACCCATAAAACAATGCCGTTAGTGCGCTGTATCCAGCAACATAATAGGCGAACAAAAACAGAAGAACATTGAGTGAAGGGTCAAGCCAAGTCGTACGGTTAGTAATATCGTACAGGCGGTACATCGCGACGAGGTTCGTAAAGTACAGTTTAAGTCCAAGACCAAAGATTATCCCGACTAACTGAAGATACTCCACTCCGATACTAAGGCTGTGTTTGATATAGGGAATCACACCTCCCCAAGTAATCAAAACAACCAAAATCAGAGTGAATCGAAAGATATTGATAATATCCGTGTCATTCTGAGTTTGAGAATAAGTAACGACCATAGAAGATCGAAACCCAGTCATTAGGATCATAGAAAGCGAGATGATGTCAACCACACTGTGAAATAGGGCTAGGTCGGTTTTCGGCACCCAAGCAGCAAGCCAGATTTTGAATGTAAATCCGATGCCTATACTGACTAAGGTCGCCCATATTCCAGAAAGAAACGTATTCTTTACTTTGGTCACTGATTCTGACTGCATTCCAGATACTGATGTCCATTTAACTGAGATCTTTCATGTTATTGAAAGTAATTCTCATTTACAAGCAAGTTTTATATGACCAAACAAAGGTTGCAGAAATACGACCTACTTAACTTCTCAACCGTAGAAAGCCCTTCAAACAAAGGGCTGAACAGAAAACATTCGATCCATATACCTAAACCAATCTCACTGAATCCTGCGCCTTGAGGTCACTTGGGTATATATCAATCACACATTACTGCGGATTCTTTCTTTGGCAAAAGTATAAGCGCATGCCAACTTGATTGATGTCCAGCCGTGAGATTGACCCCCACTGAATTTGACCCGTAATCTCACTTGATCCCCACCATGAGACCAAGACAAGGTGTTTTGAATTAAAGAAGGAGTGTCTCGATGCACCTGAACTTTGGTAATCGAAAAGTCATGTTCTAGCACTGCATACTTGTTGTCCGCATAATAGACCACAACCACCAGCGCACTACCCAACAACGCTTTAGTGCCTTTAATGAGCTTTTGTGGCTCATTTTCTACCGCGTTAGCGAGCTGTTTACCAATATTGCCCGAGAGACATTCCAACGTCCTACTTCGTCCTGCATCATCATTAATGAACGTTTCTTTAAGCACCTCAAGCGTGCCGTTGAGCTCTTCTTGTCTGAGGTCGAAATAAGTGTTCCCCAAAATTTGCCCAATACCCGGGTTTTTACAGTTAATGGTATTGGTCGCCTTAGCAATTGCCTTCAGAGAGATAGGTTCCGTTACGTACTTATCTCCTACTCGTAGCACTAACTCAATATCGGCAGTGTTGAGGCGGTTGTCCAAATACGCATCAGGCACTAGCTCGATAGAATCGATCTTAAAGTCACCATGCTTTTCTTTCAAAAACGCGCTTAAACCATCCACTGCACCAACAGAAGTCGCTCGTATCCCTTCGAACTCTGTAGCAGTAATATCCGGTGCATATTTCGCGAACATCTCAATAAACGCATGATTATCAAGCTGGATGACATTTGGGTTTACCTTGAGAAGCTGAGCATAAAAAATAGCTTCGGAGCACTTGCCGATTGCGTTGGAATTCGCTTTCCCACCTTCAGGTTTATGTGTAACAGACAAAGCATCGTTAAACTGCTGCAAAGATCGCGCATTGTCCTGAGCGATCTTATTCTCAGCTTTAGGTGTTGCGTAGCTGGTCGCTAGCTTGATCGCAGAGTCAGGACCACTTTCAAACTTAAATCGGATCAACAGCGTAATATTGTCGGCAGTAATGCCAACGGAATTCGAGCCAACCTTGGATATGCTGACGTTTTTTATCTCGTGAACATCAATTTTAAATTCTTTAACACCCTTTAGCCTTTCGCCATCATACTGAGTAATAACATTGAAGGAGTCAGTCATAAATAAGGAGTTAAATGCCTTTTCGATGGTTTCAGAGGCTTGGTTATATTCATCCAGAAACAAGCCAAAGCATTTCTCTCTCAGCTCATAAAGAAGCTTACTGCGAAACTCTTCAAGTTCTTGCGTGAACTTAGGACAAGACTCTTTTAGTAAACGCTTCAATTCACGTTCTGTCGCCTCATTAGACACATCACCCACTATGCGATTAGCACTATCGAGTAAAAACTGACGGTAAACCTTAGCAAAGTAATCATTGAATTCACTCTGAAGGGAAGCTGATCCAAAGTATTTTGCAATAAAGCTTTTTGCTCCTAAATTCTTTGGCTGTATCACTCTTTTAGGCCTTATTTTGAACAGGTTGACACAAACAACGTCTCCATTAGCTAGATGCAAGGTTAGATCAGGCGCGACATTTGAGTTGTCAGCCTCAAATTTGTTCTGGACTTGAGAGATGTTACTTTGCTGCTCAATGATAAATCGCGCAGTCCCCGAAGCAATCCCATCAGCTTTCGGAAGCGTTTTCGCCTGTAAATAGTGCTGGATTTCAGAAGTAACCGCTTGAACGTGGAGATCTCCACTTTTTCTTGGCGTTGGGTTTGGCATAAGTTTATCCGCTATGAATGTCATATCACGCTAGCATGAAACGTAGATTCGACAATGGCACATTAGCGCAATCTCAGCAACTAGAAGAGTTTAACTAACAGATTGATAAGCTTATTTAAAAACCTAGCTCACGCTTTTTTTCGCTCAATATTCAATAAAAAAGCGCATCTCAGACAAACATCCAAGTGCGCTTTCATCAACAACAGTTAAGTATCAACGCTTAAGCGAACGATAGACACCTAAGGACAATCTCTAATCCGGTTTGCGGTCTGAAATCACCTTACCATCTTTAATCGTAATGATGCGTTTAGTACGCTCTGCCAAAGCGTTGTCGTGTGTGACGATGATGAGGGTTCGACCTTCTGCATGAAGTTGGTTGAACAAGGCTTCAATCTCTGCACCTGATTTGGAATCCAAAGCACCAGTTGGTTCATCGGCAAGGATAATTTGCGGGTCATTAACCAAAGCTCGTGCAATCGCAACCCTTTGTTTTTGACCACCTGAAAGCTGGTTCGGCTTGTGATCGAGTCGATCCCCTAGTCCCACTTGTTCTAATAATTTTGCGGCACGTTGGCGACGCTCTTTAGCTTTGATACCCGAATACACAAGCGGTAATGCGACATTATCTAGAGCCGTTGCGTATTCAAGCAAATTAAAGCTCTGAAACACAAAACCAATCTTTTGATTGCGAATCCCTGCTAGAGCATTAGCAGTTAAGCTTGCAACATTTTGACCACCCAAAACGTATTCACCATCCGTCGGTTTATCCAGGCAACCAAGCATATTCATCAGCGTCGATTTGCCAGAGCCAGATGGTCCAAGAATAGAAAGAAATTCTCCTTGGTTGATGGTTAAGTCAACGCCGTCTAGTGCACGTACTTCGACCTCACCACTCGCGTAGTACTTACAAATATTAGTCAGCTCGACAAGCGGCTTGTTCACCATGCTTTCTCCAGAATTATTATTATTCACTTTGTAGTGCCTCCAGCGGACTCACTTTGGCTGCCCGATTGGCAGGTAACCAAGCTGACGCGACGCCGATAAACACCAAGGTAGAGATCACTATCGCAACCACAGTCCACGAAAGTTCTGGAACCGGTTTACCGAGATCCTCATAGAAGACATTCCCTTCTAGATTGATGGCACTGATTGCGGAAATGAGACTGTAGGTAACACCGAGCCCCAACGCGCCTCCCATCATCATGGTCATTAACGATTGAACTAAGTAATGCAGACGGATCGCCGTTGGCGTTGCCCCTACCGCCATACGAACTCCAATATCTCGGGTAGAGCGTTTAACAGTCGCGTACATCACGTTCGCGATCCCAACACCAGCCACAGCTAGCGTGACAAAACCAATAATGCCGAGAAAGCTTTGCAAACCAATCAGGAACTGCTGCATGCTCTTTTGTTGCATGAACATATCTTCCACTTGTACGACTTGTTCATCACTGACACTGGCTCCATGTTTACGCGCAATCACTTGGCGAATGGTTTCAGCCAACCTCTTGCGGTCGGTCTCCGATTTTGGCTCAACATTAATACCACCAATATCACCATTTGCATGAAAGCGTTGCCAAGTCGCAAGCGGAACAAAGCTCGAATAATTGATGTCATCGCCTTGCTCAACGCGTCCACTGTTTTTGGCAAGTACCCCGACCACGGTAAACTCTTCGCTACCAATTTTAACCTTTTTACCAACCGGATCGGCTTGCAAGGTAACAGCGGCAAACCAGTTAAAATCATCAACTGGGTTGAACAAATCCGCAGCTAATGAATAACCGAGCACAACCACTTTGCGCATCTGTTTTTGATCAAGTGGATTCAACCATCGCCCGCCGGGTAAAGGCTTCAGATTAGTCATTGATGCGTAATCCGTTGGAACCGCGAGCGGCTTTTGCCATGATCCTCGGTTTCCTGCCGTGATGTTTTCATTCCATTTCGCGCTGGATGCTACACTGGCTACTTCAGGTAATGCCTTGATGACTTTAGCGTCATCTATCTTAAGCGTAAGAAATTTACCTTGATGAAAAGCGCCATGATCAACCGTCGCAATCCCCCCAGTCAGATAGATCAGATTACCATTGCCATTTTGCGCCGTTTTCAGCACGCCCTGTCGAATCCCCTCACCAACAGCCAGCATGGCAGCGATACAAAGCGTTGCCCACGCCACCGCCAAAATCGTTAAGCCTAAACGCAACTTTTCTGCTGACATCTCTTGGAAGATTTGTCTCATTGGTAACAGCATGATTATGCCCTCGCACTCAAAGCAATTACTGGTGTGAGACGAGAGGCTCGTCTTGCAGGAAAGTATGACGCCATCAGTGCCAAAATCAGCGTGACTAAGAGTGACCATACAATAGAGCCGAGTGTTATCACCGGTATACCAACCCATTCAGGAAGGGTGATTGAGCTAAGTAAGGTCACAATACTATAAGCAAACATCAGCCCAACTCCGGTTCCAACAGCAACAAGAATGAGCCCTTCTAAAATAAACTGATTCAGTATCGATTTTTGAGTAGCGCCTATCGCCAAGCGAACCCCAATCTCTCTTGTTCTCTCAGTCACCGACAGAAACATAATATTGGCAACACCAAGTGCACCAACAGCCATGGTCATAGCACCACTTGCGCCCAAGAACACCTGAATGCCACGGAAGATCCCCTTAATCAATGAGGCTCCTTCACTAAAATCTGGCATATCAATCGCATCTCTATCGTTAGGATCAAAATGAAGCAATTTCGCATAAAAGTCAGCAACGTTTTTCCTAAATGAATAGGCATCCATACCCGCGGCAGGCTTCATCAACAACATCCATGGCTTGGTGTTCCACAGATCTCGATAGGTCGTTTGAGGGATGAAGACGGTACGGTTATCACCAAAAGAAATACCAGAGTCCTCATTTTTGAGTACGCCAATCACCAGAAAAGGAATGCCATTAACTTTCACCGTATTACCAGTGGTAAGTGCACCCATCTTCGCGATTTGCTCACCTAATACTGCGACGCGTGTGTGATTGTGGATATCACTCGGTGAGATATGGCGCGAGCCAGTTTCAAACTTGCTTTGCATTAGTGAAAAATACGTCGAATCTATGCCACTCACATTACTCGATAAACGTTGTCCTTTTTCATTGGTAACGCTGCCATCCCACTTGGCATACACACTGGAAACATCTTCGACAAAACCCGCGCTCTTGATCATCTCAACTTGCTCTTGTGAAATACTGATTTGACGCCTAGCCGGTAAGCCTTGCCAAGCCTTACTTGTGCTTGAGGGAAATGCCACTTGGACGTTGTTCATCAAAAAAGAAAGCTGTTGAGTTTGATGACGATAGAAACCCTCTCCCAACGCAATCAACACCACCACTGAAATGACACCCCAAGCAATAGCAATGATCGCCAACGCACTTTTCATACGATGCGCCATCAAAGTTTGCCAGGTTTGCTGCAATAGATTGGTCATGAGTTAAAAGCTCGAGAAATCAACGCCATCGTGTCATCATCCAGCTTTCCTGCGGTTTGAAGCAAACCAATGCGCTGACGCCAATAGCTGTACAAGTTGGTTTTTAGGCTATTTTTGGCTTCAAACAAACTGTTGTGCGCACTGATCACCTCTGAGACTTCCAACAATCCTGCGTCGTAAAGCTTCTCTTTACTGCGTAAGACTTTCTCGCGAGAAAGCACAAGCTCGTTTGCCATCAGCACTTGGTTCCAGTTGATCTCGACCTGAGTAAACTGCTGGATAACGCGCTTATGAATATCGATTTCAACTTTACGCAAATCTTGTTTCGCACTGAGGATATTAAGTGACGCTTCATCAACTTTAGCGCGCGTTGCACCGTTGAGGTCAATTGGCACGCTCAAGGTGATGCCAGCGTTGAACTCACCGTCTTTGCGTCGATCATCATCGTTGTAACCAATGTCACCTTTCAACGTGGGGTAGTAACCACCTTTCGCTGAATCTTTGGCAAACTCACTGGCTTTGACATTTTGCGCAGCGACTAATAGCTCAGGACTGCTGTCTTTTGCCAGTTTCAACCATTGCTCTTGGGAGTTCACCAACATTGGTGGCTGGATGAGCGAATCAGTACGAATTTGATCGACATTTTGTGGCGTTTGGTTGATTAAAGCTGCCAGTGTCGCTCTTTTCACTTCTAAGTCAGCTTGAGCACTTAAAATACCCGCTTGTTCAGAAACCTGTGTCGCACGAATCTCTTCTACATCAACCGATTTCACTTTACCTGCACGATACCGCTTCTCGATTATTTTCAGTAACTTATTGCCTTCTTCTAGCTTAGATTGCGCCAGTTGCAAATCGCCTTGCGCACTCGCAACATCCAGGTAAGACGATAGGAGCCTTTGCGCCAATTCGTTATGTGATTGAGTCAACTCCAACTGCGCTTTAAGGTAGTTTGCATTTGCTCGGTCTAAGTCTGACCACAAACTGCTGTCCCAAATGGTTTGAGAGAGGGATGCCTCGTAGCGGTTGATATTGTCTGCTGACTCACTCCAGTTTGAAGACGCCGTGGCAGTCAAACCGGGCAAAAGTGAACTGCGACTCGCATCAACACCGACCTCGCCAAGTTGCACACCAATCTTAGCTTTTTCATAATTTGGGTCGTTTTGTTTTGCCTGTTGCCACGCTTGCTCGATAGAAATCGCATAGCTAGGTAAACTTAACGTGGCAGCTAATATCGCGCAGCCTAATTTGGACAAAGTTAACTTAGCCATGAGCGGCTCCCATCATCATGCTGTTGTCGATGATTTCTTC
Source organism: Vibrio sp. MMH1-50 (assembly GCF_022347645.1). NCBI lineage: Bacteria > Pseudomonadati > Pseudomonadota > Gammaproteobacteria > Vibrionales > Vibrionaceae > Vibrio > Vibrio sp. MMH1-50. The sequence goes on from NZ_JAKRGG010000010.1 coordinate 34,035, forward strand.
ATTCAGTTCGACACCATCAAGCACTTCCACATTAATTCCATCTGATAGTCCGAGTTTGACTGGTTGTGAGTGGAAACCTTGTTCAGAAGTGTCTGGGATCAAAACGCTTGGTGTATCGCCATTAAACTGAAGCGCACGCTCTGGCAGTGTTAAAACATTTTCTGATTTCTTTAGCGTGATTTTTGCCGTCGACGAAAAACCCGAGCGCAAACGCACTTCTTTCGGAATACTTAGTTCGCCCACTTCAACGCCAAAGCCATTATCGAAACTTTTCGCGGATGCGTTTCCAGCAGGTGAGTTTAAGTTCTCAGACTGAATGGCCACTTTAGTCAGCACTCCAGAGATCTCAACATCTGGATAAGGAGCGACAGTGATCACAACTGGCATGCCCGGGGAAAGCTGAGCAGCATCATGTTCACTCACGCTGCCTTTGAAAATCAGGCTATTCATATCAGCCAGTGACATCATTGCCGTTGCTTCTTGGCTTGATTGTGTAGAAATAATCGGCTCACCGACTTCCACTTTACGGTTAAGAACAGTGCCATCAATCGGCGCATAAATGGTCGATGTCAAACGTGCATTCCCGATAGAGGCTTCGCCGCTACGAATCAACTCAAGGTTCTGACGTTTTTGCAATACATTCGCTTGAGCAGACTTAACCGCTGATCGCGCACTCACATACTCGTCATAGTTTTTAGGAATGATGTCCTGCTTGACCAAGCTCTCTAGGTTAGCAAGCTTTTGTTTGGCTGATTCAAGATCCGCTTCACTGCGCATCAAATCGGTAGACGCATCCGTCAGTGCTTGAGGTGTCGGGTTAGGACGCACCTTAATCAAGGGTTGCCCTTGCTTTACTTTTTCGCCGACGTTGACATAGATTTCACCAACGATACCGTCAATTTGTGACTTAATAGAAACCGAGTGCGCTGGAACAATATTACCAACAGCGACCGCTTGTTTTTCAATGGTTCCTTTTTCCACCGCTAGAGTTGGAAACGCTTCCGGCTGAGCCGAAGATTGCAGATAGTAATACGCACCGCCACCGAGCAGCGCAACGCTCACAGCAGAGACAAGCCAAGTTTTTGCCATCATTGATACCAGTTATTGTTGTGTAGTCTTGTGACCATCTCGTGAACACAAAGTTCTAGGATAATATCGGCTTTAATGTAGGATATTTGTCATATTTGGTATGGCTATGTAATCACTAAAAGACAATAGCCGGAGTGAATCGCTGAACTTGGCGTAAAATGATCATTGGTTAAATGTCAACACGGCGACCAGTTGGTAAATGCTCTAGACGATCACCAAGCACTTCTTTCAGTAAATGATACGCCTTCATCTCCGTACAGTGACCCGTGTAAAACTTCTCAACAGGATATTCTGACAAGACTTTACCTAATGCTTTGATGTCGTCTTTAGTACCACCAATACTATTAAATACGGGCAAGCCCACGAGATGAAAGCCACCCACTACCGCTTCGATTTTGCAGTTTGGAAATGACTCAATGCTTTTTACTTCACTTCGAAAGCACCAACACTGCTGTTTTGATCCTATTAAGACTTGACGGAAGATCAAAAAACACACTATCATTCGCAAAACTGACCAATTGGTCAGTCGGTATTTAGAGCGAGTACTATGGACAAAAGACAACAGATCATTGAAGTTGCAACGCAGTTATTTGCGGAACATGGTTTTGAGAAAACGCCCGTCTCCACCATTTGTGAGAAGGCTGAAATTTCAAAAGGCTTGGTGTTTCACCACTTCAAAAATAAAAACGAACTGTTAAGAGAAGTTTTTGTTCATATCACTCAGATTATCGAAGAAACAGATAAGAGTGATGAACACATATCAGAGAATGACGATCGCTTAGAAGCAATGATCCACTCGATCTTCGATGGTATGACCGTTCCTGAACACCGCAAGATTTATCAGTTCAATTTTAGTGTGATGGTTCACCCGACCACGAGAGCGATTGTTGTCGATCTGATAGACGAACGCTACCAAGGTTTACAGGTATCCACTGAAGAAGTTTTTCGCTCACTGGGGCACCCGACCCCTGTTGTCGTAACAAAAATGTTCATCGCGGAGATCGATGGTATTGCCATGAACTATTTACTCAATGAGGACTTCCCTATCGAAGAAATCAGGCAAGAGTTCATCAAAAAGTACTGCTAAACCAACCAAAAAATCATGCACATCTCGTTGCGTGATTTTTTTGATTAAACTAACTGACTGCACGGTCAGTCGGTTTAGTAAATTAAATATAAAAACTAAGGAGAAACCAATGAATACACCTTATCAAATTCAATACGAAGCGTTCGCGAAAGCCGGTGGGCTATATGATGAGAGACACGCCAAACTCTATGCAGAATTTGCCGACAATCTTATTGCAGATGGCAGCTTTTCAATCGTCTACGAAGGCGTAGCACACGCCTGCTATTCCCCTATCGTGATTGACGCAGCACCACACCTAAAATGCTATGTACTTGCACCACTTGCGGTACTACCTGAGTTCCAAGGCAAAGGTTATGCGACAAGATTGATGGAAGAAGCAGAAAAGCAGTTAAACGCTGACGTTATCTTTGTAATGGGCGATCCGATGCATTATGCGAATCGTTACAACACGACTCACAGCGTATTACTACCTGTACCGTCCAATGCGCCTTTAGATTGCTGGTTTGCACGAGAGTTAACAGCAGACGCGTTAACTGGGGTTGGTGAGTCCACTTCATCCATCAAGGGACCTTTTTCTGATCCATTGATGTGGAGTCATCCAGACGAGCAAGTCGTCTAATATCAACATCAATCTGTTATGCCCAGAGCACATTGCTTTGGGCATGCGGTGTAACCCAATCTATCTTAATAGGAGCATTGCAAGTGCACCGACCAATACACCGAATACAAACATTCCTACACTAATTAATATAAGGTTAGGAGAATAGCTAAAAGATGAAGGTTCGTTACTCCCATAGTTATCAGGTTTAGCATTGACCAAAAGTGCCGTGTATTCGGTATCAAATGCAGCCGCCAGAGAACGCCCCGTCTCCAAAGAAGCACTTCCGTGAAGCTCAACACGTTGTATGGTGCGTAAACTTAACCCACAGATATCGGCGAGTTGTTGTTGGGTCCATGCTTTGTGCTGCCTTAGGTGGCGAATTTTTGAGGTATCTAATTGCATCCATTCACCCTTTCCCACCAAAAAACACAGCGATAGTGACAAAACCAACAAGCAAACCACATGCAAAAGCAACACCAATGCCTTTGAGAATTTGGAGATGAGTTAGCCCAAATTCATACTCATCAATACTTCGATAACCCTTTTTTAGGAAGACCGTTATCATCCACTTACCGTTTAGGCAAATTTGGACTTCTAATTTCTCTCCTTCAATCTCAATCATATGACTGGATTTAAAGTACCAATTGGACTTTTGGGATACGAGTTCACCATCGACGTAAACCCACTCTTTGCCACTTAACATTGAGATTTGGACAGTAATGTCATGTCCTTTCCATTCAAAGTAGCTGGTTAAAATTGTTTTCCCTGTTTGCATCACATATCCCTATTCATTCAATGATGTTCACATCGTGCCGCAAGATCGACACTATAAAAACGACGCACAGACGACAGTCGCCTTTTTGTCATGTGACACCATGGCGACAATGGTATGACAGTTCTTAATTTTCAATAAGTTAAGCAATCAACTTGAGGACAAACCCCTGCCGTCTCCGTGGTTCAATATCCACTATTGTGGGCATAGAGAAAACAACTCTTGTTCTTCAGTTTGATATTCAGCCGCCTCTTTAGCGATAGCGATATTTTGCTTACTCGCCTTAAACTCAGAACCAGTGCCGGGCCAAAAATACCCTTGGTCATCATGACAGAGCACAATAATCGATGCTGCAGCTCCTAAATTTGGCTCATCTCCCTTCGCTGCATACATTTTGAAAGATATGTGAGACGAAAAATTCCCTCGAATCTCTTCGAGTACGTCAGCTTGAATTTCGTAGTATGCATCAACACCTTGCTTTATTTCTTCAAAACTCGTGAGCCGTAAAACGGCGGAATACGGTGTTTGATTGATCGCAACTCTAAGTGGCTCTTTTGCCATAACTTCTACCGCGATAAAAGTAATAAACCATAGCGTCCACTTCATGCTTATCCCCTTTTAAACCGCATACTTAAACAGTCCTGCGGAAACATACTTAACGCAGGAAATACCGTGTATTCCTTCAGCACGTCTTGTTTCTTAAATCCACATTTTTCCAGCACGCGAATACTGGCTTGATGGTCGATATGTGGGGTTGTGTAAATCTCCTCGACTCCGATGCTTTTCAGATGCTCGATACCAAGCTTACACGCCTGAGTCGTATACCCTTTACCTTGATAATTCCTAGAAATCCCAAAGTGAATTTCGCTACGACTTTTTTCAGGGATTAAGACTAAGCAACCAATGGGAACGTGGGTCGCGTTTTCTTCAATTGCGAACACCAAGATATTAGGGTGAGCCAACTCATATTGAGCTCGCCATCGACTGATCGCTTGTAACGTTTGGTTTGGGCTTTGATGGGCTTGTCGATTGAGGTACAAACACGTTTGCTCATCGCCAAAGTAGTTTTCAAACAAAGGAACGGCATCTATTTCTTCAAGGTATCTGATTGCCACATCTTGCGCTTCTCGCCTCATTGGCTCTCACCTTGATACACGTCTGGGTTCCATATCTGCATAAAGTTCTCGACGGACTCGATAGGCTTAAAGCCGAACTGTTCATACAGACCATGAGCATCACGCGTCGCAAGCATCATTCTGCGCAAACCTTGAAGATTTGGATGGGACACGATTTCAGAAACCAACCATTTACTAATGCCTTGCCCACGGTATTCCGGGAGTACGAAAACATCGGCAAGATAAGCGAAGGTGGCTTTGTCAGTAATAAGGCGAGCAAACGCGATTTGTTGATTGGACTCAGTAAACACGCCGAAACAAAAGGAGTTTCGCACCGCTTTATCTAGCGTGTCTCTCGGCACTCCTTTCGCCCAATAGCTCTGTGAAATGAAGTGATGGATGCAATCCAGATCCATCTCTTCAAAGGCAGTGCTAATGCGATATCCTTGCATGGTGTTCTCCCAATAAATCAAAGCTTCTCTGCGACGCAAATTAGGTTGTTTGAGTTTTCAGAAAACTTATCTTCTGTCCAAGAGCTGTATTTTTCGGTAATACATAAACCCGCCTGAGCAAGAAACACTTCAATTTCAGATAACTTTCGATACTTCAAATCAATGCTTGAGTGAGTTGTTGAACCATCTTGGTAGTGACGTTCTTTCTTCAAATAAAGGATTGCACTTTTAGCGTCATAACGTTCGCTCATTCCCATGTACTTTACTTCGCCTTTGTCGGGCAATTCATAGGTTTGCCACAACGACATTTCAGCATCCATTTCCAAGTTATCGGGCGTTGGTAAACGGGTATCAAAGATGAAACGCCCACTTCTATTGAGGTGATTGGAAATCGAATTAAGGACACCAACTAGCACCTTATCGGAGAGGAAAGCTTGGAAAGCATTGCCCGTCATGATCGCCATATCAAAGCATTTATCGAGAGAGAATTGAGTGGCATCCTGATGCAAAAAAGAAACGTTATCCAATCCCTGCGCTTTGTGTTTAGCATGTATTAACATCCCCTCGGCAATATCAATACCAACAGCGTTATCGAGTGGCTTTGCGACAGGTATGGTGACAATACCCGTACCACAGCACACATCCAGCAAACTTCGAGCACACATCGCGGTAATGTACTTTTGTATCAGAGCGATATCATCTTCGTAATGTTTATCATACTGAGCATCGTATTCCATGCCTGATGCAAACTCACTGAGATCTTGTGTCTTCAAAAACAGTCCTTGTTTATTTAATTGATTAACTTGGCTTTCTTAGCTCTAAGAGAAGGTAGCGACATACATAACCTGCACCTGATGTGTAGCCGACAAGATTTTCAAGCGATACGACTTTAAGCCCTGCGTTTTGGCTGAACTCGCGAACTTCGTTCTCGGTGTAAGCGGTGTGTACGACTGTGCCACTGTAGGTGTTTCTCGGCAGATCTTTTCCATCTGGGTCGTGACATTGGAAACTGATAAAGCAACGCCCATCAGCATTTAGCAGCTCAGCAATACATTGAAGTAGCGACTGGGGATCGACGAGAAATTCCGTGAATCCGAGAGCGGTAATGATGTCGAAGGTTTGATTGAAAAGTGGGGAAAAAGGTTGGTCAAGATCATGAACATTGACGCTTTGATATAAGTTGGTTTCGCGCGCTTTGTTCACCATATTGGAGGAGATGTCCAAGCCATGTAGAACGGCATCAGGGTAATGAGATTTTATGACTTTCCCGATGCTGCCTGTGGCGCAAGCCAAATCAAGGACTGAGCCTTGCTGTAGATTGAGTGTTTTTAGCTTCCCGTCGACCCAACGTGGACCAACATATTGGCTGTCTTCAATTAACTTTTGGTAGCGCTCAGATACTTCATCATACATTTTGGCAACGTCCATGATTCCTCCTTGAATTCTTGAACGCTTGCCAATGTAGCACGCCCTACTCACCTATACACTTATGTCCTTGTAAAAGCGTGAAAAAAGTCGACGTGCTACGCATTGATTTAAGCCATCCAGATCCTCGCTAAAATACCTACTGGTGTGGTAACACCCGTTGTAATTGAGCTTATCTTCCCATCTTTTACAACATAGATAGTCGGAGTTACGCTAATGCTCCATTCTTGCATGATGGTGCTTTTGGGATCATTGACATTATCGAACTGGTAGTCTTTTGCCTGCATGAATTTTTGTACACGTTCTTCTGGACCAGAGGCACCAGAAACAGCAACGACTTCATAATAGTTGCTCAACCAACTCACGCTAGGGCTAACAAACTTACACGCAGGGCACCACGTTGCCCAAAAATACACGACAACAGGCTCGTCATGGCTTTTGGCAATCACATCGACGAACTCACCGTCCGCCATGATTGCACTAAGAGGCGGCGCATGCTCTTTGGGAATGTCTTTGGTGCGGTACCAATCCATCGCGACCGATATAACAGTCACCATGAGGATGATTTGTAGCGCTTGACCAAGCCAATATTTCAGCGACTTGCGCTTTTTTACGGTGTTCACTTAATCACACCTCCGCTTGCTTGCTCAATGGCTTTCACCACAACATCGTCAGTCAAAATCACTGGTAAAGGAATACCTTCTGGTGCAGCAGGACCATAAACTATGTTGAATGGCACACCAAAACGACCATGTGCTCTTAAGAAATCGGTAACTGAACTATTGGGATGCGTCCAGTCGCCTTTTAACGTCGCAACATTAGGGCTTTGCAGCAATGAGTAAACTGGATCTTGCCAGATCACACCGATCTTGTTGGCTTTACAAGTGACACACCAGTCAGCAGTCACATCCACAAATACTACGCGACCATTTTTCACGTGTTCCGCAATCGCTTCATTCGATAACTTTTCCCAAGCCAAGTCTTCAGGCAATGGGGTTGCCCAATGATTCGCTGTCATGCTGCCTAGCATCAGTCCACCAGCGATTAAGATGAGCGATGCCGTACCTGACACTGCCAGCGCTTTGTTACCGTAGACTCGCTTGACACGCGCCATAATAACGATGAATGCAACCAAGCCGATTAAGATGACCCAAAATACTGGAAAGTGATTCGCCATCAATGACAACAACCATGCACTGGTTGCCAGCATCATGATGCCGAATACGATTTTCACGACATTCATCCACTGCCCTGGCTTTGGTAACTTCAACGCGATACCCGGGAAGATAGCGACTAAGATCCAAGGCAGTGCCATGCCTAATGCCAGTGCGGTGAAAATAGCAAACAACGTTGCTACGTCCGCACCCAGTGCAAACGCAACGGCGGTACCTAAGAAAGGCGCAGAACAAGGCGTTGCAAGCAGAGTCGCGAACATTCCTTGCACGTAGTGTCCAAATAGCGAGTTATCGCCCTTCGACGCTAGCCAAGTATTCGTACCTGAAGACAGGCGAATTTCAAACAAACCAAGCATGTTGGCGCCAAATAATCCGGTCACCAGCAGCATTAAGCCTAAGAACCAAGGGCTTTGGAATTGCACACCCCAGCCGATAGCATTACCTGTCAGCTTCAACACTAAGATAAACCCAGCCAAAAGCCAGAACGAAGTCAGAATACCTAACGAAGAAGCGATGAATTGAGTGCGAATTTGGCGACGTTCAACACCTTGTGCGGCCACAATGCTGCTTAACTTCATACCTAGTACTGGTAGTACGCAAGGCATGATATTCAGAATCAAGCCGCCTAGTAGCGCAAACAAGAATATGTTCACCAGTGAAGTGGTTGGCAAAGCTTGCGTGATAACACCCGCTTTTGCTTGCGCGGTTTCTTGCGCCAGTAGGTTGTTATCTTTGATTGAGACGTAAAGCGATTGGTTATCCAGCTCTACGTCACCCAACCAAGTATTCACTAAATAGTTTGCGGTAAGCGTATTGCCCTCTTGATGCAGCCCTTCCAACTTGAAGCTGTAATCGCTCGTTGTTTCATCGACACCATCGACTAACACTTCTGGCTTCTGCCATCCTTGTGAGTTGGTCAGTTTGATTTGCAACTTAGATTGGCTCGCATCCCAGTTTGCTTGCGTAACTTCAACAAAAGGAGAAGGCTGAGGTACACTGCTCACTGCTTGCGCGTAAGTAAACATCACTCCTTCATCAACTTGTAAGTCGGAAGGTAGGAAAGACAGTTGAATGTGATAATCCGTCAGGACACAAATGGTCGTGCACGAAGACAGTGTCAGCGTCGCATCAATCGTCACTGGTTTATTCATGTCTTCGACGTGCAACGTCATTGGGAAAACGGTGTCACCTTTATAACCCAGCGTTTCAATACCAAGCAGTTCGTATTTCTGCGGGTACGGCCATTGCCAATCCACTTTGGTTAGGTTTTGTGATTTTTTCCAATCAATAGAAGGCGCGACACCACCTTCACCCGGTGAACGCCAGTAGGTTTTCCAATCGCCGGTGAGTTTGACATCAAGATAACCAGTAAGTGTGTTGGTATTGGGATCTTGTTGTCCGGTAAGTACAAAGCGCGTCTGTACAGGTGGATGTTGAGGGTTGGTCAGCCACCCGGTGTCTGTCGTCTGTGCTTGGGCAAATAACGAGAATAAGCTCAGCGCTAACGTCATGAAGATCATAACCGCAGCTTGAGTTGTTTTTTTAATGTGGTTCATAGTGATTCCTAGTTAAAAACAAGTGTAGAAAATACTGACGGAAAAATACTCGTCAGAAATCACTTGTTATTCACGGAATACACATAGGGTGAGATGGACCCGATACTTATGGATTATCGGTTCTGTCCATTGCCTTTGGTTAGCAAATGCGCAGCAGCGCCACACGGCTAATACGAAGAGACCAACAAACAGCACAACAACCATGGTTTCCAGTTGCTGTTGAGCAAATTGAATCAGTTTTTCAGATAACTCACATTTACCCGTATCGTGCCCACTGTCGGCTCTCTCAATCTTTGTGACATCATTAACTCGCCCCCCATCAACCAACACCGAGGTCGTGTTCGAGTCATATTGCATGGCGCAACTGAACATCAAGCCGGAGTTTTTCAACAGGCACACCACAATCACCCAGCCAATCAAAGCTAGGAGCCATTTCCCTTGATGTTGGGATGCAGAAGATTGTGAAGTGGATGCAAGCATATTCGTTTTGATTGTCAATCGTTGGCGGGAATCATACGCAAGTTTATATAAACCTCAAGTGGTATGAATTTTCTGCGCCGCTCTCATTGGTAGCTAATTATGATAGTCTTATGACTACCATTTCCGTAAATAATTCAACATGCTCAATAAAGTTAATCTTGCTGATATTCGCTCCTTTGTTTTGATTGCTCAACTGGGCAACTTCACCAAAGCGGCAGAAGCCCTTTCAGTATCGCGTTCTCATGTGTCTCGCCAAATCAGTGGGCTAGAAGCGCAAATGGGCGTGACTCTACTCACTCGAACTACGCGAACATTGCGTTTGACTCATGCCGGTGAACGTTTTTACCAAGAATGCGAAAAAGCACTGCATGATATCGACCAAGCATTAATTGCCGCTGTCGACGATACTCAAGAAGTTCGAGGGTTGATCCGAGTGAACTGCGTCGGCGGTTATATCGGCGAAGACATCGTCGCTAAATACGTCAATGAATTCATGTTGGAATACCCAGATGTATTTGTGGATTTGGACTTCTCTTCGCCTCGAATTGATTTGATCGAAGACCAGTTCGACGTTGCGATTCGTATGGGGGAGCTGGAAGACGCGGGATTCGTTGCGCGTAAGTTGATGATGATCGACATGGTCACACTCGCGAGTCCACGTTACCTTAAAATACATGGCGAACCAGTCGCCCCTAAAGAGCTTGCGAAACACCGTACTCTCACAGGCTCAGTTACGCGGTGGAGCTACCGTAACGTTGCTACACCAACTGAACACAGTGACGTGATAGTGAAAGGTAATTTACGTTGTAAGAATGGTCGCGCTCTTGTGATGGGCGCACTCTACGGTAACGGCATTATTCGCGTACCCTTAAGTTACTGTGACAAAGAAGTAGAGCAAGGCAAGTTGGTCAAAGTGATGCCAGAATGGGAAATCCCATCGGTACCTCTGTCAGCGATTTTCCATCGTGACCGCTACCAGCCTAAACGTCTGCGAACCTTCATTGATTTCATCAAGGCCAAGTTTGAACAAGACGCGAAAGCTTAAAACGAACATTAGAGCGTCTCGTCGCTCCTCGCCCTCTCTGGATAACGCAACAACCAGTCTCTAAGGCTGGTTTTTGCATTAAACAGGTAAGAAACGTGTAAACAATCCCGCAAAAACAAGCGCATAACGTGAAAAAGGGTTATTCTTAGTTATTAAAAGTACGAAATAATTAATGAATGAGCACCCAACCTAATTCACGTCAATTGATCTCCTGCGAAGAGTGCGGCTTGGTCGTTCGTATTCCTGATATCGAACAAGGTCAAAAAGCACAGTGTCCTCGCTGTGAGCATTCGCTAACTAAAATCAACGCGAAACCGTATCAAAGCGTTCTTGCTGTCTCGGTCGCTTGTTTGATCATGCTAGTTTTGAGTGTCTCTTTCCCATTCATGTCGTTCAGCGTTCAAGGTTTATCTCAAGAAATCACTCTAATGCACGCAGCGAAGATGCTAGCGGAATTTCATAATGCGCTCCTTGGCGCTTTATTACTTGCGACCGTTGTCATCCTTCCCGCGATCTACGTCGGTTTGATTCTTTTCCTTCATCTTGAAGCCTTGAAGTCGCTCAAGCATCCATTGAGTAAAAAACAAATTCGCATGGCGAAGACTCTGTGTCGAATTCTGTTTAGAGTAGAACCTTGGTTGATGGTCGATGTCTTTTTAATTGGCGTGTTAGTGAGCCTAATTAAGATTGCTTCGCTGGCTGAGATAGGCATGGGCAGTTCATTCTGGGCATTCTGTGTGTACACAGTTTTGGTGGTGAAGTGTATTTCTATGGTAGATAAGAGCTGGCTATGGGGGCATTTCATCCCATCTATCGAACTACCAAATGTGAAAGAAGGTGACACGCACCATGACAATAATCACATTGGTTGCCACACGTGCCATCAGCTTAACCCTATCGAAGATACTAAACATCAAAAGTGCCTTCGTTGCCATAGCCCAGTTCATAAATACAATCCTGCGAATAACTTACAGAAAGCATGGGCACTGTTGTTTGCCTCTATCATCTTTTACATTCCAGCCAACCTTTATCCAATGATGTATACCGTTAGCCTTGGTCATTCCGAAGGTTCAACCATCATGGAGGGTGTGGTGCTGCTGTGGCAACTAGGCTCCTACCCAATCGCTGCCGTTATTTTCTTTGCTAGTGTCTTTATTCCTATGGCAAAAATGCTCGCCTTAGCATGGCTTTATTACAACGCGCAGAAAGCTCAATACTTGCCACCAGAGGAAAGTATCTCGCGTTTAAAAGTGTACCGAATGACCGAGTTTATTGGGCGCTGGTCAATGATTGATATTTTTGTGGTCGCGATTTTGGTTGCGTTAGTACAACTGCAAAACCTAATGGCGATCTACCCTGGTCCTGCTGCCCTTTCATTTGCGGCAGTGGTCATTTTCACCATGCTCTCTGCCATGATTTTTGACTCGCGTTTGTTATGGCAATTACCACAAAACGAAGCGCAGAAGCCAATGACGAATAACTTAACTGAGAAAGCTAAATATGAGTGATGAGAACAAAGCAACCGCTCAAATAAAACCGCAAAAGCAGGTCTCCGCAATTTGGATCATCCCGATCCTTGCACTGGCGATGGGAGCGTGGATGTTGTTTCAATACATCAACAGTACTGGTCCCGAGATCACTCTGAAGCTACCAACAGCAGAAGGCATTGAAGTCGGCAAGACTGAAATCAAGGCACTCAATGTAAAAGTGGGAGTGATCACAGATGTTAAGCTCAGCAAAGATTACGACCACATTATTGCCACGGCACAAATGAACAAAGATGCCGATCGTATGCTGCGTGAGGATTCGATGTTTTGGGTCGTCAAACCGCGTATTGGTCGGGAGGGAGTTTCTGGTTTAGAAACGCTACTTTCCGGTGCCTATATCCAGCTGCAACCAGGCAACTCCAAAGTTGAAAAGGAACACTTTAACGTACTTGACGTTCCACCCGTTGCCTCCCCTGATGCAGAGGGTCTACGCATTGTCTTGACCCACCGCGAAGCAGGCAAACTCGGCGTTGGCGATCCGGTGATTTACAAAGGCTTCACCGTTGGGCGTGTAGAAACCACCAGCTTTGACGTGGATACTCGCCGAGCACTGTACCAACTATTTATCTTCAAACCATACGACAGCCTTGTGCGCACTAAGACTCATTTTTGGCTAAGTTCAGGTGTTGACTTACAACTGAACGCCGAAGGTTTTGAGGTGAAGTTTGGCTCTCTTGAAAGCTTAATCACTGGAGGGGTTGTCTTTGATACCTTACCTGGCTTAGGAGCGGGAGATGAAGTCAAAGAGGATATGACGCACTTCCGTTTATTCGATGACGTTAAGCAAGTGCGTGAAGGCATGTACGACGACTACATCCAATTTGTCATGATGTTTGAAGAATCAGTACGTGGTCTTAAACGTAAAGCACCCGTGGAATATCGCGGTCTACGTATCGGTACTGTAATGAAAGTGCCAATGCGTATGCCAACGCCAGACGAAGATTTCTCTGCGAAAAAAATTCCTGTCTTAGTTCGTATTGAACTTGGACGCGTGTACAACGACTTGCCTGCCGACAAGCTACCTCTTTTCAAACAGAAACTGAAAGAAGAGTTTGCTAAAGGGCTTCGTGGAACACTAAAAACCGGCAACCTGCTGACTGGCGCATTGTACATTGATACCGATTTTTATCCTGATGAAGACCCATACGTCCCAAGCGAGTTTGAAGGCTTAGACGTCTTCCCGACCAAACAAGGTGGGTTCGCTCAAGTACAACGCCAAGTAAATGACTTCCTGACAAAAATTAATAGCTTACCGATGGAAGAGACGCTTCACTCATTAAATAAAACCCTGAAAACATCAGAGCGCACTCTCGCTTCTGCTGAGCGCGTTGCAAGCAGTGTTGACAAATTGCTTAACCAAGACGATACCAAAGCCATTCCACAAGACATTCGCAAGAGCTTAGAACAGTTGCAGAAAACCTTGGATGGTTATGGTCCGAATTCCACTATGTATAGTGAGATGGAGTCCACATTGAAAGAGTTGGAGCAGGTAATGACGGAGTTCAAGCCCGTTCTTAAGCAACTAAATGAAAAACCAAACTCATTGGTCTTTGGTGAAGATGAAGTGAATGATCCAATTCCTGTTAGAGGGCAAAAATAATGAAACGCGGACTTTTATTGATTTCTGCCCTATTGGCAGGTTGTAGCAGTGCACCAGAAAACACCGGGGCATTGTATGTGTTGCCTGAAGCAAGCTCAGCGAAAATCAGCGACACCATGATTGCACAACGTCCACAGCTTGTTGTTCGTCCAGCTCAACTAGCAAGCTATCTTGCTGACAGTGGCATTGTGTACCGAACATCTGAGACTCAAATCATTCAAGCAAAACACAACCAGTGGGCGCACAGTATCTCTGAGCAAATTACTCAACGCATGATTGATGATCTACGTGCTAAGCAAAGCCAATACTGGCCGGTAGAAGTGAACAACTTACTCGACCAAAGTGACCAAAGTAAACTTCAGTTATCGCTGAGTAAGTTTAATGGTAGCTATGAAGGAAACGCAGAAATTGAAGGCGAATGGCTTATCATTGATGCGAATGGCAAAGTGAAAAACAGTGCACCTGTAACAATCAAACTGCCTTTGCAAGACGAAGGTTATGATGCGCTTGTTGACGCGCTTTCCGCTGGGTTGAATAACCTTACTGATCAAATCGCTGCTCAACTATAAAACTCTCTCGCCCACTCCAATTGAGGAGTGGGCGTTTTCTTCTTCAAATCTCTAATCGCCCTCTTCTCTCAACATCATCCAGAGAAAACACTATTAAGCCATATCTAGCGATACCGTGAGTGAAATAAAGCGTTTCCGTTAGTCGTCGTTTTTGAATTACCCCACTCCATGCCCTACGCTAATCTTTATGCAACTCATTTAATTAAAATATGGACGTTGATATGGTTAAGAAAATCCTGCCGGTTCTTTCTCTGCTCTCTTCTTATCTGATAGCACCTTTTGCAATGGCAGACGATACATACTCGTCACCAAGCCATTGGCAGCATAGTGTTGAAGTCTACATGCAGGCTCTCAATATTAATGGCGATTCCACAATGGGGAATTTCTCAACTGACCTTGACGTAGATCCTAAGTTCATCATGGATCATCTTGATATTGGTGCGATGGCAAGGCTTGAAGGAGTGTACAAAAATAAATGGGGTTATTACCTCGATTACAGCTTTATGGATCTAAATGGCAGTGCGAATAATCTATCTGGCATTTTACCTAATGTTACTTATCGTGCAGATCTGGACGTCAGACAAGGCGTACTTGAAGCAAAAGTGTTCCAACGAGAAATCCATTCATTTGGCATGATTGATTACATGTTTGGCTTACGTTGGTGGGATAACGACATCAAGGGTAAAGTCTACCGTAACGATAACCGCATTCTCGCAGACAGATTAAACATCAAAGAGGACTGGGTTGATTTCTTAGTGGGCGTGCGTTGGTTAAACAATCTCACTAAAGACTGGCGTTTTCATGCAAGTTTAGACGCTGGTCTTGGAGCAGATACGAACTTTACTTATGCGACACAAATAGGCTTGCGTTATCACATGAATGATTGGTCGGACATTAACCTGGCTTACAAATCGACTTGGGTGGACTATGTCAATAAGGGAACCTTCGAATACGATACTGCCTCTCACGGTTTTCTTGTTGGTCTTGGACTATATTTTTAGTCCCCTCAACATAAGGCGCTGCAGCACGCCAACGTAGGATCTTCTAAGCTAGTAATAACCTTCTCACTTAGGCAAAGCTTAATGATGAATAAATCGGAAGTTATCTGGCCAGATTATTACCACCCTAAACATTCTCATATACACGTACGCAGCCAAATCGAGATCCCTGAACCACCAGAAGTTGTTTGGCAACATCTGGTTCGCGCTCCTGAGTGGCCGGCATGGCGTCACTCTAAAACCATGGTTCAGATCTTAAGTGGCGATAGCACGTTATGCAAAAACACCATGTTTCGTTGGAAAACATCTTGGGTTGATTTTCACTGCACAGTAGTCGAATACACCTTGAATCAACGCTTGGCATGGAAAGGCAAAAAAGGAGGTGTTGATATGTACCACGCTTGGGTTTTAGAGCCGACAAAAACAGGTTGCTGTATTACAACGGAAAGTACCCAACGCGGTGGAATGACCTGGCTTACAAAATACTTCGCACCAAAACAGCTAAGAAAGTACCACCTAAAATGGTTAGAAGAGTTGTGCCGCCAATCTCACGGCAATTGCGAGAAATAATGAAAATATACACTCTACTTGCTACTTAATATGCTCAATAAATGCGCTCAGCCTGATCTCAATCATGTTTGAAGCACGTCGCTTAGGATACCCTTAGCGAAAACTATAAATCCCCAATCCTATGACCTAATGGTCAATAGATAAGGCGCTTGAGCAGCAATGTCGATTAACATTTCAGATCTAACCACCGCATTAAGCAAGGTGGAGCACATACATAAAGTCCAATTGGAAAATGTGCATCAATTCTTTAAGTCTAACGAAACTTTCTCGGTACAAGCCTTTAGCCAAATTGTGGCAACGGACTCTATTGATGAACGTTTTAAAGCTATCGACAAAGAATTTGCTTTGTTGGGCGATGCTAAAACTTACCTACTAGAGGCTTCTTACTTAGTTGCTTAGAAGCCAAGCCAGCTAAAGTAAAAAATTGCGCTTGCAAACCTTAAATGAGATTTATTTTTAATCGCATTACTGTTAAATTATCGGCAGTTATCGTATGAGGTTTTGCAATGAACGCGAAGAAAGCGCTAAAAAAATTGAAGAAGAAAACCGTAAAAAAAATGGCTTCTTCTTCACATAAACAGCTTAGTGCTTTAAAGAACAACGCATTAGGCAACCCTGCCACATCAAAATCTCACACTTTCTCTTCACAAAGTGAACTCGTTAATGAGCTGAAAGGCGTCGCAAACCAAGCTGTAATGAGTGCAGCATATGAGCTCGCCGCGCCTCTCAATCCACTGTTATCTTGGTTTAACGATGCTGGCGGTGTCGTTGATTTCACCACTGCGCCTAAAAAAACCTCAGTACCGTTATCAAAACAGTCAGCGAACGATTCAACACCTGCATTTTCAGTTAAATCAGTCGGTCATTTGCCCTTGAAATCACCACCTTGCAAGCGTTGCCCTGCTCTCTCGAATGGCATTTGTAAGTGCGCAGCGAAGAAGTTTAAGCTTAGTGCTTAACGTCACAAGTAAAGCGATAGCCAAACGTACTTGATCAAAAAAGCCCGACTTGATGCCGGGCTTTTTAATGTTCTTTTTTCTCAACCGCTTATGCCAAATTCATGATAACTCGGCTGACTGATGGACCAACGATACGAGTCAATGCGACCCCTGTTAATCCTTTCACTAGACTCTTTGTTCCGCTCACCATTGCTTTCTCAACAAAAGAAGGCTTTTCGCTGCTTTGCGTCCAATGATGACTTTCTAGAATTTCCATCAAACTGTCACAATCTAGCTCACGACTATCGAAGCTGATCGCTACAGATCCTGCATATTTCTTATGCTTTACTTCACGTACAGCATCAATCCCTTCCAACTGACAAATCAATTCTTCGACCTCTTTGGGGTGATCTTTAATATAGTCAGAACGAACCCTAAGCCTATGATTTGTCTTGTGAATGTAAGTATTCATGCTAGCGTCAATCCAAATGATAACCATTACTATTTTCAACAGTAGCATTGAAATTGATTAAGCGCAAAGCATTTGTAATTAGTTCGTCACATGATCCTTTTTCTCAATGAATCTGACCTCGCTTACCGTATAATTTTTTTATGAAACAGTACGTCGACCAGGCCTTAAAACTAAGAAAGTGGGTATCGATTGGCCACCATATCCCGGGAAGAGTAAGACTCAAATACAAGCTCGGCATCGTAGCGCATCTTGCCAGTTTCCGAAGTGACGACATCGAGAAAGCCATTTCTTCAATTCCGGCATTCAAAAACTATAAGTTGAATAATGCGACGGGCAGTATCGTCATTGAATACGACCCAACAACAGTCAACCCCAAAGCAATTGACGCGTTGTTTTCGGAATCAAAAGAGGTTGCTGAACGAGCATGCTACGCGATAGCTGAGCAACTAGACTTAGATGGAGAACGTTCATGAGTGACTCATTGAACAACGCAAATCCATACGAAGCCTACTTCAAGGCCATGATGGAAATGCAAAAGGAAATGGCGAATGCTTACATGGCAAGCATGCAAAACGGTGAAATGCCACCAATGATGATGCCTCATCAAATGGGTATGATGCCGCATTTCCCACATCCTGCATTTTGTCATCCTCACCAAATGCCGCCGGGCATGGGCGCACAATTCCACCCGGGAATGATGCCACCGCCCCCACACTGGCCGCATGCGGGGATGATGCAACACCCACAGCAACCTCAACAACCACCTCAAACCTCTGAAACACCAGAAAGCGATCCATTATTCGAGCAAGCTCAGGCGATGCTAGAAGGCGCTCTCGGTGAAGAAGCAGGCATGTTTAAAGAGATATTAGGAACTTTCGGTATGAACGATAAAGAGTTTTGGAAAGGCGCTATGGTAGGCGCTGCAGCAGCACTTCTATTAAGCAATGAAAATGTGCGCGGCAAACTAATGGGCTTGGTATCAGGTGCTGGCGACATGCTGAAATCTGGTGGTTCAAGCGTAAAAGAAGGCGCCGTAAACACTGCAAGTGCAGTGAAAGAGAACGTGTCGACAGGAAGTGAAATCTTTAAAGAGACTTATGCTGCGGGTAAACAAGGCTTCCAAGAATCTGTAGAGCGTCACAAAGCAGAACCTGCAATCAAAGAAGTTGCCGAAAAAGCACCTAGTGAAGAAAACGAAGGTGAAAACGGTCAACCAGTTATCAAAGAACATGAGTAATTCAGCCAATAAACTCAGTTCTGCCAATCGTGCCATGTTAGTCGGTGCTATCGCAGGTGGCAGCGCGGCGATTGCCAGCCAGTGGAAAGAGCATAAAGCGGGCAATATCGACACTAATGAAATGGCTACCAGCGCCGCAAAATCTGCACTTAAGACTGCAGCAATCGCTGGTGCGACAACGTATGTGGCAGAAAAAATGGCCGGTCGCCCTGCACTCTCTATGCTGACAATTCTCAGCGTAGGTGCAGCGGGTCTTTACTTAATGGATCAAGTTTCGGAATCTAAAGATGAACAATAACAACCCATACTACGGTTACCCTTACTACGGCTACCCACAGCAACAAAACCAAGCAGTGGATCCACAACAGCAGGCTGCAGAGCAACCATATAAAAAGCAAAACACAAAAACGCATTTTATGATGGGTATGGCAGCCGGGGCAGCAGTTGCTTACCTATTGACAAACAAAAAGTTTCAGCAAGGTGTTACGACTACTGGTGAGAAAGCTTGGTCCGCAGTCCGTGGTGAAGTAGAAGAGCTTAAAGAACGCTTAGAAGACACACAAGCAGAGCTGGAATACTACCGTAACCTATACAAAGGCGAAGAATGATCTCGATTCAGGTAAAGCATCACTTTCCCGGTCGGATCCGCTTTAAAGCATCAGCATTAAGGCATCACAAAGATGTCGGCACTTGGATTGAAACCAGTTTAATGGCAATCCAAGGCATCAGTGCTGTGCGGGTCAATGAGTCTGCTCAATCTGTTGTCGTCGAATATGACACACAACTGCTACAAGCAAAAACGGTTGAAGAACGTCTAAGCCAACTTGATTTAGCAGAAGCCACTCAAGAAGAAGCAGAACACAAATTTACGCGTGGCGACATTGCCATGAACGTGATTGGTACTATCGCGGCGGCTTTACTGCCCAACAAATGGGGAGCAATATCAACCGCAACATTGATTGCTCCAACCTTATTTGAAGGGGTCAGCGATCTCAAAGACAAGAACATTTCTGTTGAAGTCTTAGATGCAATTGCTGTTGGTTTATCGGCTTGGCGCGGTGATTACCGTACTGCGATGATGACGCAAAGCTTAATCAGTCTTGGCGAATACATGGAGCAAAAGACCAGTCGCAACAGTGATCAACTACTGGCTGATTTGATGCGTCCTCAGGAATCGATTGTTTGGCGCGTAGACGGAACACAACGCACACAAGTGAACTCAACGGAGCTTGACGTTGGTGATGTCATTGAGCTGGCTCCTGGTGTGTCTATTCCTGTTGATGGCACTATCATCAAAGGGGCAGCACTGATTAACCAATCCTCTTTGACTGGTGAAAATGTGCCAGTTCGTCGTGAGGAAAGTGCTGTCGTCTACTCTGGAACTAGCGTGCACGAAGGTACAATTCAAGTTCGCGTCGACAAGGTCGGTAGCGAAGCGACCACCGCAAAAATTGCCAAACTGATTTATGACTCGCTGAGTGAAAAGAGCGAAATTCAGCAGGTTACACAAGACATGGCAAACCGCCGCGTGAAAATTACCTTGGGTATCGGAGCCGCAGTCTTTGCGCTAACTCAGGATATTAATCGCGTCGCGTCTGTATTCCTTGTAGATTACTCCTGTGCGCTCAAACTCAGTACGCCAGTAACCTTCAAATCCATCATGTACCGTGCGGCACAACAAGGGATCTTGTTCAAAGGCGGCAGCGCAATTGAAAAATTGGTAAAAATAGACACCTGTGTGTTTGATAAAACGGGCACGCTCACTCATGGTGATATGCAGGTAACGGATGTGATTCCATTATGCGATTCCAACACGGCTCGTGATTTACTCGCTATTGCAGCGTCTGTCGAAGAACACAGCAACCACCCACTTTCTCAGGCTGTGGTAAACGCGGCAAAACACAATCAACTACCACACATCGAGCACGGTGAAGTGGAATACGTGATTGCCCATGGTCTCAAGAGCACCATGAATGATCATGAGTTGGTAATGGGCAGTCGCCACTTCTTAGAAGTGCATGAGAGTGTTGACTTCACACCATTTGAAGATGTGATCAAGAAGTATGAAGCGCAAGGTCGTCACCTTATCTTCATCTCGCATCAAAATGTGTTGATCGGCATGATTGGCTTACGCGATCACTTGCGTGAAGATGCATTAGACACGCTAAATGCACTGCACCAGTTTGGTGTCAAAGAGCTGATCATGATTACTGGTGACAGCCAATTCAAAGCCAGCATTCTTGCTGATGAACTGAAACTAGATCGAGTCTTCGCTGAAGCAGTCCCTTCAGAGAAATCAACTATCGTTGAAGCGCTTCAAGCTGAAGGACGCACTGTTATGTTTGTTGGTGACGGCGTAAATGATGCGCCGGCTTTAACCGCAGCTGATGTCGGTGTCGCAATGGGTCGAGGTACTGAACTTGCCCGCCAAGTTGCCGATGTCGTGCTTCTTCGTGATCAGCTATACGGACTGGCAGAAGCGCGTGAGCTTGCCAATATCGCCATGCATGTGATCAACTCTAACATCAAGATCGCAGAATACGTGAATAGCGGAATCATGCTTGCTGCTGCGTTAGGTTGGCTCAACCCAACGATGAGTGCTCTACTCCATAACGGCACAACATTGTCTATCCTTGGTCGCTCTGCAGCACTTAGACATGGATAAATGCACGCTTTAAGAAAAGACTCCTGAAAGCGATGAGGAAAGCCCCGACTCAATCGAGTATCGGGGCTTTTTATTATCTAAGGGAGAGCATTAGTTTGATGAAAGCTTGTAACGATCATCAATGACTGTCACTTCTGGGAACACTTTGCCACTCTTCATCGCTTTCTCTGTTTCTTTCTTCACAGACTTATCAATCCAGAAGTTACCAATATCCATTGGATGGAACATGCTCTCGGTGGATTTGGTCATTGCATCCTTTGGTGTAATCAGCCAGCGCCAATGTGCAACACGAGTATAAGGTACCATGTAACCTGGGACGATCACGTTTGCATCACCAACATACTTCTGGATCTGACGTGACAAGTCATAACGCTTTTGTTGTTCAAACTCGTTGTCATACGCTTCAATTAACTTATCTAGCTCAGGGCTACTGTAGTTCGTATGTGCATTCGTTTGCGGCTTGTTCGCATTCGCTGAGTGGAAGTATTCCCAATATGCTGGGATTTCACCTGAGCCCATATTTAGGAATGCCAGTTGGTGCTTTTTCTCTAGGATGTATTTAAACGCAGAGGAGCCATCAACAAGGTTAAGGGTAAACTCAAGACCCGCTAATTTCGCTTGTTCTTTTAGATAAGCAATTCTAGGAGTATGAGAATTGTAACCGTAAGTAATCGCAAAACTTAGGCGCTCGCCTTTGTCATTAACACGAATACCATCCGCCCCTATTTTATCGAAACCCGCTTTCTCGAAATGCTTAACCGCTTCTGCTGGATCAAATTTTGGTGGTGTATTGTTTGGATCATCATACTCACCATGACCAAAGCCTAAACCATGTGGCTTACGTGAATAGTCACCACGCATGATGTTTTCAATCATGCCATCGTAGTCTGTTGCAGTCATGATGCCTTTACGTACTTCTATATTGCCTAGCATCGGCATTGCTGTGTTCATCCACAGACCACCTGCACCTTGAGGTGATTGGTTGAAGCCCCAATACTTTTGGATATAACCCTTGGTGTAGCCATCGCTGTTTGTTTTGTCGTGCCAAAGGTTAGGTAGCACCATATCAAAGTAATCAAGCTTGCCTTTTTCGAAGTGCTTCATCGCGATGTCTTGGTCACGAATTACAGTGATACGTACTTTGTCTACGTTGTAACGGTTTTTGTAATAACGGTTGTTATAGCCCCACCAATCTTCACCAACGTGCTTAAAGGTAACACTCTTACCCTTTTTGATCTTATCAAGGTAGTAAGGGGCGGCGGTCGGTTCTGCCTTGAAGTTGAACTTGCGGACGAAGTTATCTGGCATACCGTCTTTGTTTTCGTCCTTTTCACCCTCAAAGAAGTGTTCTGGACGAGGTTGGAAGCCGTTACTTGGCATATTGATCAAAACCATGAGAGAGTCGTGGCTTTGCGCAACAGAAAGATTAACGCGAATTGTGTATTCATCAATCTTCTCTACGCTCACAATACTGTTTTTAAAGAAGTCGTTGTACCAAGGATCGATGATGTCTTCTGAAGTGTAATACTTCATCATAAATACGTAGTCGTCTGCGGTGATCTTCTCACCATCTGACCATTTAGCGGTTTCATCCAGCTTAAAGTAAACTGTTTTATTATCTTCACCGAACGCCCACTCTTTGGCTAATTGTGGGATCCATTTACCGGTGTTTGGATGGCGCTGTGCCAATTTAGGTGCGCCATCCATAAAGTAGTGACGTAGACCTGAGTTAGCATCAGGACCAACGCTACGAAGAGTCTGTGGAAAGCTCATCATATATGTGCGCAGAGTGCCGCCTCGTACAGCTTCATCAGAAGCGAAAAGAGGCTCGTTATTATTCGAAATCCATTCGATGTCAGCAGGTAGCTCCGCAGCATTTAACTGAAAGCTGCTCGCCACTAACATTGCCAATGCCGAGAATGGCAGAGTTTTTATCATTGTTTTCTTCCTTGTCGTGTTTGCGCAGTAAGACCAGAAGAACGACAACAAGTGAATCTCGAAGCGACTGTGTTTAATACACAGTAAAGGAAATAATGGGAGCGAATACAAAGTGAAGTCCTGTTCACTTCCGTATAAATATCAGAGAGTTTCACTAGGTCATCCTGACCTTACAACGCAGTGAATGCATCCACTCCATAGTATTCGTTACACATTTGTAACGCAACCCATCCATAACACATGGTTGCACTTTCCGAGTATCACAGCGGTTTATGTTAGCAAAGTGTGAACCTAGCAGTGCCATTAGCCATACAGTCAAGGCAAAACGATATCAATTACAGCTACCTCTATTTTTTCAGTGCAGCAAAAACAAAAAAGGCGAAGCGTTCCCACTTCACCTTTTTCGTTCGGTTCAAATCAACATTACATATTTGCTAAGCTATCGTTAATTGACTTAAGGACCGATGCAGGATCCACAGCCTGAGTAATCGGACGACCAATTACAAGGTAGTCAGAACCCGCTTGGATTGCATCTACTGGCGTCATGATGCGGCGTTGATCACCTTGCTCAGAGCCTGCTGGGCGGATACCTGGAGTGATTAGCTTAAATTCTTTTCCAAGTTCATTTTTAAGTAGAGATGACTCTTGCGCAGAGCACACTACGCCATCAAGACCAGCGTTCTTTGTCAGAGTTGCTAGGCGAATAACCTGCTCTTGAGGAGCGACGTTCAGACCGATTCCAGCAAGATCGCTCTGCTCCATGCTTGTTAACACTGTCACACCAATAAGTAGCGGGCGGTCTTTACCGTAAGGTTCAAGAATTTCACGCGATGCTGTCATCATGCGCTCGCCACCACTTGCGTGTACATTCACCATCCATACGCCCAGTTCAGCTGCTGCGCGAACCGCTTTTGAACACGTATTCGGGATATCGTGAAACTTCAGATCTAGGAATACAGAGAAACCGCGTTTATGAAGCTCACGTACGAAATCAGGACCAAATAGCGTAAACATTTCTTTGCCTACTTTAAGGCGACATGACGCAGGATCAATTCTGTCTACAAACGCAAGCGCATCAGCTTGGTTATCATAATCCAGTGCGACAATAACTTTTTGGTCGATCATTTCATCTCCTAACTGTTTTTGGTTCTTATTAAATAAAGGTCAAAAAAATGCAGCGGACAGAAACTCTGCCAGCTGCATTAAAATTATTCACCGTCCAATCCTCGGATTGGCTTGATCGTCCCCCACCCTTTACACGATGGACAGTGCCAGTAAAGGGAATGAGTGGAGAAACCACATTTCCGGCATCGGTAGTGCGGTTTAACTTTTAATTGCTCACCAACCATCGCTTGTAGTGTAGAAAGGCTGTCTTTTGCACGACCATCTTCTGCTTCTGCAATATGGTAGTCAATAAGGCGGTAGAAGCCCTTCATAGTTGGGTTTTTCAATAGTTGTTTGGTTAGTAGTTCTTGTGCGGCTCCCACACTCTCATGGTGCGCAACTAACTGTGCCAACATCAATTCAGACGATACACCGGCTTTCTTATCGATACATGCTCGTAAAAATTCCACCAGCTCATCTTCTTGACCAAGGTGGTGATAACACTCGGCAATTGTTGGCAGTACATCACTAATAAAGTCTTTATCTTGCTCAAGCACGCCAGTCAGGTATTTGATGGTGTGTTTGTAGTCTTCTGATTCCAAGTACACGCGACCAAGAGCAATACTCGCACGAACACATTTAGGATCTTCTGAAAGTGCTTTCTTGAAATGTTGAATGGCTTTATTGGTATTGCCATCCGCTTGGTCAAGCATCGCCAGCTCACACCAGAAGTGCGCAATGTTAGCGCGAATACGAGTGCGTTTTTTGCCCATTTTCGCTAACTGGTTTGCGTAGTGAATCGCTTTTTCCCACTCACGGGTTTGTTGGTAAATAGTCACCAACTGTTGAAGGGCACTTTCACGATGGTCTGGCTCATCAACTAGCTGCTCAAAGATCTTCTCGGCACGGTCTAAAAAGCCGGAGGCCATGTAGTCTTTCGCCAGTTGCTGGAGAGCAAGGTTTTTCTGATCCAGAGTCAGACCAGAACGGGAAATCAGGTTTTGGTGGATACGAATTGCACGGTCGACTTCACCACGAGAACGGAAAAGATTACCTAACGCTAGGTGTGTATCTATCGTTTCGTTATCAACTTGGAGCAATTCAATAAAGTGGTCAACCGCCTTATCTGACTGATCAGATAAAAGCAGGTTAAGACCCGTCACGTACTGACGGGATATCTGATGAGATTGCTTCTGCTTGTCTTGCTGAGCGCTGCGATGCCCCATGTACCAACCATAGGCGGCGGCTATCGGCAATAACAAGAAGAGTAGTTCAAGCATTAAAGTTAAGCCTTATCCTTATGCCTGTTTTGCTACTGCTGGTTTAGCAGGTTTCTCTGCTTCAGCGGGCTCATACTTTTTAAGTTTCTTTTTCAGACGACGAACCTGAAGTTGAGTCTTGAATTGGATGCTAGCAAAGATAACCCATGCCAGAGCAAAGCCAACCACAAAGACCACACCTAGTAGCGTTGATAAGTGGAATTCACCCTTCGCTAAAAGGTAATTGAAAGTCACGATCTCTTGGTTTTGAGAACCTAAAGCCAGTGCAATTAAAAAGAGAGCTAAAACAGCAACGATTTTTATAATTTTCATGTTACATCACCCTTCGAGGAGTAAGTAGGTAAGATTATGCAGTAAAATGTTTCTTCAGACCATGTATATTACCAATAATCTAGTTATAAAAAAGCGGCATACACGAGAGTATGCCGCTTTTTCAAACTAATAAGAGAGCCTTAGCCAACCATATTTACACGTTCACGAAGCTCTTTACCAGGTTTGAAGTGAGGAACGTATTTACCTTCCAACTCCACTTTATCGCCCGTTTTAGGGTTACGACCTACGCGAGGCTCGCGGTAATGAAGAGAAAAACTACCAAAGCCACGGATCTCGATACGGTCACCGCTCTCTAGCGTAGAAGCCATGTGCTCTAAAATATCTTTTACAGCATCTTCTACCTCTTTCGCTGATAAATGTGTTTGCTCAGCGCAGAGTCTTTCAATCAGTTCAGACTTAGTCATAGTTGCCCTCTTTGAGTATCTTTATCACTCATTATAGTAAGTAATACTAATTCCAACAAACACTTGCTATCAATTCTAGACAAATTTTACACAAAATGCGCAATCAAAAAATGTCTTTTTTTAGCATAGTTTATCAACATTAGTATTACTACTCGCAAAGTAGCAAGCATAAAAAAGGAGCCTTGCGGCTCCTTTTTAGCTTAAGCGAGTAAATTATTCGCCTTTAGCAGCTTTGAAAGCGTCAGCCATTGCATTACCAAAAGCAGCTTCGTCTTGCTTGTTGATAGATGCCATTGCTTCTTGCTCTTCAGCTTCATCTTTAGCTTTGATAGATAGGTTGATTACGCGGTTCTTACGGTCAACACCTGTGAACTTCGCTTCAACAACATCACCAGCGCTTAGGATTAGAGAAGCATCTTCTACGCGATCGCGAGATACTTCAGAAGCACGGATGTAGCCTTCAACGCCTTCTGCGATTTCAACTGTAGCGCCTTTAGCGTCAACAGCAGTTACAGTAGCGTTAACTAGAACACCTTTCTTGTTGTCAGCAACGTAAGCATTGAATGGGTCGTTTTCCATTTGCTTGATGCCTAGAGAGATGCGCTCACGCTCAGCGTCTACTGCTAGAACAACTGCAGAGATCTCGTCGCCTTTCTTGTACTCACGTACAGCTTCTTCGCCAGCAACATTCCAAGAAATGTCAGATAGGTGAACTAGACCGTCGATGCCGCCTTCTAGACCGATGAAGATACCGAAGTCAGTGATAGACTTGATCTTACCAGTAACTTTGTCGCCTTTAGCTTGTGCTTCAGCGAATGACTGCCATGGGTTAGCTTTACACTGTTTCAGACCTAGAGAGATACGACGACGTTCTTCGTCGATTTCAAGAACCATAACCTCAACTTCGTCGCCAACATTAACAACTTTAGAAGGGTGGATGTTCTTGTTAGTCCAATCCATTTCAGAAACGTGTACTAGACCTTCAACGCCTTCTTCGATTTCAACGAAGCAGCCGTAGTCAGTTAGGTTAGTTACGCGACCAGTTAGTTTGTGACCTTCTGGGTAACGCTTAGCGATTGCTACCCATGGATCTTCGCCTAGTTGCTTAAGACCTAGTGATACGCGAGTACGCTCACGGTCGAACTTAAGAACTTTAACTTGGATCTCGTCACCAACGTTAACGATTTCAGATGGGTGCTTAACACGCTTCCAAGCCATATCAGTGATATGTAGAAGACCGTCAACGCCACCTAGGTCAACGAACGCACCGTAGTCAGTAAGGTTCTTAACGATACCTTTAACTTCAGAACCTTCTTGTAGAGTTTCTAGAAGCTCGTCACGTTCAACGCTGTTCTCAGATTCGATAACTGCACGACGTGAAACAACTACGTTGTTACGTTTTTGGTCAAGTTTGATAACTTTGAACTCTAGCTCTTTGTTTTCTAGGTGAGCAGTGTCGCGGATTGGACGTACGTCTACTAGAGAGCCAGGAAGGAAAGCACGGATACCGTTTAGTTCAACAGTGAAACCGCCTTTAACTTTACCGTTGATGATACCAACAACAGTTTCAGCTTCTTCGTAAGCTTTCTCAAGAACGATCCAAGCTTCGTGACGCTTAGCTTTCTCACGAGAAAGTTGAGTTTCACCGAAACCATCTTCAACAGCGTCTAGAGCTACGTCTACTTCAGCGCCAACTTCAACTTCAAGTTCGCCAGCAGCGTTCTTGAACTGTTCAGCAGGGATAGCAGATTCAGACTTAAGACCAGCGTCAACAAGAACGAAACCGTTCTCGATAGCTACTACAGTACCTTTAACGATGCTGCCTTGTTGGAATTCTGTTTCGTTTAGAAACTCTTCAAAGAGTTGAGCAAAAGATTCAGTCATTTATTTAATCTTCAATAAATTAAACGTCCACGGGTATCCTACCGCATGGGGTTATTAAATTCGCCAATCATCATCCTTGCGACCGACGCTCTTAGCCTAGCCGAGCGTAATTACTCAGCTAGCTTCGATTCGATATATTGTAGTGCCTTTTCTACCACTTCGTCGATAGTCATCGACGTAGAATCTAGCACAAGCGCATCCTCTGCAGGGCGTAGTGGCGCCACTGGGCGGTTACGATCGCGATCGTCACGCTCTTGGATCTCGCTCAAAAGGTCAGCAAATCTAACATCTAACCCTTTATCTTGCAACTGTTTAAGGCGTCGATTTGCACGCTCTTCTGCGCTCGCATCAAGGAAAATTTTCGCTTGTGCACCTGTGAATACAACCGTACCCATGTCACGACCATCAGCAACCAGACCCGGAGCGGTCTCAAATGCACGCTGACGACGCAATAATGCTTCACGAACGCGTGGCAGTGCTGCCACTTTAGACGCAGCCATACCGGTTTCTTCTTTACGAAGTTCACCAGAAACATCTTCGCCTTCTAGAATCACTTTTACTAAGTCACCTTCAGCAATAAACTGAACGTCTAGGTGAGTAGCAAGTGGGACAAGCGCGTCTTCTGACTCTGTGTCTACACCGTGGTGAATCGCTGCAAGTGCAAGTACACGATAAATTGCGCCAGAATCCAGAAGGTGGAAGCCCAACTTCTTCGCTAGCAACATACATAAAGTGCCTTTACCTGCACCACTAGGTCCATCTACGGTAACAACCGGAGTTTGAGAGGACATGTTCTTCTCCACCTATAATTTCTTTTTCAGCAATTTGCTCGGTTTTCGAGGCGCGTATTATACGGGTAATCGTCCTCTGGAGCGAGGAAAAATGTCGTGTAAAGCATTACACCCAATGCGCAGTTGGATTCACACTATTGAGGAAAGTTCCAATAAAAACGGCGAGAGTTTCCACCCTCGCCGTTTTAAGTTTGAATCGTATCTTATCGATTA
This sequence comes from Vibrio sp. MMH1-50, assembly GCF_022347645.1. Taxonomy (NCBI): domain Bacteria; kingdom Pseudomonadati; phylum Pseudomonadota; class Gammaproteobacteria; order Vibrionales; family Vibrionaceae; genus Vibrio; species Vibrio sp. MMH1-50. The sequence continues at coordinate 63,375 of NZ_JAKRGG010000010.1, forward strand.
AACAATTGGCTTTTGACCGCGTTCTGCAAGTTTAAGTACTACGCTATCAGCCACTTTACCTGCAACACCAGCGAGCTTGTCTGCCAGTTTCTTCTTCTGCACGTAATGCACTGCTAGTACGGTTTTCTCTTTGCATGCAGCGACAACCAGATCGTCGGAAGTGCTGATTTCATCCACCAGCCCTAGCTCTTTCGCTTGCGTACCAAACCAGTGCTCACCCGTTGCCACTTTTTCAAGCTCTAGATCTGGGCGACGCTCACGGATAAAGTCTTTAAATAGTACGTGTGTTTCTTCAAGTTCTTGCTTGAACTTATCGCGCGCTTTGTCAGTGTTCTCACCAAACATAGTCAGTGTGCGTTTGTACTCACCAGCCGTTAGCTGCTCGTACTCGATATCGTGCTTTTTCAACAGTTTGTTGAAGTTAGGGATCTGTGCAATAACACCGATAGAACCCACAATCGCAAACGGAGCTGAGACAATCTTGTCTGCCACACACGCCATCATGTAACCGCCACTTGCTGCAACTTTGTCGACAGAAATCGTCAGAGGCAGACCCGCTGCTTTGATTCGGTCAAGTTGAGAAGATGCCAAGCCATAACCATGAACCATGCCACCGCCAGACTCTAGACGCAGCAAAACCTCATCGCCTTCACGAGCGACAGCTAATACTGCAGTGATCTCTTCACGTAGCGAGCCTACTTCTTTTGCATCAATGCTGCCGTTGAAGTCCAACACGAACAGATGCGGTTCGCGCTTGCTATCGAGATAACCTTCTTTGCTCGCTTGTTTGATTTCTTTCTCGCGAGATTTGTTCTTCTCTTTCTCTTCTTTCTTGACTGCTTTATCACGAGCTTTGATGAAAGCGTCATCATGCAGGTGATGCTCCAACTGTTCTACCGCATCTTTATGACGTTCAGAAAGGTTGGTAACTTCCAATTCGCCTTTTGCTGCACCCGACTTACCACTCGCTGATTTTGCGATAATCAACAGCACAATTACTGCCGCAACAACGGTAACAATCTTAGCCAAAAACAGACCGTAATCTAATAAAAATTCCAATGAGAGTTCCTCTATCTCATACCAGTGATAGTCATCAATATGTTACGTAGAAAAATCAGAGAGAAGGCAAGAAAATCAGCAACCTCTTGTTCTGATTGATAGCGTTCAAATAACATACCGGACAACCGTTCTGGAATTGGTATAACACATGAATTGGTGTATTGTAACCAACTTGTCACGATTACCAAGATTTTCCATTGAGAAACAGGCGCATTTCTACATAAACGAACATGAAGCCTGTACGTCGGAACTAGATACAATAATAAGGATTAACTACCGTGAACTACTCCATTTCAGCAGATGCTCTAAAAGGTAAAGTCATTCTTGTCACTGGCGCAGGCAATGGTATCGGTCGCCAAGCCGCCCTTTCTTACGCTCAGCACGGTGCGACTGTGATTCTACTGGGTCGAAACGTTCAAAACCTTGAATCCATTTACGATGAAATCGAGTCTGCGGGCTACCCTCAACCAGCGATCATCCCACTCGATCTAAAAGGTGCAACGAAGCAACACTACATCGACATGGCAGAAACCATCGAAGGTCAATTTGGTCGTTTGGATGGTCTATTGCACAACGCCGGTGTTCTCAGCACGCTGTGTCCGTTTGAGCAAATCAATGAAGAAGACTTCGACGACATCATGCAGATTAACGTGAAAGCGGAAGTACTGATGACTCAGGCACTACTACCGATCATGCGTAAATCAGAAGCGGGTCGTATTGTCTTTACCTCTTCAACCGTTGGTCACTCTGGTCGTGCTTTCTGGGGTCCATACGCTATTTCTAAGTTTGCTGTAGAAGGTATGATGCAAGTCTTGGCTGATGAGTTGAGTGATACACCAATACGTGTGAATGCAATTAACCCTGGTGCAACTCGTACTCGTATGCGTGAAAAAGCCTACCCAGGTGAAGATGCAAACACGTTAAAAACACCGCTGGACATCATGCTGCTTTACCTTCACTTGATGGACCCAGCAGTCACTGATGTAAACGGTCAGTGCATCGACGCTCAACCAAAGCGTAAATAACCCACTTAGGTTACCTCACATAATTGATTGAAAAGGCAGCAAATGCTGCCTTTTTTCGTATTTCTGCCTATAAAAATCTTGCGACTTTCCATCACAGAAATATACTGTATGTATATACAGGTATTTTATTTATGCAAGACATCATCCAACACTTAAAAAGCCAGCATCTTGTTTGGCAAGCAAATCTAACCAAAGCTGACGATCATCAGTTCCTTAATAGTTCTGGTTTTCCGGAGCTAGATGCTCTGCTTGGTGGCGGCTTTCCTCCTCACGGTGTGGTGGAAATGGAATCCATAGGCAGCATTGGCGAGCTGCGTTTGCTTGCGCCTTACTTAAAAGCATCCCTTTCGAGAGGAGTCACGGCATTCATTCAGCCACCAGCATTGATGAATTCATTGTTCCTACACGGCATTGGGCTAGACATCAACCAGGTGTGGGTGGTCACGCCTGAACATCAGCGCGATGCATTATGGGCAGCGGAGCAGTGCCTCAAGAGCGGTGTTTGTACCAACGTTTTGCTATGGCAAGATGAACTAGAGATCCACCAAGTAAAACGTCTGCAAGTGGCGAGCGAGCAAGGATCTTGCCCTCTGTTTATGCTCAAACCTAATATGACAAACCGCTTGTCTTTACCTGTTTCGTTGAGTCTGAAATTGCAAGGTCATGGACAAGGCGTTAGCGTGGAAGTTCTCAAACGAAAAGGCGGTTGGAGCAAAGGTAGTGTCGACATCAATTTCCAACACCACTACCCACAATTGGTGATGCCAACCACGACTCACATTCCATCAACTGTGGTCAATTTCCCATTGGCGAATCAAGGTTAGTGGTATGGCTTTGTGGATTTATTTGCACTTCCCTCGCCTGCAGCTAGACGCACTCTTTGGCGATAACCAAGAGCAACCCGTGGTGATTGTAGAAAGCCAACGTTGTCGGATCATTCAATACAACGAGATTGCCGAGCAACAAGGCATTAAACCAAATATGGGCTTGGGTAGTGCGGCTTCTTTGTGCCGAGATTTGCAAGTGCACCCTTATCATCCGCAAACCGAATTGAGCAAGTTACAAGAAATTGCGCAATGGCTGTATTTGATCACATCTGACGTCGTATTGATGCCAAACCAAGGTATTTTACTGCGCGCAACTCCAATGCTTAATCTGTATGAAGGGCTCCAAAACTATTGGAATAAAGTCAGAGCTCACTTATCGGAGCTGAAACTGAGTTTTCAATTCGGATGTGGCTTTTCGCCTTTTTCTGCCAAATTGATGGCATTAGCAGGGACGAACGTCATCAGCGAAGACAAATCTGCCATACAACAAGCCTTATCGCCACTACCGTTAACACTGACAGATTTATCAAGCGCTACTGTAGAGAAGTTACAACGTGTAGGCGTCACCACACTGCAAGGCTTACTTGAACTACCACTACAAGACATTGCACGCCGATTCGATATTGATTTGGTGAACTACGTTGGCCGACTGACTGGACAGTTTAAGCACCCTGTCGACTTTTATCACCCTACCGAATCCTTCCAAGTTTATTTAGAACTGCTGTTTGAGATTGAAAACGTCCAATGGATTGAAAAGCCACTAGCTAAGTTGCTTCGTCAGCTCGAAACCTTTCTCAAGCTGCGTGATAAAGTCGCGTTTGAACTCTGTTTAACCCTCCACCAGCGAGACAAGCAAGCACAGCACCTTCCGCTCACATCCGCACAAGGTGATTACTTGTGCCAACGTTGGCAACAGCTCGCGAGTTTGAGTTTGGAATCCGTCACGTTAAACGGCCCTGTTATCGGTCTGACGTTAAAAGTAGAACGCCAAGGTGAGCCTTTAAGTTCTGCACGCGATTTTTTTGCTGGGCAAAAAGGGCAAATGAACGCATTAGAGCTGCTCTCTTTACTGCAAGCTAAATTGGGCAAAAGCGCAATACTCAAACCCAATATTGCCTGCGATCCAAGACCAGAGAAAGCCAGCCAATATCGCCCAGCCGATGAGCCAGATGTCTCAATTAACACCGTTCCTGCTCTACTGCGCCCCGCGATGCAATTGCCCGCACCTATCGCGCTACAAGAGCAAATATCTCTAGTACATGGACCTGAGCGTATTGTCTCTGGATGGTGGGATGGTGATGAGATCATGCGTGATTATTACATTGCGCACACCAAGCAAGGTCGCTGGTTATGGGTATTTCGCGATCAGCACAAACATTGGTTTCTCCATGGCTATTTTTGTTAAATCGACAGTTATTTTTATTAGATCGTTATGAGTTACGCAGAACTGTTTTGTCAGTCCAACTTCTCCTTTCTCACTGGCGCTTCTCATGCAGAAGAATTAGTGTTGCAGGCGGCGTTTTATCGCTATCAAGCCATTGCAATCACCGATGAGTGCTCCGTCGCGGGCATTGTGAAAGCCCATACGACCATCGAGCAGCATAAACTCGACATCAAGCAAATTGTCGGCAGCATGTTTTGGCTCAATGATGAGTGCCAAGTGGTGCTGCTTTGTCCTTGTCGTAAAGCTTATGCAGAGCTGTGCCGGATCATCACTAATGCAAGGCGACGTAGCGAGAAAGGCAGTTATCAATTGTCTGAATGGGACTTGATGTCGATTCGTCACTGTTTAGTACTGTGGCTCCCTACTCATCAAGAAAGCGACCATTATTGGGGGCGTTGGCTCCAACAACACCACGCTCATCGATTATGGGTCGCGATTCAACGTCATTTAGACAGCGACGATAATGCCTACACCACACACTGTGAGTTACTGGCAAGCGAGTTCGAATTACCAATTACCGCTTGTGGTGGCGTCTTAATGCATGCGGTTGAGCGCTTACCATTGCAACATGTCTTAACCGCCGTAAAACATAGTTGTAGCGTCGACAAGCTTGGCTTTGGTCGCTTATCCAATGCCGAGCGAGCACTGCGTCCATTGAACAAACTATCTCGAATTTACAAATCCGAATGGCTAGCAGAAAGCACTCATATTGCGAGCTTGTGCGCATTTAAGCTTTCAGAGCTGAAATACGAATACCCAACAGAACTGATTCCGGACGGTTACACTCCTACTACTTATCTACGTATGTTGGTCGAGCGTGGTAAAAATCGACGTTTTCCTGAGGGCGTACCCTCAGACATTCATCAAACCATTGAGAATGAATTAACACTCATTGAAGAGCTGCAATATCACTATTACTTTCTCACCATTCACGACATTGTGATGTTTGCTAAACAACAAGGCATTCTCTATCAAGGGCGAGGTTCCGCAGCGAACTCGGTGGTGTGCTACTGCTTAGAAATCACTGCCGTCGATCCTAGGCAAATCTCGGTCCTGTTCGAACGCTTTATTAGCCGAGAAAGAAAAGAGCCGCCAGACATTGATGTCGACTTTGAACACGAGCGCCGTGAAGAAGTCATTCAATATATTTACAAAAAGTACGGGCGCGAGCGTGCCGCTCTGGCAGCCACCGTTATCAGCTATCGCTTTAAAAGTGCCGTGCGTGAAGTAGGCAAAGCGTTGGGGATTGAAGAGACTCAATTGGATTTCTTCATCAAAAACGTTAATCGACGTGATCGCAGCCAAGGTTGGCAAGCGCAAATCATCGAATTAGGATTGCAGCCAGAGTCGTTAAAAGGTCAGCAGTTTATCCAGTTGGTGAACGAGATCATTGGCTTTCCGCGCCATTTATCCCAACACGTTGGCGGCTTTGTGATTTCTTCTGGTCCTTTGTACGAACTGGTGCCTGTTGAGAACGCTTCGATGGAAGATCGCACCATTATTCAATGGGATAAAGATGATTTAGAAAGTTTAAAACTACTGAAAGTCGACGTCCTCGCGCTCGGTATGTTAAACGCGATCCGTAAATGCTTTCAATTGGTCGAGAAACACCATCAGCGATCACTGTCGATTGCCGAGATCACGCGATTGCAAGACGATCCGTACGTGTATCGTATGATCCAAAAAGCCGATACCGTTGGTGTGTTCCAAATTGAGTCTCGCGCGCAAATGAGCATGCTGCCGCGTTTAAAACCCGCGCGTTACTATGACTTGGTGGTGCAAATTGCCATTGTTCGCCCGGGTCCAATTCAAGGTGATATGGTGCATCCGTTTTTAAAACGACGAAATGGTGAAGAGCCAATCAGCTATCCATCAGAAGAAGTGAAAAGCGTACTAGAGCGCACTATGGGCGTGCCGATTTTCCAAGAACAAGTAATCAAACTGGCGATGGTAGCGGCAGGATTTAGTGGTGGTGAAGCCGATCAATTACGCCGTGCAATGGCAGCATGGAAGAAAAACGGCGATCTTGCCAAGTTCAAACCTAAGCTGATCGACGGAATGCGTGAGCGAGGCTATGACTTGGAGTTTGCTGAGCGCATCTTCGACCAAATCTGCGGCTTTGGTGAATATGGCTTCCCGGAAAGTCACTCAGCCTCTTTTGCTGTGCTAGCTTACTGCTCTGCATGGTTGAAATATTACTACCCTGCTGAGTTCTATACTGCCCTACTCAATAGCCAACCGATGGGCTTTTATAGCCCTTCACAATTGATTCAAGATGCGCGCCGACACGGTGTTGAAGTGCTGCCTGTTTGCATCAATCATTCCTCCTATCAGCACCATTTGGTCAAACGTCCGAATGGTCGCCTTGGTGTGCAACTGGGTTTTCGCTTAGTAAAGGGCTTTAATCAGGAAAGCGCCTTTCGGCTAGTTGAACGACGACCAAGCTCCGGCTATCGCGCTATCCAAGAGGTGAAGCAAATCTTAAGAAACCGCCGCGATATTGAGTTACTCGCTTCTGCTAATGCGTTTCAAATCCTTTCAGGTAATCGCTATAACGCTCGCTGGGCAGCGATGGATTCACTATCAGACTTACCTTTATTCCATCACATGGAAGAGCCAATGGTAAGTTACCAGGCTCAGCCTTCTGAATACGAGAACTTAGTTGAAGATTATGCCAGTACCGGACTATCACTAAGTCGCCATCCGATTACGTTGCTGGAAGAAGCTGGTAAGTTACCGCGTTTTACTCGGATGAAGCAGTTAGTCGAAAAAGAGCATAAATCTTTAGTGACGGTTGTCGGTGTTGTCACAGGCAGACAATCTCCCGGCACCGCTGCTGGCGTGACCTTTTTCACTTTGGAAGACGATACAGGCAACATCAATGTGGTGGTATGGCGAGCAACAGCACGCGCCCAAAAGCAAGCTTATCTCACTTCAAAGGTGTTGATGGTCAAAGGAATTTTAGAGCGTGAAGGCGAAGTCACGCACGTGATCGCAGGTAAGCTCATCGATTGCACGCACAATCTTGCTGAGCTGAAAAGTAAATCACGCGACTTCCATTAAGCAATCATGTTTTAGAGGTAGGAAAAGGCATTGCACCGAAAAAAGTAAAGGGAGGTCAAGCCTCCCTTTTTGATTCTGCTGAATTAATCTTCAGTCATCGTTTCCGTACGCTTAGTCTTGTATTTCCTATACAGTAACAAGGATAAAGTCATGATGACTTTCGATGTTAACCATATCATTAAACGGAAGTACCCTATATTGATAAGTCTAAATAGACTCATAGGTGAAAAGTGACGCGATATACTTTACATATTTCATTCTCAGAAATATGTAAAACAGTTTAGCAATCACCGTTCAATTAATCACCTATCCTTATGGATTAATTTAGGGCTCACTGATTAATTCTACGTATATAAAACTTGACGCATTCTGTCTTGTGCAACTTCAACCAAAAGATCAGGCTGGAACTTAGAAATAAAGCGATCACACCCCACTTTTTGCACCATGGCTTCGTTGAAGCTACCACTTAAAGATGTGTTCAAGGTGATAAACAACTTGGACATTCTAGAATCAGAACGCACTTCATGAGTCAGCCTATACCCGTCCATCTCTGGCATTTCCGCATCCGTAATCATCATCAGCAGTTCTTTTTCGATGTCTTTGCCTTCATCACACCAACGTTTAAGAACCGTTAATGCTTCTAAACCGTCGCGACATTCGATGATGTTCAAACCAAGCTGAGATAAGGTGTCTCTTACCTGATTACGCGCGGTTGATGAATCATCAACAATGAGGACATTTTGTCCAATCATTGCTTGAGCCAGTTCTCGATCTAGTATGCCGTCAGAGATGGTCACGTCATAATGAACGATTTCAGCCAGTACTTTTTCTACATCAATAATTTCAACGATTTGAGATGAATCACCATCTTTCACTTGGGTGATAGCAGTTAGGTAGTTAGAGCGTCCTGATGTAGATGGTGGCGGCTGAATCTCAGTCCATGCAGTATTGATGATGTTGCGAACCGGTCCTACAAGGAAACCTTGAATAGAACGGTTGTACTCGGTGATGATCAAGTTCTCTTCTTCAACTTCACCACGCAATGGAGGGAAACCGATCGAGCAACGTAAATCAATCACAGGCACAGCTTCGCCACGCAAAGATGCCACACCACGAATGTTATAGTGAGAACCTGGCAGCTTAGTAAGCGGAGGCAGTTTGATCACCTCTTTCACTTTAAAAACGTTAATCGCAAATAACTGGCGACTATTTAGCGTGAACAGCAAAAGCTCTAGTCGGTTTTCACCTACTAGATTTGTACGCTGATCAACCGTATTTAACACTCCGGACATACCACTACCTAACTTTGAACGACTACCTTTCACTCTTTATAGAAAACTGTGTTGGAACAACAAAGTAATACTTTTTTATGAGTGTTCTACAATACTTACGAAAATTACATTAATGCTATTGATATAGCAATGAAGCAGCGCTCAGATTCGAGTTTTCTCTGCTCATATGATCAAAAAAGGGCGAACCTTCCTGTTCACCCTCTGTAAATGCCCTATTCTGATGTCAGAAAAATTAACCTTCAATCACCTTCATCAACAACTGACCGTCGTACAGTGCTTGCTTAATCAAAGCCGCTCCCGGCATGGTCGCTTGTTTATAGAAACGAGACTCCACCAGTTCAAGGTCTTGGTGGTAAACCGGCAAACTTTGTTCTTCAATACAACGACGAACAGCAGGATAAAGCACCTCTTTCGCTTGGTTGATCACCCCACCAATTAAGATCTTTTCTGGGTTAAATAGGTTAATAACAATCGCAATAGCAGAGCCTAAGTAACGACCAAGCTTCTCGATAACATCAACAGCCAGAGGGTCGCCATTTGCAGCCGCCTCACAGATACTTTCAATGCTCATTTCTTCTTGTTCAGCAAGAACTGAAGCTTCACCTTGAGCAATACGAGTCACAACCTCTTCTCGAATCGCTTGTGAGCTGGCAACGGTTTCAAGGCAACCAATATTGCCGCAATGGCAACGCTTGCCATTCGGATCGATTTGGATATGACCGAGTTCACCGATGTTACCGTGTCGACCTTGTAGCACTCGACCATCCAAGATAATACCTGCGCCTAAGCCGTGGTGAATAGAGATAAGAACCGAGTTGTCGTTGTCTTGTGAATGACCAAACAGTTTCTCTGCTAGTGCCCATGCACGCGTATCGTTGGCAATAAAAACCGGTAAGCCTGTTGCTTTGTATATTTCAGGACCTAACGCTAGGTTCTCAACATTGTAATGCGGCATTTGCAACACGATACCCTGCTCTGAGTTCACTAGACCGGGCAGAGTAATCGCAATACTGGTAACACGATCAAGTTGATCGGCGTAGGTTTGGAAGAATTCATCAATTTCGTAGAGTAAACGTTCCAGCACATCATCTTGGTCACGTTCGTGGATATCGATTTTGGTATCGATAAGAACGTCACCGCCAAGCTCGTGCAGTGCAATCGTCAAGTAGCCTCGACCTAAACGCATCGACAAGAATTGCCAACCTTCATTATTGACCTGTAACCCCACCGCAGGACGACCGCGACTGGTTGCTTCCTGTACCGTTGTTTCATGGATCAGGTGGGCTTCAATCAATTCTCGAGTGATCTTAGTGATACTCGCAGGCGCAAGCTCACTTTGCTTGGATAAATCGATTCGAGATATTGGACCCTTTAGGTCAATTAGTTTGTATACACGACCAGCATTGACCTGTTTGATATGATCAATATGGCCCGGTTGAGCCATGTACATCTTGCACTCCGAAATTCTATAACGGGATAATTTTTTTACTTTGCGAAGTAATTGTGAAGTGAATTGATAAATCCCCGTGACAAGCATCACGTATAAACATGTTTGTTTGTGTATTCAATCAAATAACTAGAAATCGACTCCTGTTAAATTGTTTGAAAAATAACTTATTTTATTCATCAAATTAGGTCACAACACCTGTGTGTTGATGTTTTTTCAGCACTTTGACCTAAATGCCAACAATCCGCGCATACTGTGCATATACTTAGCGAGAATAGAATTCGAGTTATCTAGTCCTACACCTGCATTCTTCGGAGAATCTATGACTTCCATATTAAGAAGAACCAAAATTGTTACAACGCTTGGCCCTTCAACAGATAAAGACAATGTCCTTGAAGAGATCATCAAAGCTGGAGCAAATGTCGTCCGTATGAACTTCTCTCACGGTACCAGTGACGATCATATTCAACGCGCGCAAAAAGTCCGTGCTATTGCGGCAAAACTAGGACGTCAAGTTGCCATTCTTGGTGATTTACAAGGTCCAAAAATCCGCGTATCCACCTTCAAAGATGGCAAAATTCATCTTGATGTCGGTAACAAATTCACACTAGACAGCGATTTACCAAAAGGTGAGGGAAACCAAGAGTCCGTTGGTTTGGATTACAAAGAGCTACCGCAAGACGTTTCACCTAACGATATCCTGCTCCTTGACGATGGACGTGTTCAACTGCAAGTCACCAGTGTCGAAGGAAATAAAGTTCATACACGCGTCACCGTTGGTGGCCCTCTGTCTAATAACAAAGGTATCAACAAGAAAGGTGGCGGTTTATCTGCCGATGCATTAACAGAGAAAGACAAAGCGGACATTCTCACTGCCGCTAAAATCAAAGTCGATTACCTTGCGATTTCTTTCCCTCGTAATGGCGAAGATATGCACTATGCTCGCCGTTTGGCAAGAGATGCAGGTCTAGAAGCAAAACTCGTTGCCAAAGTTGAACGAGCAGAAACGGTAGCCACCAGCGAGTCGATTGATGACATTATTCTTGCGTCCGATGTAGTGATGGTTGCTCGCGGCGACTTGGGTGTAGAAATTGGTGATCCAGAGCTTGTTGGCGTGCAGAAAAAACTCATCCGTCGTGCTCGCAGCTTAAACCGCATCGTGATTACTGCGACTCAAATGATGGAGTCTATGATTGCGGCACCGATGCCAACCCGAGCAGAGGTCATGGACGTTGCCAATGCCGTGCTAGATGGTACAGATGCAGTAATGCTTTCTGGAGAAACGGCGGCGGGCCAATTCCCAGTAGAAACTGTCAAGTCCATGGCAGAAGTATGTATGGGCGCAGAGAAGATGGCTGAAGCAAGCTTGTCGACGTATCGCTTGGATCGCACCTTTGCAACCGCAGAAGAAACCATCGCAATGTCCACTATGTACGCAGCTAACCACATGGAAGGCGTAAAAGCGATGATTGCCTTGACCGAATCTGGTCGCACTGCGCTCATGATGTCTCGTTTGAGTTCAGGTCTGCCTATTTTTGCGTTATCACGCAACGAATCGACACTGAATCGTGCTGCGCTTTATCGTGGGGTAACTCCGGTGTACTTTGACTCAAAAGGTGGCGCAGGTCTAACTACCGCGCACGATGCAATTGTGACGTTAAAAGAACAAGGCTTATTGGATGAAGGGGATTTGGTGATCATCACTCAAGGTGATGTTATGGACGTGGTTGGTTCAACCAACTGCATGCGAATCCTGTCAGCATAAGTTCAACACTTGATAAGCAAGGGCACCGAAATGGTGCCCTTTTTATTATCTAGGCTGTCTCTCGACCTTCCATATTTAATTTGTCGTAAAGCTGAATCAGGTTAAAACCGGTTTGCAAACCAAGCTGATAATCATGCTCAAGAGCTTCAGGGTCACTTAAAAGAGATGAGGATTGCAGCTCCTCTTTCGGCGCCAATTGCAAAATAAAAGTATCGTCAGGCGGTGCGCTAAGGAAAGCTTGCGTCAACTCAAAGGTTTGATAGTGGATCATCAACATGTCTGCTAATCCAGAATCAAAATTCTCACCAATCAAATGGCTCAAACGATAGAGGTTATCGGCTCCAAATAGCCAACGCCCACCATTTAATAACTTTCTGCCAGACAATTTAGATTGATGTGCTGCGTTAATTTTTTGCTGCAAGAAATTGCTCCAATCTTCCTTCCATTGATGGACCTTATCTTGCCAAGATTCTTGAACCGAGTTTATGGACTCTCGGTACCATTTGATCCCTTCTTCACCAAGCTCACTTTGCGCTTTGGCTTCCGATTCAGAGAAAGGCTCAGTGCGGATCACTATGATATTTCGTGCATTTTTACGCCACGCTTCTTGAACGGGAATCGATGCAGAAACGCCGCCATCAACAAAATGCTGCCCGTTTACATTTACAGCACCTTGATACAGTTTTGGAATAGCACATGTAGCCACCATCGTATTGAGCCAATCACCACCGAGTATTGGTAAGTAGTGGTCTGAGAGCGTATCGACGTTAGTGACCGCAGCAAACGCTCCTCTTTGGCCTAGCGTAGAGCGACCAAGATCCAGATCGAGTTTATAAGGGTAATCTTGAATACGTTCGAGCGCCCACTCCAAACCTAAGTACTGTTTTTTACGAATGTAGCGGATCAGATGGAAGAATTCGGGAGCCGTGGTCAGATCGGTTATAAAGGCTTTACCCATACCATGCTGACGGCAAAGGAAAGCACAAAGGTTAAGCGCTCCGGCAGACGTACCATAGAATTCGTCGAATGGGTCGAAATTAGAGAGAAGAAATGCGTCTAGCACACCAGCGGTAAAAATCCCTCTCTGCCCTCCTCCTTGTGCGACAAGGGCAGTTTTGCCATTTCTAAACTGCTCATACACTTGAATGTCGAGCTCAGCATGGCTATCAGTGATAATACCGCTGTTGCGTATCATAGGCGTAATGCCGTTAGTTTAAGCCGTCGTAATCGCAATGATGCCAAAAGAGAGTAAAACTGCGAATACCGTAACGACGATGAGTAGGGCTGATTTTAGATCGTGTTCCATAGACACCTCCTTTTGTTGTAACAAATTAATAACACCAGTGTGAATTATGTTCAAGAATTGCCTAATTTAGTCGCACGATTTTGACTAAGGCATCACAATTAGCTTAGTCATAATAAGGAGATAGCAAATGAACAATAAAATTGGCTGGCTAGTTGGGAGTGTATTATTGGGCTGTTCTATGGCAGCTCAAGCAAACGTTATCGTCACTCCCTACATTGGCTTCACGGGAGGAGGCAAAGTAGAAGATGAAAACAATCGCACCTACGATCTTGACCCTTCAATTAACTACGCTTTATCGGTAGAGACTCCTTTTGAAATGGGTCGCTTAGGTTTGTTCTATTCGAATCAGTCTTCTGAACTACAAGATGTGAACAACTCAGCAGACATCCATTACCTGCAGTTTCAAAGCAGCATCTACTATCCAGTGGCGACAGGTTGGCAAAGTTATGTTGGTCTTGGATTAGGTGCTTCATATGCTGATGCTGATTGGGTGGATGACAAATACGGTTTCTCAGCTAGTGCTTTCGCAGGACTTGAGTACACATTTTCTAAAAACTTTGCATTGACCGCTCAAGTTCGTTGGTTAGGTACCGTTGTTGACAACGACACCTCAGGAGCATGCGTGCTTCCTACTGATGGTTCTTCTTGTGTAATCAAGTTTGAAACCGACTGGATGAACCAATTTCAATCCAATATTGGCTTTAGCTTCCGCTTCTAACGGCTTTCACTTCTAAAGAATCGTTTTGACGCCAAATCGTCTATAGGGTGTATCGAACGCAGAGATACGCCCTAATAATCAAAAAGAGTTTATTTGACCAAGATCACATCAATAAGACAGTCATATACTCTGAAAATAACCCCACCTCACTGATCAGATAACCTAGCAAATCACGATTTAACAATATTTAAACCAGATAAAATCTCGCCGTTAACATTTAGAATCTATTGCGATAAATAATGTAAAAAGTTAGTCTGAAGACAGAAAGCAGAAGAATATTTCAGCTTTTGTAAACACACATCAAAATTTAAAGCATTTAATTCTGATTCTTCATTGGCAAAACAAAGTAAAAAACCAGAAAGCAACAATAATACCGAATTTAGGATAGAAAACTGACGGATAACAGTTGCCCTTTATTCTGCTGGGATTTACACCTGCCAAGAAGAGCTTCATTCCTTAGGGAGTTGTACAGGAGTCAAATATGAAGCGAGAACAATGGGGATCCCGTGCGGGATTCATCTTAGCTGCAGTCGGTTCAGCCATCGGTCTGGGTAACATCTGGCGTTTCCCTTATATGGCTTATGAGAACGGTGGTGGTGCCTTTTTTATTCCTTACCTTTTCGCCATGATTACTGCTGGTATTCCATTTATGATCCTGGAATTCAGTATGGGTCAAAAATACCGTGGTTCTGCTCCGAAAACATTAGCTAAAATCCACGTCAAGTTTGAGTGGCTTGGCTGGTTCCAAGTGGGTGTAGCTGCGGTTATCGCCGTTTACTACGTCGCTGTTATTGGCTGGGCAATTTCTTACTTTGGTATGTCGTTTACCCAAAGTTGGGGTTCTGACACCAATGCTTTCTTCTTTAGTGAATACCTAAAACTTGGTGATAACTCACCAACGGATTTGGGCAGCATTCAATGGAAGATCGCAGTATCCATGCTGATTGCTTGGGCAATCACCTACACGGCCATTGTGAGTGGTGTTAAATCGGGTATCGAACGAGCATCAAAAATCATGATGCCAATCTTGTTCATCATGGTCGTGTTCTTGATCGGTCGTATGATTTTCCTTCCTGGGGCACTAGATGGCGTAAACTACATGTTTGAGCCTGATTTCAGTAAGATTTGGGACGTGAAAGTGTGGGCAGCTGCGTACGGGCAGATCTTCTTTACCCTAAGTATCGGCTTTGCCATCATGCTAGCGTATTCCAGTTATCTGCCTGAGAAATCAGACATCACGAATAACGCCTTCATGACTGTCCTTATCAACTGTGGTTTCTCCATCTTAGCCGGTATCATGATCTTCTCAGTGCTTGGTTACATGGCTCAAGAGCAAGGTAAACCACTGACTGAAGTCGTCTCTGCTGGTGTTGGCCTTGCGTTCGTAACGCTACCTGCCGCTATCAATTTGTTACCAGCGCCATATATTCTTGGTCCTCTGTTCTTCTTTGCTCTCGTTGTAGCTGGCTTAAGCTCGCACATCTCAATCATGGAAGCGGTAACATCTGCAGTTATCGATAAACTGAAATGGAGCCGTAAAAAAGCGGCAAACGTGGTGATTGGTATTGGCTTTATTGTCTCAATGGCATTTGCAACAAACGGAGGTCTATTATTACTTGACCTTGTCGACCACTTTGCTAATAACGTCGGCATCATGGTTGGCGGTCTGGTTGAAATCGTCTTAATGGCTTGGCTACTTAAACAAGTGCCACAAGTTCGTGACTATGTAAATGAGCGTTCAGATTTCTCTATTGGTCAATGGTTTGTAGTCTGCCTACGTTTTGTTACTCCAATCATGCTAGCAATTATCCTAGCAACTAAGCTATATGCCCTTCTAACAGAAGGTTACGGTGGCTACGACCTAACTCTTGGCTGGGCAATGATTGCCGCGCTATTTGTGTTTGGTGTACTGATTAATGTGGTAAGCAAGGAGAAAGCGTAATGACAACAAGTGCAATTATTATGATGGTTATTGGTCTTGGCATCACTTGGGGTGGCGCAGCTGTGTGCATCAAGCGAGCGATGGATAAGCAGCAATAATACCGATCCTTTATCAAGAATAATGCCGGCGTTTATGCCGGCATTTTTGTATCTGCTTTAACTCAAAAGCTGTATTTAACCCCAAGAGCTCCACCAATTTGAAGATCGGGTCCTTTATACAGATCGAGCTCTGGATGAATTTGCGCATAGAGATCCCATCCTTTTGAAAGATCCCAATTCACGCCAAGCGGAACACGAAAACCAAATTCATCATCCCACTCGTACCAACCACCAACACCTACATACCAGGTCAGCGGCATATTTTGCTCAAAAGAACCACGTTTCGCGATATAGTCAAATGCCATACCGTCATTACCGATGATACCTCGATATTTATCATCGATTTCAACTACGACACTCAATTGCTGATCCACTGCCATACCAACGGAAAAATTCGTCGGTTGGTTTGCTGCCATACTTACACTAGGTAACAGTGCTGCTGCCAGCATTATTTGTTTTTTCATACACGTCATCACTCTAAAAAAAACGGCGTGCATAATTCAAACATGATTTAGTTTTGGTATGTCAGCAATGAGTAAGGGAGAGGTACGAAAAACGCTACAACTGTAAGGCTGCGTATTGTGTCACGATGTGGGACGTTAAATTAAAGATAAGCCGTTAGTCGTCGTGGTTTCAGCATGAAAAACAGGCACAAAAAAAGGAGACCGAAGCCTCCTCTTTTCTATGAATGACTGAGATTAGCCGTGGTTACGAATCCACTCATCCATTTCAGTTTTTAGGTTATCAGACTTAGTACCGAAGATAGCCTGAACACCACCTGCTACAACTACAACACCAGCAGCGCCTAGTTGTTTTAGCTTGTCTTGGTCAACAGCAGCTGTATCAGCTACCGCTACACGTAGACGAGTGATACATGCGTCTAGACCAGTGATGTTTGCTTTGCCGCCGAATGCTGCAACAAGCTCACCTGCCATGTCAGAACCAGAAGTTGCAACAGCTTCTTCAGATTCATCTTCACGACCTGGAGTTTTAAGGTCAAGAGCAGTGATTACTGTGCGGAATACTACGTAGTAGATTACAGCGTAAACTAGACCAACAGCTACCATCAGCCCCATCTTCTGAGCGTGACCAGATAGAACTAGGAAATCGATCAGACCATGTGAGAATGAAGTACCGTGTACGAAGCCTAGAGTGTTAGCAACAACGTATGCAGAACCAGCTAGTAGAGCGTGGATACCGTATAGTACAGGAGCAACGAATAGGAATGAGAATTCGATTGGCTCAGTAATACCAGTTAGGAATGAAGTCAGTGCAGCTGACGCCATGATACCCATTACTTTCGCGCGGTTTTCTGGTTTAGCACAGTGAGCAATAGCGATTGCTGCAGCTGGTAGACCAAACATCTTGAACATGTAACCACCCGCTAGCTGACCGAAGCCATTACCAGCAGCACGAGATGCATCATCTGCAACTAGGTAACAAGTTAGTACGCCGTTTTGAGTTTCACCAGCAGCGTTCACACAAGTACCTGCTTCGAAGAAGAATGGTACGTTCCATACGTGGTGTAGACCGAATGGGATTAGAGAACGCTCAACTACGCCGTAGATACCGAACGCAAGCTGTGGGTTTTGGTGTGCAGCCCAGTCAGAGAATGCAGAGATTGCACCGCCGATTGGTGGCCATACGATAGATAGTACAACACCTAGGATGATCGCAGCGAAACCAGTGATGATTGGCACAGCACGCTTACCAGCGAAGAAGCCAAGGTACTCTGGAAGTTGGATTTTGAAGAAACGGTTGAATGCCCAAGCAGCAACACCACCGACAAGGATACCACCTAGTACACCTGTGTCGATTTTCTCAACGCCCATAATGCCAGCCATAACGCCTAGCGTTGCTGTCATGATGCCGTAACCAACGATAGCAGCTAGACCAGCTACACCGTCGTTGTTTGTGAAGCCTAGTGCTACACCAACAGCAAATAGAAGTGCCATTTGGCCGAATACTGAACCACCAGCTTGTTCCATTAGGTTAGAAACCACTTCTGGAATAAAGCTTAGGTGGGCAGCACCAACACCTAGTAGGATACCTGCGACTGGTAATACTGATACTGGTAGCATCAGAGCTTTACCAACTTTTTGCAGGTTTGCAAAAAGGTTCTTAAACATGTTTATGCTCCTGATAAATTATAAGTATTATTTGGGCACTAACGGCACACCCCCGTAGCCTAAATGTTAGCACCCAATGAAAATGTAACCACACGTTGCATTATATTTTCCGGCTCTAAATATATATTGATGGCCCTCAAACTTTCCACACAGTTACGAAATTTAGTTTCAAAACAAGCCGCAGATCACACCTAAAAACCGTCGATGAAAAGGTTTGCATTAAACTTATGTTATTGTTTTATAAAGATTTTATTATCTACATAATTAATTTTAAGGCGTAAATAAAATAAAGGTCGATGTTATTTTTAGTAACAAAATTACATTTGAGGGATTTGGATGCGGTTAAATCAACAAATTTAGTAAACATTAAACTAAATGATCTTTTTGGTGCATTTATCAACAAAAAAGGGGCAAAAGCCCCTTTTTTAATCTGCCTATTGATTTTTCATCGCAAAAAAAGATTTCGGAAATTTTCGCTGGTTTTTTGCCCAACTTCAGACAAGGCACACTCTTTCAACTGTGCAATATAGGCAGCAACTTCGACAACATAGGCTGGTTGGTTCTCTTTTCCACGATGTGGAACAGGGGCAAGATACGGAGAATCCGTCTCAATAAGCAACTTTTCAAGAGGTAGGGCTTTCACAACATCCTTCAATTCCGTCGCTTGGCGGAAAGTCACGATACCTGAAATTGAGATGTAAAACCCTAAATCGAGTGCAGCTTCTGCAAAAGGCAGATCTTCAGTAAAACAGTGTATGACGCCACCACATTTTTCGGCTCCGCCATTGCGTAGAATTTCTAATGTATCTTCACGTGCATTACGAGTATGAATAATCAGTGGTTTGTTTAATTCTACCGCTAGGTCAACTTGCTGCTCAAAACGCTCTTTCTGCAGTGCGGCGGTCTCTGGTTTGTAATGGTAATCCAGCCCCGTTTCACCGATCGCCACAACTTTTTCATGGGACGCGTACTCTCGTAAGATATCCATCGAAAAGGCACTTTCAACATCAAGAGGATGAACACCACAAGACGCGTGAACGTTATTGTAAGGTGTGATCATTTCGAGCATTTTAGGGAAAGAGTCCAAAGTCACACCAACGGACAATAACTCAGTAACATTAGCTTGCTTAGCTTTGTTGATAACGTCTTCAACATTAATATGAAGGTCATCGTAATTCAATTTGTCTAGATGACAGTGCGAATCTACGAACATAATGCCTCTCGTGATTCAATTAACCAATTCATAGATAGTAGCTCAAGGTTTAAGCCTGGAAAGGTTTGTCGTTGAGCTTTCAATTCAAGCAGCTTTTGGGCCGCTTGATACAGACCGTTATATCTACCGGGCTGAAACTGAGCGGCGCCAGGAAGCAGATCCACTTCCGTAACACCAAATTGCGCTTTCTGAGCATCGGTCAACAAATACCACGCCCAGTCTAACGCTTTGTCTGGATTCTTAGCCATTAACGTCGCGCACTGAAACACATCTGACAAAGGCGAAGACAAAGTCTCAATCAAGCAGCGCTCAAACGCTTGATACTCATCCAGCTCACCACTTTTTGCTGCTTCCAGCGTATTTATTGGTGAACCCATATTCAACTTAAGCGCATAAGGGGGCACTTGAGAAGCCCCTTGCTCACTCATCCAGCTCATAGCTTGCTTTGTTGAAGGCGTAGCCACGACCCATTGCTGACAGCGACTTTGAATCGTTGGCAGTAATCGCTCATGGTTCTGTGTAACAAGCAAGAACAAACACTTCTGCCCTGGTTCTTCTAGTGTTTTCAACAACGCATTGGACGCAGACTCGTTCATTGCTTCCGCAGGTTCAATAATGAACACGCGATATCCATTTAGCTGTGATGATTCATGAGCAAGACGATTACAAGCGCGGATCTGATCAACCGTAATTGATTTGCCTTCTTTTTCCGGCTTAACCCAATGTAAGTCTGGATGACTATTAGATTGAGTTAGCTGACAACTGTGGCAAAAACCACACGCCTCACTGGTGTAGTTTTGGCACAAAAGAGAGTGGCTGAAGAGTTCAACCAGTTTTTCAACTGCCAGTCCTTTCTCACTTTGTAGTAACAAAGCTCCAGGAACTCGCTCTGAATCCAAACTGATTTTGAGGTTATCCCAAACGGGCTGTAACCATGGAAAGTCATTTAACATGAATCACCTCAATCTACCCTCAGCTTACTGAGCTGCAAGCCATGCATTTAGTGCAGCTCTGATATCATGTGCCACTTCGTCAATCGACTGCTCTGCATTGATAACTACGATAGAGTCATCTGCATTAGCCAACTCTAGGTAACGCTCACGAGTGCGTTCAAAGAAGCTGATGTCCATTTTCTCAATTCGATCTAGCTCACCGCGACCACGAGCACGCTCAAGACCAACACGAGGATCGATATCCATGTACAACGTAAAAGCAGGTTTGAACTCACCAAGCGTAGTGTCGCGTAAGTTTTTCATCAGCGACGCATCGATTTGACGACCACCACCTTGGTAAGCTTGAGAAGACAAGTCATGGCGGTCACCCACCACCCATTGATTGTTTGCAAGTGCTGGCTTGATTACATTTTCCACTAGCTGGACACGAGCTGCGTAGAGTAAAAGCAGCTCCGTCATATCTTTCAAATCTTCGCCTTCGTGCTCTTCTTTAACCAATGCACGCATCTTTTCAGCGAGAGGGGTTCCACCGGGCTCACGAGTATTAACGATATTTTCAATACCTGCAGCTTTCAGCGTATCCAAAACCGTTTTAATTGCAGTACTTTTACCCGCGCCTTCTAGGCCCTCAACGACAATAAAGTTTGCTTTCATCATTTGTTCTTTCTTAGTTCTCTTAAATAGGCACGTACAGCACGGTTGTGCTCAGCAAGTGATTTCGAAAATACATGTCCGCCCTTCCCACTTGCTACGAAATATAGATAGTTACTGTTTTCAGGGTTTAACGCGGCTTCAATCGAAGCTTCACCCGCCATGGCAATCGGCGTTGGTGGCAAACCATTGATTGTGTATGTGTTGTATGGTGTAGGAGTACGCAAATCTTTCTTACGGATATTACCATCATAGGCATCTCCCATACCGTAGATAACTGTAGGGTCTGTTTGTAAACGCATACGTTTGTTAAGACGATTCACAAATACAGATGCGACACGCTCACGCTCCGAGTCTATCGCCGTCTCTTTTTCAATGATAGAAGCAAGAATCAGCGCTTCGTATTTGTCTTTTAGTGGCAGTTTCTCTTGGCGCTCTTCCCACTTAGCATCCAAAATCTTGTTCAGCTTACTATGAGCACGCTCTAAGATCTGACTCTCACTTGTACCAGCTGTGTAGTGATAGGTTTCGGCAAGGAATAAGCCTTCAAGCTTTTCGCGCTCTATCCCCAGCTTTTCAGCCATCTGCTTTTCCGATAATCCGGTCAAATCATGTTTGACATAAGGCGCTGCACTTAACTGCTCAACCCACTCAGAAAAGCGACTGCCTTCCACAAAGGTAATCGCAAACTGATGTTCTTTACCTGTGTTTAGTTGTTCCAACGTGTCATATAGAGAGGTGTTAGGTTCTAGTTGGTAAGTGCCTGCTCGCACCTGAAGAAGCTCAGGATAGAGATGAGGCATTAAACGAGTGTAGTCTGAAGCTTCGATGATGTTATCTTTCGCCAAGTCACGCATTACTCGGTGAAAGCTGGTGCCATTTTCAACGGTAAACAGCTGAGGCTGCTCAATAAGAATTGGCGAGTTAACGTATTGCTTAGTCTGTGAAACAACGTAAAAAACACTTGCTGCACCAATAACGGCAATCAGTACAACAAAAGCAAACAGTTTTTTAATCACGTATTTAGATTCCCTTGAAGTCGTCGAGTCAATTTCCCAATTGGAAAGTCAATCTTGTTCTCTGGTGCTGAAATACCGGAAACCGGTGCTACACCCAATAGTGAATTACACATCCACACCTCATCTGCATCGAGCAAATCTGTCAGTGTGAAATCGGCTACCTGCACTGAGTAACCTTCGCTTTGGAGATATTCCAAAACCTTACGGCGCATCACGCCAGCCACACCGGATAAACACAAACCGGGTGTGAACACCTTTTCATCTTTAACCCAAAAAAGATTTGCCATTGTAGTTTCAATGACATGATTTTGCACATCTAACGTCACAGCATCAGCAAATTCAGTACCATCAATTTCTGCCTTTGCGAGCACCTGCTCTATACGGTTATTGTGCTTATGTCCGGCAAGTAATGGCTGGATTCCAAGTCGGGTTTCACAAACACCTAATTGCACGCCACGCTCTTGCCAAGCAAGGTAGTGAGCAGGGAATGTAAAATTCGAGATAGTGACAACCGGACCTTCGACACCGCTAGGACTATACCCTCGACCACCACAACCGCGGCTAATATGAATTTTGATTCCGGCAGATTCATCTTTTAAAGTTGCCGACATCGCCCAATCCAAGACCGTACGCCAATCAGGAAAAGGGATTTGTAATGTCGTTAAGCATGCTTCCATACGTTCAACATGCGCTTGCCAATGCTCCAACTGCCCTTTCTTGGTTTTGATGGTAGAGAAACAGCCATCACCATATTGGAAAGAGCGGTCACCGAGTGGAACATGTGTTTGTGGCAGTCCATTTACCCAGAACATTCAGATACCCTTGCTTTCTGATCGACAAATAAAACAAAACGGCTCAATGCTAAGCATCGAGCCGTTAGAATACAAGTATCGCTACTCTAAAACTGTGTTAGAGACTTTTACTCAGCGATTTTTTTGAATACAAGCGAACCGTTAGTACCGCCGAAGCCGAACGAGTTACAGATTGCGTATTCCATATCAACTTTGCGCGCAGTATGCGGCACAAGGTCGATATCTAAACCTTCTTCTGGATCATCTAGGTTAATCGTTGGTGGAACAATTTGATCTACCAATGAAAGAACCGTGATGATTGCTTCTACTGAGCCTGCTGCACCTAAAAGGTGACCAGTCATAGATTTAGTAGAAGAGACAAGAACCTGCTTAGAGCCTTCTTCACCAAGTGCGCGTTTCACACCCTTGATTTCAGCCACATCACCTGCTGGTGTTGATGTACCGTGAGCGTTCACGTAACCAACTTGAGTACCTGTGATGTTTGCGTCACGCATCGCCGCTTCCATTGCCAGTGCGCCACCAGAGCCATCTTCACTTGGAGAAGTCATGTGGTAAGCGTCACCAGACATACCGAAGCCAACAAGCTCTGCGTAGATCTTAGCACCGCGCGCTTTTGCGTGTTCGTACTCTTCAAGAACCATCACGCCCGCACCGTCACCTAGAACGAAGCCGTCACGACCTTTATCCCAAGGACGTGATGCTTTTTGCGGTTCATCGTTACGAGTCGATAGTGCTTTTGCAGCGCCGAAGCCTGCCATACCAAGTGGCGTAGATGCTTTTTCTGCACCACCAGCAACCATAGCTTCCGCATCACCGTATGCAATCATACGAGCCGCGTGACCGATGTTGTGAAGACCTGTAGTACATGCAGTAGAGATCGCGATGTTAGGACCACGAAGACCACGCATGATAGATAGGTTACCCGCAACCATGTTTACGATGGTCGAAGGAACAAAAAATGGGCTAACTTTGCGAGGACCTTTCTCAACTAGCGCTGAGTGACCTGCTTCGATTAGGTCTAGACCGCCAATGCCTGAGCCGATTGCTACACCAACTCGAGCCGCGTTTTCTTCGGTAATTTCTAAGCCAGAGTCATCCAATGCTTGGATACCCGCAGCAATGCCGTACTGGATAAACAAATCCATTTTACGAGCATCTTTCTTAGACATGTACTCTGTGCAATCAAAATCTTTTACAAGACCAGCAAAACGAGTCGAGAAGTTCGTTGCATCGAAGTGCTCGATGTTTACGATACCGCTTTGACCTTCTAGCAGGGCTTTCCAAGATGATTCTACTGTGTTGCCTACCGGTGACAACATACCCATGCCAGTGACAACTACACGACGCTTGGACACGATATAATTCTCCGGGAATTGAATGTTTCTATGAGAGGATAGAAGAAGTTAGAAAGAACACAGGCGGTCTAGGAGACCGCCTGGGAGAGATAATTACTGAGCGCTGTTTACGTAGTCGATTGCAGCTTGAACAGTAGTGATTTTCTCTGCTTCTTCATCAGGAATCTCAGTGTCGAATTCCTCTTCTAGAGCCATTACTAGCTCTACAGTGTCTAGAGAATCAGCACCTAGATCGTCAACGAAAGAAGCTTCGTTTTTAACTTCTGCTTCGTCTACACCTAGCTGTTCAACAATGATTTTCTTTACGCGTTCTTCGATGTTGCTCATTTTTCTTTTCCTTTACAGATTTCGCCTAATGCGATGATTCCGTAGTTTATTCGAACTATTGAAGTTTGCAAGGGGGTCCTTGCTGGTCAAACCACAAAATTAGCGAATTTAACCGAATTTCAATACATTTTTGACTTAAATCATGCACAAATCTTGCGCATGAGCATGACAACTTAATGACAGTTAACAGCAACTATAGGCTATTTTTCATAAAGTAAAATAGCTTATTTTGCACGAACTGTGCATTAAACCATGTACATGCCACCATTTACATGCAAAGTTTCACCAGTAATGTAAGCCGCTTCAGGTGAAGCTAGGAATACAACTGCTGATGCAATTTCACGAGGGTCACCTAGACGACCTGCTGGCACGTTCGACAACGTTGCTGCACGTTGGTCGTCATTTAGCGCCTTAGTCATGTCAGTTTCGATGAAACCTGGAGCAACCGTGTTCACTGTTACACCACGAGAAGCCACTTCACGAGCCATTGATTTAGTGAAACCAATCACACCCGCTTTTGCTGCTGCATAGTTTGTTTGACCAGCGTTACCCATAGTACCAACAACAGAACCTACGTTGATGATGCGACCAGCGCGTTTTTTCATCATGCCACGTAGAACCGCTTTAGACATGCGGTAGATTGGCGTTAGGTTTGTATTGATGATGTCGTTCCACTCGTCATCTTTCATACGCATTAGCAAGTTATCGCGCGTGATACCAGCGTTGTTTACTAGAATATCGATTGCACCAAACTCATCATTGATGTTTTTTAGTGTTGCTTCGATAGACTCAACGTCAGTTACGTTAAGTGCTAGACCTTTACCGTTTTCACCTAGGTACTCGCTGATCGCCGCTGCGCCGCCTTCAGAAGTCGCAGTACCGATTACCGTTGCACCGCGTTCAACAAGAAGTTCAGCAATCGCACGACCAATGCCACGGCTTGCGCCTGTCACTAGAGCGATCTTACCTTCTAGATTCATCATGTTGTGTTTTCCTTTTCTTATCGTGAACAGATTACTTAGCGGCTTCTAGCGACGCTACGTCGTTAACTGCTGCTGCGCTTAGTGTTTTCACGATACGTTTAGTCAGACCTGTCAGAACTTTGCCAGGACCAAGCTCAAGAAGATTTTCTACACCTTGCTCGTTCATTAGCTGCACGCTCTCAGTCCAACGAACTGGGCTGTGAAGTTGACGAACAAGTGCGTCTTTGATTTTTGCAGGATCAGTTTCAGCCACCACGTCAACGTTGTTGATAACCGGAAGCTGTGGTGCGTTGAATTCGATAGATTCTAGCGCGACAGCTAGTTTCTCTGCTGCAGGTTTCATTAGTGCGCAGTGTGAAGGCACTGAAACAGGAAGAGGAAGTGCACGCTTAGCACCTGCTTCTTTACATAGTGCACCAGCACGTTCTACCGCGTCTTTACTACCTGCGATAACAACTTGACCAGGTGAGTTGAAGTTTACTGGAGAAACGACTTCACCTTGTGCTGCTTCTTCACAAGCTTTTGCAATTGCTTCGTCATCTAGACCGATAATCGCGTACATTGCACCTGTACCCGCAGGTACCGCTTCTTGCATCAGTTGACCACGTAGCTCAACCAGTTTGATTGCTTCTTTAAAGTCAATCACGCCAGCACACACAAGCGCTGAGTACTCACCTAGGCTGTGACCCGCTAGGTTTGCTGGTTGCTCAAGACCAAGCTCTTGCCATACACGCCAGATAGCAACAGATGACGCTAGCAAAGCTGGTTGAGTACGGAAAGTTTGGTTTAGATCTTCTGCAGGTCCATTTTGAACAAGCGCCCATAGGTCGTAACCTAGTGCGTCAGATGCTTCTGCAAATGTTTGTTTTACTACGTCATATTGTTCGCCTAGATCAGCAAGCATACCAACTGCTTGTGAACCTTGACCTGGAAATACGATAGCAAACTTGCTCATGTTGTTTTCCTTTAAGCAAAGTAAAAAGAAATAAGATGCACCGTAGCGCATCTTAAATTTTGAATCTTGTGAAACTTAGAATTTCACCAGGGCAGAACCCCAAGTGAATCCGCCGCCAAACGCTTCAAGAAGTAGAGTTTGACCACGTTTAATACGACCATCACGTACCGCCTCATCCAGTGCTGTTGGCACGGTTGCTGCTGATGTGTTGCCGTGTTTATCAAGTGTGATCACGACTTGGTCTAGTGACATCGAAAGCTTTTTCGCTGTCGCTGAAATAATGCGGTAGTTGGCTTGGTGCGGAACCAACCAGTCTAGTTCAGACTTGTGCATATCGTTTGCTTCAAGCGTGTCTTTCACTAACTTCGAAAGCTGAGTTACTGCCACTTTGAAAACTTCGTTACCCGCCATGTGCAGCCATTTATCTGCATCTTTACCACGCTCAGGTACAGGAAGGCTCAGAAGATCACCAAATTGACCATCTGAATATACGTGTGTCGAAATGATGCCAGGTTCTTCGCTCGCACCAATTACCACCGCGCCTGCCGCATCACCAAATAAGATGATAGTTGAGCGGTCAGTCGGATCACACGTTTTCGATAATGCGTCAGCACCAATCACAAGTACGTTTTTACACATACCTGATTTAATGTGTTGGTCAGCTACAGACATTGCGTATACAAAGCCTGAACAAGCAGCGGCTAAGTCGAAAGCAGGACAACCTTTAATGCCAAGCTTTGCCTGCACCTGACACGCAGATGAAGGGAAAGTATGGCTACTGCTCGTGGTAGCAACGATAATTAGGTCGATATCATTTTTATCAATGCCGGCCATATCGATAGCGTTTTCAGCTGCGTAGAATGCCATGTCCGCAACAGTTTCATCTTCTGCTGCAATTCGACGCTCTTTAATACCCGTGCGAGCTACGATCCACTCGTCACTTGTATCTACCATTTTCTCTAGGTCTGCGTTAGTACGCACCTGAGATGGCAGGTAGCTGCCAGTACCTAAAATTTTGCTATACATGAAGACTAATAATGCCTCTCGAGTAAAACCGCTTCCAAACGATCGCTAATACGGCTTGGTACTTGTCGTTTGACCTCGTGTACTGCCTCGCCAAGTGCATTGACAATCGCAGATACATCCGCACTTCCATGGCTTTTTATGACAATGCCGCGCAATCCTAGCAAACTTGCGCCGTTATACTGGTCGGGGTTCAGTGTTTTTAGTTCATTAAATAGCCGAGAAAACAACTTTCTAGCAATCCAACCCTTAATCGTCGATTCCATCATGCTGGTTTTTAGTTTTTCGATGAAGAGTTGAGCTGTTCCCTCGCTGGCTTTTAAGCATACGTTACCGACAAAGCCATCACAAACAATGACATCGGCTACGTCATGCAAAATTTGATTACCTTCAATATAACCGACAAAGTTGATGGCGTCGGTTTGAGAAAGCATCTCTGCACAGCGTTTGACTAAATCGTTACCTTTGATTTCTTCTGCGCCAATGTTCAGCACCGCAACACGAGGAGGTCGACCTAGGTGTTCTTCTGCTAATGCACTGCCCATCACGGCAAACTGGAATAAACTGTCGGCATCGCACGACACATTTGCTCCCAAATCTAACATCCAGGTGCGTTTTCCACTGATGGTCGGTAACGCAGAAACTAAAGCAGGACGCTCAATACCAGGAAGCAGCTTAAGAATAAAACGTGACAGCGCCATCAATGCGCCGGTGTTACCACCACTCACACAAGCATCAGCTTCATTTTCAGAAACCAGATCAATCGCCATACGCATAGAGCTATTTTGGCTATTGCGAAGGGCCAAAGACGGTTTTTCTGAATTAGAAATCACTTTCTCGCTATGAAGAATGCTCAAACGAGAACTGGTAGAGGTACCAAGTTGAGATAATTGAGACGTGATCAGAGATTGATCACCTATAAGAATCACTTTTAGCTCTGGGAAATGAGACAGTGCCTGCACGGCGGCAGGCACTGTTACGCGTGGACCGAAATCCCCGCCCATTGCATCAAGTGCAACGGTAATACTTTGCAAAGGTTCAACCTTACTTGTTGATAACCTTTTGACCACGGTAGTAACCTTCAGCAGTTACGTTGTGGCGTAGGTGAGTTTCACCAGAAGTCGCGTCTACAGATAGTGCAGCTGTAGTTAGCGCATCGTGTGAACGACGCATACCGCGCTTAGAACGAGTTTTACGGTTTTTCTGTACGGCCATTGACCCTACTCCTATACTATTGGGTTAAAAACCTAAAGAAGAAGCGGCTACCACACCAGTTACTTTTTCAGATTTTTCAAAACGTCGAATGGATTCGGTTTTTCTTCCTCAATTTCTTCAGGAATTTCACCAAAAACCATGTTATTTGAGTCAACGCTACAATCCGCATCATCGTGCATTGCGATTTGAGGTAATGTTAAGATGAACTCGTCTTCAACCAGTTGTATAAGGTCTAATTCACCGTACTCATTTAGATCTACCAAATCATAAATTTCTGGTGCTTCCTCTTCCGTCTTCTCACCGTAGTAAGGAGTGTAAAGGAATTCAACTTCACACATGTGTGTGAATACCTCATTACAACGCTGACACTCTAAATCAACTTCGATGTTAGCTTTACCAGAGATAACAACAAGTCGCTGTTCATCAATATCAAATGACAATGAGACTTCTGCGTCGCGTTTTACGCCTTCAGTTGTTTCCGCTAAGCGCTTGAAAAGACTAGCTTGGATGATGCCATCGTAATCTAATCGTTTCTGTGCGGACTTTGCTGGATCAACCGTTCGCGGTATTTTTACCTTTTGCATAGGGCGCGAATATTATCTTCCAAATCAAAATTAGTCAAAGAAAAAGGCAAAAAAGTTGTACTTTTTTACGCTTAACATATAGAGCATTAGCCAGAATCAATTTTGATCGATTATCCTATTGGAAATGCTCGCGTGAATTGTAATTCAAAATGAAAAATTACCAACTGGTTTTAGCCTCAACTTCCCCTTTTCGTAAACAACTGCTGGAAAAGCTATCAGTACCGTTTACTTGTTTATCTCCGCAATGCGATGAGACCCCCTTCCCTAACGAAACGCCTTTAGATTTGGTACAAAGGCTTGCGATTGGAAAAGCGACGTCTTGCGATACCGACCAAGACAGCTTGGTGATCGGGAGCGATCAAGTTTGTGTTATTGACGACAAGATAGTCGGCAAACCATTAGACCGAGAGAATGCCATCAAGCAATTATTGGCTCAAAGCGGTAAAACCATCACTTTTTATACTGGGCTTGCGGTACATAATACTGCCACGAATCACACTGAAGTCGGCTTCGACACCTTCGAAGTTCATTTTAGAGATTTGACGCTTGAACAGATTGAACGATACGTCGACAGAGAAGAACCATTTTATTGCGCTGGCAGCTTTAAAAGCGAAGGAATGGGAATTTGTCTTTTCAACAAATTAGCCGGCAAAGATCCGAATACGCTAGTAGGTCTGCCTCTCATTGACTTGATCGACATGCTACAAAAGCAAGGGTTTGAGGTTTTGTAAAAAGTACTATGTAAAAGATATTGTGTAATAGGTATTGATAGTTAATAAACGTTAAAGGGTTGGCATGAGAAAGCGCCAACCCTTTTTTAAATGCCAGTGCGAGAAGATTAAAATCACAGCGTCAAACTAATCACTCTATATCTAAGATAGAGATTCCCGACAATGCTCTTTCGTCGCTCTCGGGAAAGACGCTGTGTCAGCCCATTCCTCTAAAAATAAGAATTACCCACTTAGATTCAGAAGTCGCAGCGCGTCATCCTCAAGAGTGAGGAACGAGCGAGTTGGGGATCTCTTTTCTCATCTTTCGAAGCGAAGCAGTCTTGCTATCCCATAGGGTGAAGCCCGCTCTCACCTCTACTTCTTACGCAGACCCGCGAGTACTTTCTCTAATCTCGCTTCCATCGGCGCATTGATTTCCATCCACTCATCATTCGATGGGTGTTGGAACTTGATGTTCGCTGCATGAAGGAACAAACGGTCTAAGCCCACTTGCCCAGTGTAAGCATCGAAGCGACGGTCGCCGTAGCGATCATCCCATGCAATTGGGTGACCCGTGTATTGAGTATGCACACGAATTTGGTGAGTACGACCGGTAATTGGGCTAGCTTGGATAAGCGTTGCTTGGTCAAACTTTTCCAGAATCTTGAATCGAGTTTCTGACGGCTTCCCATTTGGGTTCACACGCACGATGCTATTCACTTCGTTTTTAAGTAGCGGCGCATTCACGACCTTACAGCTGCTTTTCCACTCCCCCATCACAAGGGCAAAGTAGAACTTCTTCACGGTCTTTTCGCGAAATTGCGCTTGCAGATGGCGCAATGCTGAACGCTTCTTAGCCACCAATAAAATACCAGAAGTATCGCGGTCGATACGATGAACAAGTTCAAGGAAGCGAGCTTGCGGACGTAACGCACGAAGTGCCTCGATAGCACCAAATTTAAGACCACTGCCACCATGCACAGCTGTACCAGAGGGCTTATTTAGAATCAGCATATGATCGTCTTCAAAAATGATCATATGTTCTAGCTCTGCTACTTTGTTCAACTTAGTGCTTGGCGCAACGTCGTCCTCTTTTTTCTCTACCGTTACTGGTGGAATACGTACGAGATCGCCAGCCTTGAGTTTGTACTCGGCTTTAATACGCTTTTTGTTGACGCGCACTTCCCCCTTACGCACGATTCGGTAAATCATGCTCTTAGGGATATCTTTTAATTGGTTACGCAAAAAATTATCAATGCGTTGACCTGCCATATCTTCGTCGATATCAACGAACTGGACTTTTGTTCTTATTTCGCTCATGCGCGGTATTGTAAACCCAAATCTGTGTGACTTCACATTATTCTTGCTGCAAAAGAAACACTCGTTGTCATAAATTGTTCTAAAACTCGCCAAGCTTTTGTTTAGATTATTAAAAGTCTTTATCAACTTCTCGTTTTGATTTGTGTCTTTCTCAGTTTGCAAGACTCAAGTGCTTATGAAACAGCCAGTTATAAATTACAAAAATTGAATTTAGCGCCAAATTTTCCATCGTTTGCGCTAAAGCAGATTGCTGATATCCACCTGCACTGCTATAGTTCACAGCTGCTAAGGAAGGTTTGGTTACATTTTGTTCATTACCAATCATTTATCCCCAAGCAATGTGAGTAGATTGTTGAACGTCAGGTGCAGCATTGGCGTAAGACACGTTGAGTTCAACACACTTGTCACTCTACTCCTCGCATATTCACGTTGAGTATCTACCGCCCGAATAGCGGGTCACAAGTTAACGTTTCCAACGAAACCCAAAGCAATTTGTGATGACTGAAGTGCCCTAGAGCATCCCCTTCCAGCCGGGAGGCTGCAAAATATAAGCCATGGGATCAGGCACCGTGAAAGAGCGAAAAGCCAGTGACAAGTTGAAAAGAAAGATAAAAGAAAAGACAACGAGAAATTTTCAATGAAAAGAATGTTAATTAACGCAACTCAAAAAGAAGAGTTGCGTGTCGCTCTGGTTGATGGCCAGCGACTTTTCGATCTTGATATCGAGAGTCCGGGTCATGAATCTAAAAAAGCGAATATCTACAAAGGACGTATCACACGTATCGAACCAAGCTTAGAAGCCGCATTTGTTGATTACGGTGCTGAGCGTCACGGTTTCCTCCCTCTCAAAGAAATTGCCCGCGAATATTTCCCAGAAGGTTACACTTACCAAGGTCGCCCAAGCATTAAAGAAGTGCTGACTGAAGGTCAAGAAGTTATCGTTCAAGTGGAAAAAGAAGAACGTGGTAGTAAAGGCGCAGCTCTAACTACTTTCATTTCTCTTGCGGGTAGCTATCTTGTTCTTATGCCTAATAACCCTCGTGCCGGCGGTATTTCTCGTCGTATCGAAGGTGACGAGCGCACTCAACTAAAAGCAGCATTAAGCACTTTAGAACTGCCTCAGGGCATGGGTCTGATTGTTCGTACTGCTGGCGTTGGTAAAAGTGCAGAAGAGCTTGAGTGGGACTTGAACGTACTACTTAACCACTGGGGTGCAATTAAAGGCGCAGCAGATTCTAACCCTGCTCCTTTCCTAATCCACCAAGAAAGTAACGTAATCGTTCGTGCAATCCGTGACTACCTACGTCGTGATATCGGTGAAATCCTAATCGACAGCAACACCATTTATGAGCGTGCTAAAGAGCACATCAAACTGGTACGTCCTGATTTCATCAGCCGCGTTAAGAAATACGAAGGCGAAGTACCACTATTCAGCCACTACCAAATCGAAAGCCAAATTGAATCGGCTTTCCAACGTGAAGTGCGCTTACCATCAGGTGGTTCTATCGTAATCGACCCAACGGAAGCTCTAACATCTATCGATATCAACTCGGCTCGCGCAACCAAAGGCGGCGATATCGAAGAAACAGCGCTTAATACTAACCTAGAAGCAGCAGACGAAATCGCTCGTCAATTGCGTCTACGTGACCTTGGTGGTTTGGTGGTTATCGACTTTATCGATATGACACCGGTGCGCCACCAGCGTGAAGTTGAAAACCGTCTGCGTGAAGCCGTTCGTCTAGATCGTGCTCGTGTACAAATCGGTCGCATTTCCCGCTTTGGTCTGTTGGAGATGTCTCGTCAGCGTTTGAGCCCTTCTCTAGCAGAAGCAAGCCACCATATTTGTCCTCGTTGTAGCGGTACAGGTGTTGTTCGTGATAACGAATCTCTAGCACTTTCTGTACTTCGCCTGATCGAAGAAGAAGCTCTAAAAGACAATACAGCCCAAGTACTAGCAGTAGTGCCTGTGCCGATCGCATCTTACCTTCTGAACGAAAAACGTCGCTCGGTCAACCACATCGAACGTATTCAAGAAGTGAAGATTACGGTTGTGCCAAACTCAGACATGGAAACGCCTCACTTCGAAGTTATCCGTGTTCGAGAAGGCGAAGAGTTTGACCTGCTTTCTTACCTACTTCCTAAGAAACTGGAAGCAATGAAAGAAGCAGAAGGCAAAGAGCCAGCAGAGGTTGATGTCAAGCCTAAGCGTATCGAAGAGCCTGTATTAAAAGGTTTTGCTTCGCCAGCGCAAACTGCTCCTACGCCAGCAGCAACTTCTAAACCTGCTCCAGCAGCGAAGAAGAAAGAAGCAGCTCCGCAAGAAGAAAAACCAGGTCTATTCAGCCGTCTGTTTAAAGCAATTGGTAGTTTCCTATTCAGTGGTTCTGAAGAAGTTAAAGAAGAACCTAAGAAAGAAGAGAAAAAACCAAACCGCGATAACAAGCGCAACAAGCGTGACCGCAACGATCGTCGTCGCAACAACAACCAGCGTGATAACCGCGAAGGTCGTGACAACCGCGATAACAAACGTCGTCGTAAACCGCGTGAAGAACAAGCGACTGAACAGAACGAAACACAACAGCAGCCTAACAAGCAGCAAAACCGCAACCAGAAACGTAAACCTAGAGCTCAACAAGCTGAAAAAGCACAAGAGCCTAAAGTTAACGCGAAAGTCGCGGAAAAAGGTCTGCAGCTAGCTGCTGAAGCTCGTACTGGTTCAGAAGCGAAGCCGGAAGAAAATAAAGCGAAGTCAAACGCAAAAGCAGAGAAAGTAAAAGAGCGCCGTCAACGTCGCAAGCTAAACAAATCTGTACGTGTTAAAGACCAGCAAGCGGCTGAGCAAGCAGAACAGGAAGTACCAGTACAACCTGTTGAAGCAGTTGAAGCAACGGTTGAGAAGCCAGTTGAGGCAGCAGCAGAAGCGCAACAAGACAACAAAGCAGAGTCTAAGCAGCGTCGTAACCGCCGTTCACCACGTCACCTACGTGCAAGCGGTCAACGTCGTCGTCGTGGTCGCGATCGTCGTCCTAACCCATTCCGCCTACGTAAAGGTGGTGTAGCATCTCCTGAGATGGCAATGGGTAAAGTGATGCCACGTTACATTCCAAAACCAGCGCCTAAGAAGGAAGAGCGAGTGAAGGAAGAAGTAGTGGTAACGGCAGCAGCAGTTCCTGCAATTCAAGGTGGTTTTGCTTGCCCTGAAATGGCGATGGGTAAAGTAATCATCCGTCGTGAACAACCTGCAGTTGTTGAAGCACCAGCAGTTGAAACGAAAGTTCAAGAATCTGTAGAAGCGAAAGTAGAAGCGCCTGTTGCAGAAGTGCCAGTGGTAGAGGATGCCGTTACTGAGCAAGCTGAAGCTACAGTAGTTGAAACAACGCAAGTAGAGCCAATCATTGAAGCACCTGTTGTCGAAGTGACTGAATCTGCAGTTGAAACAGCTCCAGCTCAGGAACCAGCCGTTGAAGTGGCAGAAGAAGCGGTAACAGAAGTTACAGCAGAAACGCCAGTAGAAACGCCAGTAGAAACGCAAAAACCTAAAGCAGAAGTTATCAAAGTAGCTGCTAAGCCACGCGCTAGTGCTCCAATGACTAAAGCGCCAGGTCCTCAAGAGCTTCGCGAAATTACGGTTACAGCGGCACCGTTTAAAGCTGAGCGCTACGCACCGAAAGGCGCAGGTAGCCAAGTAGCAACAAACCGTGCATCAGCAGTAATGACAAAACCGAACTTTAACTAAGTTTTACTTTGTCATCGCATTAAGCGAAATACGAAACAAAAGGCTGCCAATCGGCAGCCTTTTTTGTTGAAGTAAGTGTTAACTCTAATTAGCTATATTAATATCAATGACTGATCACATTTGTGCGTCAATATCCCCTTCATTGTTGAACTTAATCACACTTTTCGGTAGCATTCGCCGACTCAAGTTTTCGACACCATTCTGATGCGGCTCTTTTTTTAATACGGTTTGTGCTGATAGAAGTGACTTCACTTTCACCAGCAGTACTTGTGCAAATACGAATATGTGTCGGGAGAAATTCATCGCCAAGAGAACTCAATACAAAACATGTTCGAATTTCCTCAATTTTCTAAGCACTCCGTAAAAAACGACGTGCTATCAGGTCTAACTGTTGCGCTCGCATTGGTTCCTGAAGCCGTAGCATTTGCATTTGTTGCTGGTGTAGACCCTATGGTTGGTCTTTACGCAGCCTTTATTGTCGGTCTTATCACCTCTATTTTCGGTGGTCGACCAGGTATGATTTCCGGTGCGACTGGCGCAATGGCAGTTGTTATGGTGTCGCTTGTTGCAACTCACGGTGTTCAATATCTATTTGCCGCAATTATGTTGGCGGGTATTCTTCAAATTGCAGCCGGTCTATTTAAGCTAGGTAAATTTATCCGAATCGTTCCTCATCCGGTGATGATTGGTTTCGTAAACGGTCTGGCTATCGTTATCTTCCTTGCACAACTAGGTCAGTTCAAAGCACCAGACCTTAACGGTATGCTAACGTGGCTACCACAAGACCAAATGCTGCTAATGCTAGGTCTGGTTGCGCTAACAATGGCTATCATTCACTTCCTACCGAAGATCACAACGGCAGTGCCTTCTTCTCTGGTTGCGATCGTGACCGTTACTGCACTTGTTGTTGGCTTGGATCTAGAAACACGTACCGTAGTTGACTTCCTACGTACTATGTCTGGCGATGAAGCAGCGACTTTGGCGGGTTCTCTTCCGACCTTCTCTATTCCAGCGGTACCTTTCACTCTAGAAACTCTGCAAATCATTTTACCTTACGCAATCATCCTTGCCGCTATCGGTCTGATCGAGTCTCTGTTGACACTAACAGTGCTGGATGAAATGACTAACACTCGCGGTCAATCTAACCGTGAATGTATCGGTCAAGGTATGGCAAACATGACGTGTTCTGTGTTTGGTGCAATGGGTGGTTGTGCGATGATTGGTCAGTCAATGATCAACGTAAACTCAGGTGGTCGTGGTCGTCTATCAGGCATCGTTGCGGCTATCGCTCTGCTAATGTTCATCCTGTTTGCTTCTTCACTCATTGAGATGATTCCACTTGCTGCACTCGTTGGTGTCATGTTCATGGTGGTTATCGGTACATTCGAATGGGCAACCTTCAAACTTGCACGTCGCGTACCTAAGCAGGATTTCTTCGTTATCGTTCTTGTAACAGTAGTGACGGTACTGACTGACCTCGCTGTTGCAGTAGCCGTGGGTGTGATTGCATCTGCGCTAATGTTTGCATGGCAACATGCTAAGCACATCTACGCAGATACGCGTCTAAATGAAGAAGGCTCAAAAGAGTACAAGATCCACGGTCCTATCTTCTTTGGTTCTGCGGCAAACTTCCTAGAATTGTTTAACGCACATGGCGATCCAAAAGACATCATTGTTGATTTCGCGGACTCTCGCGTAACAGACCACTCTGCTATCGAAGCGATTGAAACGTTGGCTGAGCGTTACGCCGCACTTGGTAAAACACTTCACCTACGTCACTTGAGCCCAGATTGCCGTAAGCTACTAGATAAAGCAGGTAGCTTGGTTGAAATCAACGTAAAAGAAGACCCAAGCTATAAGGTTGCAACCGACGTACTTGCAGGTTAATAAAAACAAAAAGGGATGAGCATGACTCATCCCTTTTGCTATCTATTTTAAGCTAATAAATACTCAGATTTTTTTCAAAATCGCTTCTGACGCCTCTTCAATCAAATCCAGTACCAGTTCAAAACCAGCATCGCCACCGTAATATGGGTCTGGGATCTCGTCATAATCAGAGTCACCATGACTTAAAAACAACGACACTTTAGGACGGTGTTCTACCGGGCAAATATCCAATAGATCGGCGAGATTGGCTTTGTCTGCAGCTAACACCATATCAAATTCATCGAAGTCCCCAACTGTTACCTTGCGAGAACGCATTCCTTTGAACGAATAACCGCGTTGCTTTCCCGCTTGCATGGCGCGAGCATCAGGCGGATTTCCGGCGTGGTAACCAATGGTCCCTGCAGAGTCCACTTCCACTGATATGCCCAGTTCTTTGGCTTTAGATCTTAATACCGCTTCACCAGTTGGCGAACGACAAATATTTCCCATACAAACAACGAGTAATTTCTTCATTTTATTCCCTGAATTATCGATGGTTTTTCTTCATCAACTGTTGGTCTATCATAACGAGATAATTCAATGAACCCAAATCGGCTTGGGTCAGTTCAAAAAAGGAATTGAGGAAGCATTATGTCTATCGACGAAAACAAAGAAGCACGCCACAAGGCGCGCCAACAAAAAGTAAAAGAGCAGGTAGACGCGAAAATCGCAGCCGCCCAAGAGGAGAAAGGTTTATTACTGATCATCACTGGTAATGGGAAAGGCAAATCGACTTCCGGTTTTGGTACAATTGCGCGTGCAGTTGGTCATGATTTGAAGTGCAGCGTAGCACAGTTTATCAAGGGTACATGGGATAACGGCGAGCGTAACCTACTTGAAAAGCTAGGTGTTGAGTTCCAAGTTATGGCAACAGGCTTTACTTGGGAAACCCAAAACAAAACAGCCGATACTGAAGCCGCCCAACTTGTTTGGCAAGAATGTAAGCGTATGCTTGCCGATGAATCAATTGATGTGGTTCTGTTCGACGAACTAACGTATATGGTGAGTTACGGGTACATAGACTTAGACGAAGTCGTCGAAGCACTAAATAATCGCCCTAAAATGCAATCGGTCGTCATTACAGGACGTGGAGCGCACCGTACTTTGATTGAAATGGCAGATACAGTATCAGAAGTGAAAAACGTTAAGCACGCCTTTGAATCCGGAGTTAAAGCTCTGAAAGGCATAGATTGGTAAGCGTCCGCCGTTGCTTCCGAAAAGACTAAAAACTAAAAAGGGTTGGCTCAATGCCAACCCTTTTACTTTACCTATATCCTCATAAAGAAGCTTGGTCCTTTAGTTGAACAAGTTCTTCAACAAACCATCTACCGCCTCTTTTGTTTTCTCATCTTTGATCTTGTCCGTGAGCTTCTCTACTCCACGATCAATTTCTTTCTGAGCTTTTTGTTTCAACACGTCATCAAAGACTAGCTTGAACTTAGGATCTGCCCATTTGCCAGAAACGTTGATAGGGATAGTGATGTCTTTCAGTTCATCAATGGTCTTACCACCCTGACCTTCCAATGAACCCACTATCGAAGTACTAATGGTGAAATCAACAGTTTCATTCAAGTAGTTTGCCTGCCCCTTACCACGAACACGAAGAAGTGGAGACTGCGCTTTCATGTTATCCGTTGAGACCGTGCCTTTATTTAACTTCAACGTCGCGGTCATCGCACTGAAGTCGGTTTTCTTAACTTCATCTGTGCCTTCAATGCTTTGACCTTTAAATCGCGCGTAGTTTTCGCGGATTAGCTGAGCAACGTTAATGCCATTCACAGCACCATCTGCAAAATTGATCACCACTGTACCAACAAGGTTCTTTTTGATGCCAGTTGGCGTTAGGCTCTTACCACTCACATTGACATCAATGTTACCAGTACCTTCCAGCATGTCGTTATTTGCTACATCGACAAGTAACGGTTGGACTTGTACACCTTTGATTGATTTCTTAGCAGAGTATGTGGCAGGTGATTTACGCGCATCCAGTTTGGCTGTCGCAGTGATCGTGCCTTGGTACAACTTAGAGCTGAATGAAGTAAGATCAAAGACACCACGATTAACAGAGAAGCTTGCTTTCACTGCTTCCATCTTCGCATTAGCCGCCTTAAATTTGTCAATCGTAATATTGCCTTTCACATCAAGCGTTTTTAGTGCAGACAAGTCCGGCTCAACTTCAGGACCAGTAGATGCACTACTGTTGCCACCTGATGCTGGTTTATCACCCGCAGGAGCTTGCTTATTCAAGCCAAGGAATTCGTCCAAATCGATATTAGGACTATGCACTGCAAAACGTACTTTAGGAATATCACCCAGAGTCACATCTGTTTTACCATCGAGCGCAATTGCGTTCGCCGTAAGTTTCTCGAGCACAAAGCTCAGATGATTCTTAGTGAGGTCGAATGAAAGATCAGAGACCATATCAACTTTCATTGGTGATTGCGGTAGCGCATCTCCCTCAAAAGTCGCATTCAACGTCAGCTTATTCAGTTGTACCTTACTGATCGCCTTATCGATACTTAGCTCACCACCACCTTGCATATCAAGCTTCATACCACCAGCGTCACCTTTCAATGCATAGCTCAAGTTATTCACTTTATCGAACTCAAACGTATCTAGGCCAATAGTTGCTGAGTCAATTTTGTTTGCAGGGTCAGCGTAAGTCGCATCAAAGTTGATGTTTTTCAGTGCGTAGCTCGCCAGACCTTTTGCTACTTTAAAGTCCGCTTTGCCTTGTGCTGTGAACGTTTGGTCATTCATCTCACCTTTCATGCCGAAATCAGCCGTTGTCCAGTTATCAAAAGCAAACTGAGAAAGGTTTAAAGAAATGTCAGAAAGCTTAGTGTAGCTACCTGTTTGCTTGTCTTGGATTTCAACATAGCCATTTGAAATGCTGACTCCAGCGAGATTGATCGTCCAATCAGAAGCAGCACTTTGTGAGTCTGCCGCTTTTTCTGGCGAAGCTTCGGTCGTTTGTTCTGCTTGTTGAGTTTGTGCTTTGGTTAACGCATCAATGTTCTTCGTGCCATCTTTCAGTGTTTCAAGATAGAACTCCGCACCATCAAGGGTGACATTACCAATTTCCAGCTGTTTGCTTAATAGCGGGGTAACCGAGACATCAACACCTACTGTCTCGACTTTAAATAGGTTTGGTTGACTAAAACCTTGTGGGTTTCTCAGTTCAGTACGACCCAATTCGAAACCAATCGACGGGAAAAACTGCCAGCTGATATCCCCTTCGATTACGAGCTCCAATCCAGTTTGCTTTTGCGCTTGCTCCACGATAAGTGGTTTAAATTGGTTTGGATTGACAAAAATAACCAACCCTAAAATGACAGCTAAGATCGCCACAATTGGAATGGCAATGATTAAGAGCAGTTTCTTCATTCGCTTTTTCCTTGCTCGAGTGTTTTTACAATTATAAGCACAGACTTGTTTTATCGCTGACCGTTCCACGAAAGCGTGAAAAATGTCCGATTTTGTAGTGCAACTGACTAATTTAAAAACAAAAAAAAGAAGTGGCACCTAAGGTGCCACTTCTTCATACAAAAATAAAGCGATATAGCCGTCTAAACGCTTAAGCTTTCAGAAGTTTTGCAATGTGCGCTTTAAGAACATCGATTGCGATACGGTTTTTACCACCGCGAGGTACGATGATGTCCGCGTATTGCTTAGAAGGTTCAATAAATTGCATGAACATCGGACGTACTGTCTGCTGGTATTGCTTAAGAACAGATTCCATTGTACGACCACGCTCTTCAACGTCACGTTTAACACGACGCAATAGACAGATATCTAATGGCGTATCCATAAATACTGTCGCGTGCATTAAGTCGCGAAGACGCGGATCAGTCAGAAGCAAGATACCTTCAAGAATGATGACCTTTTTAGGGGTCATTGGAGTGGTATTGCTTGTACGAGTGTGCTCAGTGTAGCTGTACTCAGGTACTTCTACTGCTTCGCCACGAACCAATTTTTCTAAGTGTTCACACAGCAGGTCGTGGTCTAACGCGCTCGGGTGGTCGTAGTTAGTCTTTACACGCTCTTCCATGCTTAGTTGGCTTTGGTCGTTGTAGTAGCAATCTTCCGTGATGACACCGATTTGATGATCGCCCACTTTCTCGCGAAGCTCATTGTAAATAGTGCTCGCGATCAGACTTTTTCCAGAAGCAGAAGCGCCAGCAATACCTACGATGACGCATTGATTATTATCAGACATTAATTTGCACCCGATGATGATTTTCTAGTCACATAAAAAGATAAACTGCCTGATTATAGGGAGTTCACCCGTTCGTTACTAGTTGGAATTAGGGTTTCGTTATAAGTTTCTGTCAGCTCAGAGGATTAACCTCCGAGCAAACGTTTAAATGAACAATATTCAACCAGTGCTAATATTAAACTCAGTTCACCATAGTAAAACTGATTGCATCAGGTTTGGCTTTGCCTTGCCAATACATTGTACAACAAACACGATCAGCAAGTTGTTTATAATAACCAGCGTGTTCACTATTCGGACGTCTCGCCACGGTCGGAATACCAGCATCAATGTCTTCTCGCATAGAGATATGAAGCGGAATTTGCCCAAGCAGCGCCAAGCCAAATTCTTGTGACATTTTCTCTGCCCCACCAGTACCGAAAATATGCTCAACAGCCCCACACTGACTACAAATGTGGTAACTCATGTTCTCAACGACGCCGACAACAGGCACGTTGACTTTATGGAACATCGCCGCACCTTTACGTGCGTCCGCCAATGCGAGATCTTGCGGTGTTGTAACAAGCACCGTACCTGTTACTGGAATTTGCTGAGACAGCGTTAGTTGGATATCCCCCGTACCCGGTGGCATATCAATCACCAAGTAATCAAGCTCTGGCCAATCCGTTTCTGTCAGTAGCTGTGATAAGGCCTTAGAGGCCATGGGACCACGCCAAATGGCTGCTTCCGATTTATCGACTAAGTAGCCAATAGAATGAGTATAGATTCCGTGGGCAAAAATAGGCTCCATCCACTTAGCATCACGAACTTCAGGCTTAGCGTCTTCTTGACCAAGCATCATAGGAACCGATGGACCATAAATATCGGCATCTAACAAACCTACTTTTGCTCCGGATTGCGCAATTGCGAGGGCAAGGTTTACTGCTGTGGTTGATTTCCCAACCCCACCTTTCGCGGAACTTACCGCAATAATGTTTTTAACGCCCTTTACCGCATTGGTGACTTGAGTCTCAAGTGCTTTAACGTTGAGCTCAATCTGGAAATCAAATGCAGGAACGTCACCTGATGCCTGTTGCTCTTGTATCCAATCGGATAACGAAACTTGAAGTTCGTTACTCGCGAAAGGTAAAGTGATTTGAATGCCACCTTGTGCGGGAATCACGACAATACCGTGAATGTCCGCCCAGTTTTCCACCAACTGTGGATGTTGGAACTGGTTGAGCCAATGACAAAAATCTTGTTTTGAAGTGAACTGATGCATGAGACCTCCTTTATGCATCTAATCGTAGCACCCAGCGGCGAGATTCAGAACCCCAAAAAAACTAAGGCAATCCATGGTTTGATGCCTTGGCGTTAGGAAGCTCATGGGGTAGTATTACTCTCTATTTTTTATACCTATCAAAAAGCGATTATTAAGTATGGCAAACGATCCAAGAAAACTGCTGGTAACTTGTGCCCTTCCGTACGCTAATGGTTCGATTCACCTAGGTCACATGCTTGAGCACATTCAAGCTGATATCTGGGTTCGCTACCAACGCCTACGTGGCAACACTGTAAACTTCATCTGTGCTGACGATGCTCACGGCACGCCAATCATGCTAAAAGCACAACAGATGGGAATTACACCAGAAGAGATGATCGCTGCAGTAAGCGAAGAGCATCAGAAAGACTTCGCTGGCTTTGATATTAGCTTTGATAACTACCACAGCACACACTCAGACGAGAACCGCGAGCTAGCGTCTCACATCTACCTTGAGCTGAAGAAAAACGGCTTTATCTCTAGCCGCACTATCTCTCAGTTGTTCGACCCTGAGAAAGAAATGTTCCTACCGGATCGTTTCGTAAAAGGTACTTGTCCTAAGTGTAAGTCAGAAGACCAATACGGTGACAACTGTGATAACTGTGGTGAGACGTACAGCCCAACTGAACTGATTAACCCGAAATCAGCAGTATCTGGCGCAACGCCAGTCATGAAAGACTCTGAGCACTTCTTCTTCGACCTACCTCAGTTCGAAAGCATGCTA
The DNA here is from genome assembly GCF_022347645.1 of Vibrio sp. MMH1-50. NCBI lineage: Bacteria > Pseudomonadati > Pseudomonadota > Gammaproteobacteria > Vibrionales > Vibrionaceae > Vibrio > Vibrio sp. MMH1-50. The sequence goes on from NZ_JAKRGG010000010.1 coordinate 106,512, forward strand.
AAAGAGTGGACTCGTTCAGGTTCTTTACAATCTGAAACTGCTAACAAGATGCAAGAGTGGTTCGAGTCTGGTTTGCAACAGTGGGACATCTCACGTGATGCGCCTTACTTTGGCTTCGAAATCCCAGGCGAGAAGAACAAATTCTTCTACGTATGGCTAGATGCACCAGTTGGCTACATGGCTTCTTTCAAGAACCTATGTGACAAGACTGAAGGTCTAGACTTCGACGAATACTGGAAGAAAGACAGCTCAACTGAGCTTTACCACTTCATCGGTAAAGACATTGTTTACTTCCACTCACTATTCTGGCCAGCAATGCTAGAAGGCAGCGGTTTCCGTAAACCAAACAATGTATTCGTACACGGCTACGTAACAGTAAACGGTGCGAAGATGTCTAAGTCTAAAGGTACGTTCGTTAAAGCAAGCACTTACCTAAACCACCTAGACCCAGAGTGTCTGCGTTACTACTACGCTGCAAAACTAAACAGCCGTATCGACGACCTAGACCTTAACCTTGAAGACTTCACTCAACGTGTTAACGCTGACGTAGTAAACAAAATCGTTAACCTAGCTTCTCGTAACGCTGGCTTCATCTCTAAACGTTTTGAAGGCAAGTTGGCTGAAAACTTTGCAGAACCTGAGCTATACAACGAATTCGTTGCAGCAGCAGACCGCATTGCAGAGCTTTACGAAACTCGTGAGTTTGGTCGTGCGATCCGTGAAATCACAGCACTAGCAGACAAAGCAAACCAATACGTTGACGAAAAAGCACCTTGGGTTGTTGCAAAAGAAGAAGGCAAAGATCAGGAACTGCAAGAAATCTGTTCTGTAGGCATTAACCTGTTCCGCGTGCTGATGACTTACCTAAAACCAGTGATGCCTGCACTAGCAGCGCGTACTGAAGCATTCCTAAACGAAGAGCTAACTTGGGAAGGCATCGCTGCACCACTGACTGGTCACGAGATCACTAAGTTCAAAGCGTTGTTTAACCGTATCGATCCTAAGAACATCGAAGCGATGATCGAAGCATCAAAGGAAGACGCTGCGGCAGAAATGGCAGCAAAAGAAAAAGCGGAAGCAGAAAAGAACAAAGCTAGCCAAACTGAGCTAGATAAAGATCCAATCGCTGAAGAGATTGAGTTCGATGCTTTCGCAGCGGTTGATATGCGTATTGCTCGCATCATCTCGTGTGAAGAAGTGCCAAAAGCAAACAAACTGCTTAAGTTCCAACTAGACATCGGCGGTGAAACTCGTCAGGTATTCTCTGGCATCAAGTCAGCTTACAAACCTGAAGAGCTAGAAGGCAAGCTAACTGTAATGGTAGCGAACCTAAAACCTCGTAAGATGAAGTTTGGTATGTCAGAAGGCATGATCCTAGCAGCGGGCCCTGGTGGCAGCGACCTATGGATCCTTGAGCCACATGAAGGTGCTCAACCAGGCATGCGTGTAATGTAATTCGTCACTTTACGATCAAACGTAAAAATCCCCGCCAAATTTGGCGGGGATTTTTTTGACAAAATTCACACTTTTGGTGAAATTACGCACCAAAATCGTACAGTTCTTTATTCATAAAAAAGCTAAGCTACTGTTTTAAAACAACTTAACTATTGGCATCAAAGATGCTCTTACTTAGTTGCTAGGTCAACAGCACTAACAAGGAGTTGGTTATGTTTGTTTTGATTTCTACTTTGATCTCGATTGCCATTCTGGCAGGAATCTATAATTTGGCAGCGAAGCGAGAAAAACAACATGCTCGCAAATATCAATTACTCACCTTATTACGCGATGTGGTTCACCTACTACGCCGTCACCGAGCGGTGACCCACTACTCTATCCAATACCAACAACATCATGAAAAAGAGATAGAGCAAATTCATCAGGAGTTAGGTTATAAACTGCATCAGCTCGTGGAAACTTCTCGCTTTGAGAACAAACCCATGTATCGCGTGCTGCAAATCAAAATCGATAAGTTGATAGAACAATGGCAGGACAACACGGTAGCACGGAATCAGATGGAGCATGGCAAACTGATCCGCCATAGTTTGTTCTTAATGGATGAGGTTACCATCGCATGGCTCGCTATTGCCCAGAGAGACGAGTTACATGACGAGTACCATATGAATTGGCAAACCGTGATTGATAGCTTAGAAACGCTGACACAGCTCCGTATCAGCATTCAAGACATGCAAGACAGAGGAGGGCCTGAAAGGATGAGAAATTACGCATCGGTAATGATTAGAAGGCTCAATCAATTGGCAGTAATTAGCCCCTTGAGCGTTGCCTCTCCGATGTCCGCTAGGTCGATTCAATCTCTAAATGAATATATAGAAGGTGAAATACTGTCACTGAGCGAAGAGGAGTTGTACGACATTACTTCTGATTTGTCCCTTACTGTGTTCAATACCTATGACCAGATGCTCTCAGACATCATAGAGACCCTTTACCTACCATTACCCAAACTGTCCTTAGCTTAACGATTCGATGATGGTTTGACTGCTCTCGGTGAGTTACTACTAATAATAAAAAACCGCAGGTACATGCCTGCGGTTTTGTATTTGAATATTTTGCCAAGAGCGCTGATTAACTGTCGTCTTCCGTGAAGTTGGTCGGCAGTTCTTGCTTCATCTCATTCCAGATCTGAGCACTTTCCATACCATAGTGACGAATCACAACAGGAAGCTGATCACGTTGACCGGTTTCACACGTTTCTAGAAGTTGGCGGTAGAAGCGCAGCGCTAGATCTCGTGATGCTGGATTTGAGAAGTAGTAGCTGCCCACACGATCGTACAGTTTTCTCAAACCGTTAAAGATCAAACCGTAAATTTGGTTGCCAGAATGGAACGCTAAGCGTTGGAACAACATGTAATCATAGAAGTTGAACGTCTTAGCAATCAGGATTTCCTGACGTTTCGCCTCATCCTTCTCCGCGTCTTCTTTCACGCTTTGCAGAATCTTATCGGCATAAGGAGATGCCGCGATAAAATCGTCCCATGAAGGTGCTTTTACTAGAGCTTCACATGACTCGATAACGTTTTGAATAGTACGCTCAGACGCTTCTTTGTTTGCTTTGAATGCATAACGCATGAAGATAGGGCTGATGTTAGTACGTGCAGCAAGCAGGTCTTCTACGATGTTTGTCGCGTTATCAACATCTAGAGTCATCAGCGTGTCCAAGATATGCAGACCAGATGTCTCCATAAATTGGTTCACTTTGGTTGGCTTACCGTGCTGAATAGTCAACCAGCCATCACGAGCAAGACGTTGAAGTACTTCACGTAGAGTCGTACGGGTAACACCAATTAGTTCAGATAGCTCACGTTCAGCGGGTAAAATTGAGCCAGGTGGAAAACGGCCGTTCCAAATGCTCTCGATAATGTATTTTTCTGCGAAACCCGCAGGGCTTTTAGCCTTAATGACCATTCTGTTTTTATCCAATCTTGATTTCTAAGGGTCGATACGACTCATCATACCACTACTTAACGATTTGCGAAAATTAACGATCAATAAATGAAACGAAATCTCAATATAGAGTTAATACTCTACATATATTTTCAATTTAAAACGTTAACCACTTGGAACCAAACGCGCAAAATTTATATTTTGAATAAAATGTACAGACCACAAACTCAGGAAAAATAAAGCCTACCTCGTCACACTTTTCTGCTCAAAATATGCAAAATAAATTTGTGTTTTACGATTAATATTCTTTCTTAATTTATCTTTTCTAGTAATTGACTTGGTTTTAAATTCCAAGGTGATTTTTTTTAATCTTTTCGTGGTATAGTAACGCCGTTTTGATCGCGTTATTACAAATAAAAAGCAGTTTTAGTCGGCAGCATCACGTTTTGTTATTGACTAATAAATGCCGGGGTGTAGAGTTGCGGTCGAAAGTGAGCGGTGCTTAAGTTCAGGGGAAGTAACTTGGCAAGACTACAGTAAAACAATGGATTGTTGTTTTTCTAAGTTATTGTTTTAAAAGACTAAATAATAAGTCTAACAAACAGATACTTAAGCACTATTGTAGTGTCTATTCATAATTTTGTTATAAAGAGAATTATCATGCCGATGTCGCTCGGAAATGCCTTTATCAAGAATTTCCTTGGTAAAGCGCCTGATTGGTACAAAGTTGCCATTATAGCCTTCCTAATTATTAACCCGATTGTCTTCTTCCTAATTGACCCATTTGTTGCAGGTTGGTTGTTAGTTGCGGAATTTATTTTCACACTAGCAATGGCGCTTAAGTGTTACCCACTTCAGCCAGGTGGTTTACTTGCAATTGAAGCGGTCGCTATCGGGATGACTAGCCCTGCCCAGGTGAAGCATGAGCTAGTTGCGAATATCGAAGTACTTCTACTATTGGTATTCATGGTTGCCGGTATCTACTTTATGAAGCAGCTTCTGCTGTTCATCTTTACAAAGATCCTGCTTGGTATTCGTTCGAAAACGCTACTCTCCCTTGCGTTCTGTTTCGCCGCAGCATTTTTGTCAGCATTCCTAGATGCACTGACTGTAATCGCGGTGGTTATCAGCGTAGCGGTAGGTTTCTACTCGATTTACCACAAAGTCGCTTCTGGTAACCCAATTGGTGATCATGACCATACTCAAGATGACACGATTACTGAGCTAACACGTGACGACCTTGAGAACTACCGTGCTTTCTTGCGTTCACTATTGATGCACGCAGGTGTGGGTACCGCGCTCGGTGGTGTAACAACCATGGTTGGTGAACCTCAAAACTTGATTATTGCTGACCAAGCAGGTTGGTTCTTTGGTGAGTTCTTGATCCGCATGGCTCCAGTAACGCTGCCTGTATTCTTCTGCGGTCTGATTACTTGTGCCGTTGTTGAGAAGCTTAAAGTGTTTGGTTACGGTGCGCAGCTGCCTGATAACGTTCGTCAGATCCTTGTAGATTTCGACCGTGAAGAGCGCAAGACTCGTACTAACCAAGACGTTGCAAAACTATGGGTTCAAAGCCTAATCGCGGTTTGGCTGATTGTTGCGCTAGCGCTTCACTTGGCAGCCGTTGGTTTGATTGGTCTTTCAGTGATTATTCTAGCAACATCGTTCACTGGTGTTATCGAGGAACACTCAATGGGTAAAGCGTTTGAAGAGGCACTGCCTTTCACCGCGTTACTTGCTGTTTTCTTCTCGGTTGTTGCGGTAATTATTGACCAAGAACTATTTAAACCTGTGATTGACTCTGTACTCGCAGTTGAAGATAAAGGCACACAGCTCGCTTTATTCTACGTAGCAAATGGTCTGTTATCGATGGTATCGGATAACGTGTTTGTTGGTACGGTTTACATCAATGAAGTGAAAGCGGCATTGATGGAAGGTTTGATCACTCGTGAGCAGTTTGACCTACTAGCAGTAGCAATCAACACAGGTACTAACCTACCGTCAGTTGCAACACCAAACGGTCAAGCCGCATTCCTATTCCTACTAACATCAGCACTGGCACCATTGATTCGTCTATCATACGGTCGCATGGTGATCATGGCGCTTCCTTACACGGTTGTATTAGCGCTTGTTGGTCTGATGGGTATCATGTTCTTCCTAGAACCAGCGACAGCATTCTTCTACGATGCAGGCTGGATTGTACCTAGTAGTGGTGATCTAGCTCCAGTTGTGTCAGGTGGACACTAAAAATTTGAGTTGATTAGGAAACTTATCCAAGTTAAAAAGCTCTGAGTAATCAGAGCTTTTTTATATTTCAAACAGGATCGTAATCGTGAGTATTTTTGCATCACTAAACCAGTTTTCGAAGGGACGCTTATCTTGGCTCCTCCTTCTTTTAGCTATCATCTTTTTTGAAGCTTGCGCCCTCTTCTTCCAACACGTAATGATGCTGGCACCTTGTGTCATGTGTATTTATGAACGTGTCGCTATGATGGGGATTGGCGTGGCTGCCATGATTGGTCTTGTTGCACCCAATAACCCATTAGTACGTTGGATTGCGCTCGCCGCATGGGGAGCAAGTGCTTACAAAGGCTTGATGTTAGCGATGCAACATGTGGACTATCAGTTCAACCCATCGCCATTTGCAACGTGCGATTTGTTTGTCACATTCCCTAGCTGGGCACCATTAAACCAATGGGTTCCGTGGATGTTTGAAGCATACGGCGATTGTGCGAAGATCGTTTGGCAGTTCCTTGGTCTTTCCATGCCTCAGTGGCTTGTGGTGATCTTTGCAGGTAACTTAGTCGCCCTTGCCTTTATTGTGATTGCCCAGTTCTTTGGCGGAAAGCGTAAAAACCCTATTCAGTAACGCTCCAACTGATTGCACTAAAAGCAGATTAAACCAATCAAAAAAGCCGACCTCATGGTCGGCTTTTTATCTTTAGTTCAATTACTTACCACAGCACTGCTTGAACTTCTTACCACTATCACATGGGCAAGGGTCATTACGACCGACATCCTTAAACGGATTCAAGCTCTTGGATTTTTTACCTACCATTAGCTCATCAGCACCAAGCGCCACTTCGTTAATCATCAAATCAAGCTGATCAATAAAATCCATTAGTGCTGGCGGTGTTTCAATACCCGCATCACGCATTTGCTGTTGCGTTTGCTCTTCATCAATCGCTAGCATCATTGTCGTAAGCAAAGCTTGCAACATACGCTCTAAGCCATCGTTGAGCACGACATCATGCCATTGCTCTTCAATCATGGACCATACAGACATAAAACCTTCAGCAAAGTCAGCTAACTGATCTGAATCATCGTTGGTCAACGCGAGAATCGAGTACTCATTTCTCAGGATGTAATTGTGTTGTTTGTGAATTTGCTCTTCGATGACAGGCTGAAGAGCTTTAAAGCCCTCACCAAGCAGTGGCTCTAGCCACGTTTCTGGCGCTAATGGTTTTGTGGTTAGGTTAGCAGCGAGCACTGCCCCTTCCAAAAACAATGAAGACTCATCGAACTGAACTTCACCTTTCTCAATTAATGTGTATTGCATGACATCTGGTTTCTCATAAATTTGGCGGCATTATACCCCAGAGCTTATACCCAAGTAACCTCGAGATGCTTGGGTATATAGGATGCTCGTTGATGTCACTCGATGCTGATGAGTCTTTTAATGACAAACTTCACTCACATCGCTACAATCGCCCTCTTTTTCCCCACCAAAGTGTATTAGGTAAACTATGCGAGTTGTATTAGGTCCAATGGAAGGCGTTTTGGACCATTTGATGCGCCAAATCCTGACCGAAATTAACGACTATGATCTGTGTGTGACAGAATTTGTTCGAGTGATCGATCAGCTTTTACCTGATCACGTATTCCACCGTTTGTGTCCAGAACTTCTTCAAGGGTCACAAACCGCGTCTGGCGTACCTGTTCACGTTCAATTACTTGGACAAGAGCCTAATTGGATGGCAGAAAACGCAATCAAGGCGGCAGAACTTGGTGCTCGTGGCATTGATCTTAATTTCGGATGCCCTGCTCGATTGGTGAATAAAAGTAAAGGTGGAGCGGCTTTATTGCAGCATCCGGAGTTGATCCATAACGTTGTAAAAGCGTGCCGTGACGCGGTACCTACGGATATTCCTGTTACCGCAAAAATCCGTTTAGGTTGGGAAAACCCTGAAGACTGCTTTGAAATCGTTGACGCGATTCAATCTGCCGGCGCGAATGAGTTAACGGTTCATGCTCGTACAAAGCAAGGTGGTTATAAAGCTTCTGAAATCAAATGGGAATACATCACAAAGATCCGCGAGCGTTTTGATATCCCGTTAATCGCAAATGGCGAGATTTGGAATTACGAAGATGGTCAACGCTGCATCGAAACGACTGGCGTTGATTCTCTGATGGTTTGCCGTGGTGCCTTTAATATCCCAAACCTTGGTAACATGGTGAAATACGATCATAAGCCAATGGCTTGGTCAGAAGTTGTCGAACTGCTGATTTACTACTCTCAATTTGAGATGAAGGGCGACAAAGGTCTGTATTACCCTAACCGCGTAAAACAATGGTTCTCCTATCTACGTCAAGCTTACCCAGAAGCCAACGAGCTATTTAGAGAAATCCGCACGTTTAACAAAGCCGCGCCTATTGTTGAACATATTCAGCGCTACCGAGATGAGTTGCAATCTCGCGTCGCTTAGCGCGGAATAAACCCATTAGTACATAAAAAAGGGCGATGATATCGCCCTTTTGTATTTCTCTATTCTTAATAGCAAATCTTGTTCTTGCCCGTGCTCTTCGCCTCGTAAAGCTTTTCATCGGCAAGTTTGAATAGCTCATCAAAGCTTTCCAGTTGAGGAGAAGACTGAAACTCAACCCCTCCCGACACTGTGAACCCACCAGACACCACTTTTCGTGAGTTTTTAGCAATTGCGCTTCGCACACGCTCTAAGATGCGAAGCATACTGTCAAAGTCTTCATCATAAATCGCTAAGACAAACTCTTCGCCACCAAAACGGGATGCGACGTCCGAGTGGCGGATGTTCTCGCGTATGCACTTTGCAACCAGACGGATAGCATCGTCGCCGACATCATGACCATGTGTATCATTGATTGCTTTGAAATCATCGATATCAAACACTGCGAGCGCAACATGTTTTTTGGTCATTTTATTGCGCCAAACCGCTTGTATGCCACGGCGGTTTAGCAGCCCCGTCATTGGGTCTTTTGCCGCCAGTTCTTGGAAATAACGGCGCTCTGTACGGGTATTCACTAAGAACAAGGCCACAGTACTCAGTACGTAGATGAAAAACGCTACAGCCACGCTGTACTTTTCAAAGACTAATAAATTCTTAAATTCATCCCACCAATTGTATTCATAGAATATGCGATGATTTGAGCTCAAACGCTCATGTTCTATTGGCTGTAAACGGATTACATGCTTAGGTATGTCCATCATTCCAGAGATGATATGTAACTTACCTATTAGGTTTTCATTCGTTTCAAGTAAGTTATCCACATCAAAATCTATGGATAAAACGCCTTGGTGTTTACCCTTTTCGTAGATAGGTACAGTCAGGCTCACTACTTGCCCATCGTGCCGATCTAACATCGGTGCGGGACCAGACATGGTTACTTTGACGGTTTCCTGCGCTGTTTTCTGCCAGAAAGGTCTCGCCTTTAAAGTCTCCCAAAGTGCTTTGGAAAAGTACTGAGCGTAAGTATCTGGAGAAGAAATAACATACCCACGCTGATCAATATAGTGAATACCAATCACATGTGATTCGATATCATGTAGAAATGACAAAGACGGAGCAAAGCCTGCTTTTTGTTCTGCCAACTTAAACAGTTTAGTTCCTGGTTCACACAGTTCTTTTTGTCCAACAATCATGTAGTCAAGCTCAACGGCAGGCAGACCTCCGGAGTGCTTGTTTTCTAAAAGCAGCACATCAATCGGCCAAACAAAACACAGTTCATTTTTGATCATATGATTGTGCTCTTGAAACAGAGGGTGAGCTGGGTTGGAGTAGTTAACAAAGCTGTAATCCAGCGCCGTTAATACTTTGATAGCACGATTAATAGCACGATCAACTTGCGCGTACTCTAATGTAATGTAGCGATTCATCGCGTCGTAGTAGTTCTTTGCAGTCACCACCATGACGGCAAGGAATAATAGTAGGGGGAAGAAGATGACAAACTTGAGGCTAAATCGCCTTTTAGTACCCATTGAACACCATTGATTATAATAATATCAGCCCTTCGAAAGCTTAGGCTATCGAAGGGCTATTTATAGTTTTTCACTTATGTATTCATAAATTTTAATAAAGAAGGCGCTCGAAGTCACTCCATCTGCCATACTTTGCAGTTCATTGCTGGGATATTGACAGAAAAATGACGTTCAACAGGCATTAGTTCACCTTTGTCTAATAATTGATGCAGGTGTTTAGCATTTAAGCCAAGTTGCCACAATGGTAGGTTAACATCTTGGTCACTGCTGCTAAGGTTAAATGCCACAACTATTGCTTCATCTTGCCATTGACGCACATATGCCATGACTTGTTCACCACAATGAAGCCATTGTAAGCTACCACATTGTAGTGCCTTGTATTTATTACGGATTTCTATCCATTCCTTATACAAAGGTAACCATTTAGAAGTCGTTATTTGGTCCCAAGGGAAACAACGTCGATTGTCTGGGTCGAGCCCTCCCTCTAGTCCAACTTCACTGCCATAATAAAGACAAGGTGTTCCAACGTAAGTCATCAATAATGCAAGCGCCATTTGCATTTTTTCTTCATTTCCATTTAATAGCGTCAGAAAACGGGCGGTATCATGACTGTCTAATTGATTAAGCTGCGACAGCTGATTTGCAAACGGTACTTTGGCACGAGCTTCATCTACCCATTCTTTGAAATCCAACGCATTGATATCAATCGGATCATACATAATGTCTTGTTTGGCAAATAACGCACGTACAGGGTGGGCAAAGCCATAATAGTTCATCGCTCCATCTTCTTGTCCACCTTGTAGCCACTGCGTTGCCTCAAAGAAGTGTTCACCTAACACATATGCATTCGGATTGGTGGACTTAGCAGCTTGACGGAAAGCTTCCACATAGTGGGCATTATTCTTCGCACCATCGCCCTCGCCTAGCATATGGATAACGTCGAAGCGCCAACCATCTACACAATACGGAGGTTTGAGCCAATGTTTGATCACAGCTTCTTCACTTTGGTAGATGTAATCACGTACCTGTTCATTTTCGAAATTGAGAACAGGGAGGTTACCAATCCCTTTCCAGCCAATATAGTTGTTGGTTTGACCTTCGAAGAAGTAATAATCACGGAAATCTGAATTGGGATTTCCATAAGCGCCCTGACCTTCTTGCTTGATATCAAACCAAGGATGATGAACAGACGTGTGGTTAAACACAGCATCCAAAACAATCTTCATTTGTTTGCCACGAATTTGCTCACACAACTGCGCAAACTGCTCATTCGTGCCAAACATAGGGTCAATCTGGAAGTAATCCGTTGTGTCATATTTATGATTACTTGGCGCTGTAAAAACTGGGTTAAAGTAAAGTGCTGTTACACCCAGACCGGATAGATAATCCAGCTTTTGTTCAATGCCTTTTAGATCCCCACCAAAGAACTCGCGAGCCCCCGTATTTTGGTGCGTTCCAACGGCATCTCCCCACGCCTTCACCATGGCACTTGAATCGTGATGTGCATAAGCATTTTTTATAGCGGTATGCTCCTGACTAGCAGCAAAACGATCTGGGAAGATCTGATAGAAGACTTGCTCTTGAACCCAGCTTGGCGGCTGAGATTGTACGTTTAACTTAAAGTGAAACTCTTTGGGCGGAACGCGCTTATGCACACCTCTCGCGTCTAACCAGAACTGGCTCGCCCCCTTAACAAGTTTAAACACGTAATGTGTCACGTCTCGATCTTTGTTTGGAGCAAACTGACCTTTCCACAACTGCAACTCACCAGCTTTACCATGAGGCTGCATCTCAATGAGATATTCTTCATTATCAGGCTCGCACCTTACATGGATGCGATCGAATTGGGTGTCATCCGTTTTGAGAACGACGGTCAGCCGTTCACCATCGAATTCAAGACCATCTTTCGTTTGGCTATGGAAGATAAATGGAAGGGACATGGCAAGTGCTCTTTGTGTTGGAATATTCCACTATTTTAATAAAGAGCTTCTGCCTAAAAATCCTCCTTTTAAAAATACCGTATGGGTCATTTTCTTAAGGAGGATCACGTTTGGTAGGCGTAGTCGATGAGCAGTCAATGCTAGTTTAGTAGGAGACTATCGTCAGCCAGCTCTTCTCCGCGCACTTTAGAGAACATTTCAAGCAAGTCGGGAACTTGCATATTTTTACGTTGCTCCCCTGCCACATCTAGCACTATTTCACCTTGGTGAAGCATGACGGTTCTGTCACCACACGCTAACGCGTCTTTCATGGAATGCGTCACCATCATCACAGTAAGGTCGAACTCAGTAACAATGCGTTTAGTTAAATCAATAACAAACGCTGCCATACGAGGGTCCAACGCGGCGGTATGCTCATCAAGCAACAACAGCTTACTGTCTGAAAGTGTTGCCATTACAAGGCTGACAGCCTGTCGCTGTCCTCCTGAGAGCAGACCAATGCTGTCACCTAAGCGATCTTCTAACCCCAAGCCAAGAATGCTGATACGTTCCTGAAACAGCTTACGGCGTTTAGTAGAAAGAGCCATTCCCCAACCACGACGTTTTCCTCGCATGTAAGCAAGCGCCATATTTTCTTCGATGGAAAGCTCGCCACATGTACCAGCCAATGGGTCTTGGAACACCCTCGCACATTGAGTAGCACGCTGAGCAACGGTTTTCCGTGTCACGTCTTTCCCATCAATGATCACCTTTCCGCCAATCATTGGCGTTTCCCCCGTCACGGCTCCGAGTAGAGTTGATTTCCCCGCACCGTTAGAGCCAATCACCGTAAGAAATTGATGCTCAGGAACCTCTAGGGACACGCTCTTTAAGGCTCGATTTTCTAAAATCGTACCAGGGTTAAACGTCACCTGAATGTCATTAAGTTCAATCATAGCGCCTCCCCTGAGCCGTTTTTGGATGCCGCTTGTTTGGCATTACTCACTCGCTGCTTTGCTTTCATCCTCTGTTTAAGTTTCGGTGCAATTAGAGCGACCGCCACCAGCACCGCTGTCACCAGATTTAGATCCGATGCTTGCAAACCAAACATGCCGGAACTCAGCGCAAAAGCAACCGCCAGACGGTACAGCACCGAACCAATAATTACCGCGCAAACAGCAACCCAGATTTTGCGTCCTGGAATCAAAGTCTGACCAAGGATCACCGCCGCTAAACCAACCACAATCGTCCCTACACCAGACGTGACATCGGCAAAGCTATTTGTTTGAGCAAACAGAGCCCCAGCAAAACCCACAAACCCGTTGGATAATGCCAAACCAAAATACGTGTAGAATCCCGTACTGGCTCCTTGTGCCGCGACCATTCGAGCGTTTACGCCTGTTGCTCTTAACCCTAAACCAAAATCACTATTTAGAAGGCGCACAACAAATAACGCAGAGAGTAAAACCAATACACCCACGACCAATGGTCGGATGTACATTGCATCTCCCATGGCTTCAAAAGGCGTCAGAATCGTATCTTCGCCTAGTAGCGCCATATTCGGTTTTCCCATGATGCGGATGTTGATGGAAAATGCCGCAATCATGGTCAGGATTGAGGCAAGAAGATGAAGGATGCCGCAACGAACGGCAAGAAAAGCGGTGACCCACCCGGTCATGCCACCAGCGATTATCGTCAGTCCCGTTGCTAACCAAGGGTTGATGCCCGCAACGATGGCTGTTGCTGCAACAGCCGCCCCCATAGGGAAACTACCGTCAACGCTTAGGTCCGGAAAGTCAAGGACACGAAACGTAAGGTAAACGCCCAAAGCGACCAAGCCGTAGATAAGCCCTATCTCGAGCGCACCAAAAAAAGCAAATGCAGACATAACTGCTCCTTTCTGCATAAATCAGGTCGGCAGAACACCGACCTAAAAACAACGCTTACTGCATACTAGTTGCACGTTTCACAACAGAACCTGGCAATTGAATACCAAGCTTACTTGCCGCGCCTTCATTCACGACAAGATCTGAGCCTGTCGCCACTTTTACATCTAACTTACCCGGCTCTTGCCCTTCAAGAATAGCTGCCACGTAATCGGCTGTTTGAACACCGACTTGGTAGTAGTCAAAACCTAAGCTTGCGATAGCCCCTTTCTCAACATATGACGTCGCGCCTCCAAATACCGGTTTCTTCGCTTGGTTTGCGGCAACGATCATTCCTTCAATCGCGCTTGCAACCGTGTTATCTGTTGGTGCGTAAATGATGTCCGATTTCGCTGCAATAGCTTGAGTTGCAGATTGTACATCTGCGCTTTTCAGTGCCGTCGCTTCAACAACTTTTAATCCTTTTGACTCAGCGCTCTCTTTCAATAACTGTACCAAGGTGACGGCATTTGCTTCCCCTGGGTTGTAAACCACGCCAATGGATTTCACCGAAGGTAAGATTTCCTGAATCAACGCAACGTGCTGTGCGACCGGAGATAAATCAGAGAGTCCTGTGACATTCTTTCCTGGTTGACTCATCGATTTGACCAACTTGGCACCAACAGGGTCCGTCACTGCAGTAAACACAACAGGAATAGAGCGAGTCGCAGAGACCAAAGCTTGTGCTGATGGCGTTGCTATACCAACGAGGACGTCTGGGCTTTCTCCTACATACTGGCGTGCAATCTGAACGGCGATTGCTGGATTACCTTGCGCTGTCTTGTAGTCAAACTCTAAGTTCTTCCCTTGTTCATACCCTTTGGCTTTCAGACCGTCTAACAACCCTTGACGAGTTGCATCCAAAGCAGGGTGTTCAACAATCTGTGATACCGCGACTGTCGCGGTTTTAGCCAGAACGCTAGCGGAAGAAAAAGCCGTGGTCGTAGCAAGAATAGCAATGGCGAGTAAACGTTTTGTTTTCATCATGACTCCTTGATGTTTCTTCGTCCTTGAACTGCAAGCACAATGTTGCTGACGTACTCACGAGTCTTTGAAGTAGAAGATGGGATGTTGTGTTTATAGCTGCGCACTTTTTGTGCATCTAATTATCATTATTAACGCTAAGTCTCAGGAAAGAAAAGTAAGATTTAACAACAAAGTAACATTTGTGATCTCACAATCGGCACGAGAGGCGGTGATTACAAATAAGCAAAGAGTAAAAAACCATGTTGCGGGCATAAAAAATGGAGTGGCTAAAAGCACACTCCATTTCAATGAGTTGATGACCGAACAAGAAGATTAGAACCAACGCTCTAATGAAGTCTTATCCAGTTGGCGAAAAGCTCGGTTTAAAATTACTGCGAGCTCTTTATATCTTGGACGCGCTTTAGCAGGCTCTAAAGCAAATCCTGTTTCGGTAATTTTTTGGTGCAGCTCTCGATACCACGATGCTAAAGCAGGTGGCAACTTAGTATTGGAACGGCTGCCCAACCACCACATGCCTTGCAGTGGCATGCTGATTGCGAACAGTGCAACCACAATGGCTTGAGGAAGCGCATCATAATTGTTAAAAGCCATTTGAGTGAGCACACTGATTGCTGCAACCGCTGGCATCACTTTAATGCCAAAGCGTGTTGCTTTAATAATGCGTTGCTCGGGAAAAATGGCGTTCAGCTCTTTACGAACCGGCCAGATCTCCATGTAACTCTGGCCGTCTTTCAGGCTATGGATCAATCCGACTTGTTTGCTCATACCGCTCTCTCACTAAAAAATAGTTGAACATTTCAACTGAAGGCGCAAAAAATTGATGAAAGTTAATATTCTTTCAAAATTTTTTTGTTATCATTGCCTATTATCGCTATCCTTTGCAGACCCTCAATCTCATTGTTGCCGTTATTTACAATTTAAGCAACTCCGAGATTTTATTCTGCACGGATCGCTTCATAGTGGTGGATGGGTTCATCACTATTCATTTATACGGAATTAGAACAATTTTTGACCAAGATTAGTACGCACCCTTGGCGGTATCGTCTATTCTTGTGATTAATTTTTCATCCTTTAACTGATTTTGATCAGACGAATAACAGGTAGTCACACATGTCTAAGCTAGTTTTAGTTTTAAACTGCGGTAGTTCTTCTCTTAAATTTGCTGTTGTTGATGCAGAAACAGGTGCAGAGCACCTATCAGGTCTTGCTGAATGTCTTCACCTTCCTGAAGCACGTATCAAGTGGAAACTTGACGGTAAACACGAAGCTCAACTAGGCAACGGTGCAGCACACGAAGAAGCACTAGCGTTCATGGTTGAAACTATTCTTGCTTCTAAGCCAGAGCTTAAAGCTAACCTAGGCGCTATCGGTCACCGTATCGTACACGGTGGTGAGCAGTTCACTCAATCTGCACTAATCACTGATGACGTACTAAAAGGTATTCAAGACGCTGCGACTTTCGCACCGCTTCACAACCCTGCGCACATCATCGGTATCGAAGCTGCTAAACACAACTTCCCAGAGCTTCAAAACGTTGCTGTATTCGACACTGCGTTCCACCAAACTATGCCTGAAGAGTCTTTCCTATACGCTCTTCCATACAAACTATACAAAGAGCACGGTATCCGTCGTTACGGCATGCACGGTACTTCACACCTATTCATCACTCGTGAAGTTGCAGGCCTACTAAACAAGCCAGTTGAAGAAGTAAACATCATCAACTGTCACCTAGGTAACGGTGCTTCTGTTTGTGCAATCAAGAACGGTCAATCTGTAGACACTTCTATGGGTCTTACTCCTCTTGAAGGTCTAGTAATGGGTACTCGTTGTGGTGATATCGACCCAGCTATCGTATTCCACCTACACGACGCTCTAGGTTACTCTGTTGAAGAAATCAACAACATGCTAACTAAAGAGTCTGGTCTTGCTGGTCTAACTGAAGTGACTTCTGACTGTCGTTTCGTTGAAGACAACTACGGTGAGAAAGAAGAAGCAACTCGTGCAATGGACGTGTTCTGTCACCGTCTAGCTAAGTACGTAGCTGGTTACACTGCTTCTATGGAAGGTCGTCTAGACGCAATCACGTTCACTGGCGGTATCGGCGAAAACTCTGGTCCTATCCGTGAAATGGTTCTAAACCGTCTAGGTATCTTCGGTATCGAAGTTGATGGTGAAGCTAACCTTAAAGCACGTTTTGGCGGCGAAGGTACTATCACTACAGCTAACAGCCGTATCCCAGCAATGGTTATCTCTACTAACGAAGAGCTAGTAATTGCTGAAGACACTGCACGCCTAGCAGGTCTTTAATAGATTGAACTGGCTAGCCACTCGGCTAGCCAGTTTTTCTTCCAAAAGAATTTCTTAGGGGCTTAACTCCTATTCTCTGAATTATTCATGGAATAAGAGTTGAGCTTTTATCCCCCAATAGCTAAAGGTACTCTACGAATGTCTCGTACTATTATGCTTATCCCTGCAAGTGCTGGTGTTGGTCTAACTAGCGTAAGCATGGGTGTTCTTCGCGCAATGGAGCGCAAAGGCGTTAAGGTTTCTTTCTACAAACCAATTTCACAGCCACGTTCTGGCGGTGATCAACCTGATCTAACTTCAACTATCGTTGGTTACAACAGCGATATGAAGATCGGTCAACCACTAGCGATGTCTGTTGCTGAAAGCCTAATCGGTAACGACAACATGGACGAGCTGCTAGAAACTGTTGTTGAGCGTTACAACCAAATCAACAAAGATGCAGACGTAACGCTTATCGAAGGTCTAGTACCAACTCGTAAGCACCCATTCGCTAACCAAGTGAACGCGGAAATCGCAGCGACTCTAGGCGCGGAAATCGTTCTTGTTGCAACTCCTGGTACAGATAACCCAGCTCAACTTAAAGAGCGCATCGAAGTAGCATGTTCTAACTTCGGTGGTACTAAGAACAAGAACATCTCTGGCGTAATCATCAACAAGCTAAACGCACCTGTTGACGAAGCTGGCCGTACTCGCCCTGACCTATCTGAAATCTTTGACGATGCAGACAGCGCGAAGCAAAACGAAATGAAAGTGATGGAAATCTTCAACACTTCTCCAATTCGTGTACTAGGTTGCGTGCCATGGAGCATCGATCTGATCGCTACTCGTGCTATCGATATGGCTCAGCACCTAAATGCTGACATCATCAACGAAGGTGACATTGCGACTCGTCGTATTAAGAGCATCACTTTCTGTGCACGTTCTCTGCCAAACATGATTGAGCACTTCAAACCAGGTTCTCTACTTGTTACTTCTGCAGACCGTCCAGACGTAATCGTTGCAGCAGCACTTGCAGCAATGAACGGTGTTGATATCGGTGCAGTTCTATTGACTGGCGGTTACGACATCCCTGAAGAGATCACTGGTCTTTGTAAGCCAGCGTTCGAAACTGGTCTACCGATCTTCAAAGCACAAGGTAACACTTGGCAGACTTCTCTAAACCTACAGAGCTTCTCTATCGAAGTACCTGCAGACGATAAAGAGCGTATTGAGTTCATCAACGAGCACGTTGCTGGTCACATCGACGGTAACTGGATCGAGTCTATGACTGAAGGTACTCAGAAGTCTCGTCGTCTAAGCCCACCAGCATTCCGTTACCAGCTAACTGAGTTCGCTCGTAAAGCTGGCAAACGTATCGTTCTTCCTGAAGGTGACGAGCCACGTACAGTTAAAGCTGCGGCTATCTGTGCTGAGCGCGGTATCGCTGAATGTGTGCTTCTAGGTAACCCAGACGAAATCCGTCGCGTTGCTGCACAACAAGGCGTTGAGCTAGGTGCTGGCGTAACTATCATCAACTCTGATGAAGTTCGTGAAAACTACGTTGCTCGTCTAGTTGAGCTACGTGGCGCGAAAGGTATGACTGAAGTTGTTGCTCGTGAGAAACTACAAGATTCAGTATTCCTAGGCACAATGATGCTTGAGAACGACGAAGTAGACGGTCTAGTTTCTGGTGCGGTTCACACCACAGCAAACACTATCGTTCCTCCGTTCCAAATCATCAAGACTGCACCTGATGCGTCTATCGTATCTTCTGTATTCTTCATGCTGCTACCTGACCAAGTATTGGTTTACGGTGACTGTGCGATCAACCCAGATCCAACAGCTGAACAGCTTGCTGAAATCGCTATCCAATCTGCTGATTCTGCAGCGGCATTCGGTATCGACCCTCGCGTTGCTATGATCTCCTACTCTACTGGTGAATCTGGTAAGGGTGCAGACGTAGATAAAGTACGTGAAGCAACTAAGATTGCTCAAGAGAAACGTCCAGATCTAGTGATCGACGGTCCTCTACAGTACGACGCAGCAATCATGGAAAACGTGGCAGCTTCTAAAGCGCCTAACTCTCCAGTAGCAGGTAAAGCGACAGTATTCGTATTCCCAGACCTAAACACTGGTAACACGACTTACAAAGCGGTACAACGTTCAGCTGACCTAGTATCTATCGGTCCAATGCTGCAAGGTATGCGCAAGCCTGTAAACGATCTATCTCGCGGTGCACTAGTAGACGATATCGTGTACACAGTTGCTCTAACTGCGATTCAGGCAGATCAAGCTGACCAAGCAAAAGAAAAAGCAGTTAACTAATAACTTCGCTTCTTCCAAAATAATAAAACCTCGCCACGGCGAGGTTTTTTTCCATTTCGTATTCGGATAAATCAATACAAAGCCAAAAACAAAATAGCGCCAAAAAGCACGCATCCAACCATGACGGGCGCAACTCTTCTCCACAATGCCTTATCCCCTATTGCGACAACCATCCCCATTTTCACCACTGTATTGACTGATGCCGCGATAAGAATACCCAGTGCCGCGGTTTCCACACTTAGGGTTTGGGTACTTTGTCGCCCAAGAGCAAGGGAAATAGCATCGACATCTGTAATGCCGGATAGCGCAGATAGTATCAGAACACCAGCATTACCAAACAGATCAGACAGTGCATGCGATAACAGCATAATCACAGCCAATACGACACCGAAAAACAACGCCGATTGCAATGCCAAAGGATTGGTTTGTTTATTTGATTGTTCCACCTTCCCTACCTCACTTCGACGCCATATCCACCAAGCAGGGAAGTAAAGAGCAATCATCATAATCATGACGATGGGCCACAACAATGTCACTAACTGAGGGTTAATCACTGACAGCACAATTAGCAGCCTAGGAAACATGGTACCGCAACTCAATAGTATGCCGCTTGCTAACAAAGGGCTGATACTCGATTGTTCGCGTGAAAGATGGGAGAACTGCAGTGTGAGCGCAGTAGATGAGCTTAAGCCAGCGAAGACAGAAGTAAACAAAATGCCTCGCTTCGCCCCACCAATTTTAATCGCAAAGTAGCCCACAAATGAAATACTCGCAATCAACACCACCATCCACCAAATCTCATAAGGATTAAGTGCATTCCAAGGACCGTAAGCTTGATTAGGTAAGAGCGGCAACAAGACGATGGAAATGAGCAGCAGGCGCAAAGCGGCATCAAGCTCGTACTCTTGGAGGCGTTGAAGCGCCTGATGAAGTTCTCTCTTGTTGTCCAGAACAACTGCGGTGATAACGGCAGCTGCCGCAGCAAGAACCGGCTCACCGGATACAGCCAAACTACCAAGAACAAACGTAATGACTAAACTGACGACACCAGTAATGCTGATGTCTTCACTCTTTTTCTGCTGAATAACAAACGCAATGCAAGCAAGAATAACCAAGGCAATAAGAGCAAAGCCGAGTAGCAAAGGCGTATACAGATTGGCAAGAATCCCAACCAAGCCACCAAGCAAACCGACTAAAGAAAAGGTGCGGATACCTGCAACGCGACTGCCTTCGACGCTATTACGCATCACCCAGCCACGTTGTGTTCCCACAATCGCACCTAAAAGCAGAGCAACAAACAGATTCCAAATTAGATGCTCGCCACTGACAAACTCATTGATATCCATACCCCACCTCGGTCAAAGATCGGTTGTTATATCATCAGTTTATGTGATTGGTAGGAAGAAGCTGTGATGCTAAGAAGATATTGAGAAAAAAGAAAACCGCCACATCAAATGGCGCTTTTCTTAGAGGTTTTAAACTTAGATAGATTCTCGACCATGAGGTGAATCCAAATCTAATTCAGGACCTTTCGGTACCACTTGTGTTGGGTTGATGCCAGTATGGCTAAAATAATAGTGACGCTTTATGTGGTAGAAGTCCGTGGTTTCTGCCACACCCTCTATTTGATACAGCTCTTTCAAATAACCTTGAATGTTTGCGTAATCAGCAATACGTTGTTTATTACACTTGAAATGACCAACATACACCGCGTCAAAACGCACAAGAGTAGTAAACAAGCGCCAATCCGCTTCAGTGATTTTATTACCTGCTAAGTAGCGATGCGTCACAAGATGGGCATCAATTTTATCCAAAGCATCAAAGAGTGAATCAAAAGCTTCTTCATACGCCTCTTGAGTTGTGGCAAACCCGCAACGATAAACACCGTTATTCACGTGTGGATAGATGTAATCATTCCATTCATCAATCACACTTTGAAGCTGCTCCGGGTAATAATCATCATGATTGCCTGTTAACTCATTAAACTCAGAGTTAAACATTCGGATGATTTCTGACGATTCATTCGACACAATGGTATTGGTCTTCTTGTCCCATAATACTGGCACTGTAACTCGACCAGTGTAATCCGGTTTAGCTTCAGTATAAATTTGATGCATACGGGAGTGACCAAATAATGGCTCAGGCAATCCCATCTGCCAGCCCTCGTTTAGCATATCAGGACACACCACGGTGACATCGATGTGTTTTTCTAACCCTTTGAGACTGCGAAAAATCAACGTTCGGTGCGCCCAAGGACAAGCAAGTGAAACATACAAGTGATAGCGACCAGACTCTGGTTGATAGGTTGCATCCGGTTTGTTTTTAATCCAGTTGCGAAACCCTGCATCTTCTCGCACGAATTTACCGCCACTTGATTTAGTGTCGTACCATACATCGTGCCAAACACCTTCAACTAACTTACCCATGACTGCTCTCCTCAGATTCTGTTTTCCACTATATTAGCGAATCATGCAAAGCTTAAAATCCAACCGCTTAGTTCAACTTGTTCAAGAATTTCGAATGAACTAAATCAAGCCTAGATCGTAGGCATAAAAAAAGCGCGACCCTATAAAAGGAGCCGCGCTTAAGCCCGTCACAGGCCGAATTTAATTACACCGCTACGTGCAAACAAGAAACTGCATGAATATCAGAACCTTGGATATTTGGCTTTGTCTTTGCACACTCATCCGTTGCTTGAGGGCAACGAGTACGGAATACACAGCCCGATGGTGGGCTGATCGGAGATGGTAGATCACCTTCTAACATCTGGATCTTCTTACTCCGTTCAATTTCCGGATCTGGAATAGGCACAGCAGACATTAGTGCACGAGTGTATGGGTGCTTTGGATCTGCAAACAACGCATCTGCTTCACCCAGCTCCACAGCATTACCTAGGTACATAACCAGTACGCGGTCAGAAATGTGTTTCACAACTGATAAATCGTGCGCAATGAACACCAATGAAAGACCAAGCTCTTTTTGCAGCTCTTTCAATAGGTTAACTACCTGAGCCTGAATCGATACATCCAGTGCTGATACTGGCTCGTCACAGATAATCATCTTAGGTTTTAAAATCAGAGCACGTGCGATACCAATACGCTGACACTGACCACCAGAGAATTCGTGTGGGTAACGGTTGATAACGTTTGGTAGAAGACCTACCTTCGCCATCATCTCTTTTACGCGGTCTTTCACTTCTTGCTTAGTCAGCTCTGGGTAGAATGTCTCTAATGGTTCAGCGATGATGTCACCAACCGTCATACGTGGGTTAAGAGAAGCCAGAGGATCTTGGAAAATCATTTGGATTTCTTTACGCGTTTCACGACGTTGGACGTCTTTCATTTTTGTCAGATCTTGACCCAACCAAACCACTTCACCGTCTGTTGCTTCCACCAGACCAATGATGGCGCGAGCAAATGTCGATTTACCACAACCGGACTCGCCTACTACACCAAGGGTCTCGCCTTCGTATAAACGAACGTTTACGCCGTCTACCGCTTTTAGGCTTGACGGTTTTGACCAAGGCCACGCAGATTTTGATGCAATGCTGAAGTGAACTTTCAGATCAGATACATCCAGAATTAGCTTTTTATCTGTACTCATTTGCTCCAAGCCTCCCATTCAGAAAAACATGCACGCTGACGACCATCACCAAATGGCGTCAGAATTGGTGCTTCACGCTTACAACGATCCATCACGCGATGGCAGCGATCTTGGTAAGGACAGCCAGGTGGTAGACGAAGCAAGTTTGGCGGGTTGCCAGGAATCGTTGGCAGAATCTCGCCTTCTGTATCTAGACGAGGAATAGCCTTCAATAGACCTTCTGCGTATGGGTGGCTTGGGTTGTAGAAGATTTCGTTCACTGTGCCGTACTCCATGGTACGACCCGCGTACATAACCAGTACTTTGTCACATGAACCTGCAACAACACCAAGGTCGTGCGTGATCATGATGATTGCAGTGTTGAACTCAGATTTCAGCTCGTTCAGCAGATCCATGATCTGCGCTTGAACCGTAACGTCCAATGCCGTTGTTGGCTCATCCGCAATAAGCAGTTTTGGACGACACAACAGCGCCATTGCGATCATTACACGTTGACGCATACCGCCCGAGAACTCGTGTGGGTACATAGTGATACGCTTACGAGCTTCTGGGATTTTTACCGCTTCAAGCATACGAACAGACTCTTCGAATGCTTCTGCTTTGCCCATACCTTTGTGCAGCATCAGTACTTCCATCAGCTGATCACTGACTTTCATGTATGGGTTAAGAGAGGTCATCGGGTCTTGGAAGATCATAGCGATCTGTTCCGCTCGAACCTTGTTAAGCTCTTTTTCTGGAAGGTTAAGGATTTCTCGACCTTCAAATTTCGCGCTACCAGAGATAATACCGTTCTTAGCCAGTAGACCCATGATTGCGAATACAGTTTGTGACTTACCTGAACCAGACTCACCTACGATACCTAGGGTCTCGCCTTGATTCAGAGAGAAGTTCAAATCGTTTACTGCGGTTACGATACCATCTTGCGTGGTAAATTCGACGCGCAGATCTTTGACATCTAATAAACTCATCATTGCTTCCTTTATTCTTTCTATTTTTAATTATCTGTCTTTTGGATCCAGCGCATCGCGCAGACCGTCACCAACGTAGTTGAAGCAGAATAGAGTCACAACCATGAACGCTGCTGGGAATGCCAGCTGCCAGATTGCTACTTCCATTGTTTGTGAGCCTTCTTGTAGAAGTGCGCCCCAACTTGTCATTGGTTCCTGTACACCAAGACCAAGGAATGAAAGGAATGATTCCGTTAGAATCATGCTTGGGATAAGTAGTGTTGAGTAAACCGCTACGATACCCAATACGTTTGGAACGATGTGGCGAGTGATGATCTTCCAGTTGCTCACACCACAAACGTGTGCCGCTTCAATAAACTCTTTACTACGCAGGCTTAGCGTTTGACCACGTACGATACGAGCCATATCTAGCCATGCGATAGCGCCGATAGCGACGAAGATAAGAACAATATTACGACCGAAGAATGTTACCAGTACGATAACTAGGAACATGAACGGTACCGCATATAGGATCTCAAGAATACGCATCATGATACGGTCAACTTTACCGCCAATGAAGCCAGAAGCCGCACCGTAAAGTGTACCAATCACAACCGCAACTAATGCACCTAGAACACCAACCATTAGAGAGATACGACCACCAATCAGCGTACGTACGTAAAGGTCTCGACCTAAGCTGTCTGTACCAAACCAGTGCTCAGCACTCGGACCAACGTGCATTGCATACCAGTCAGTATCATCAAAAGCGTAAGGGGCAATCATCGGTAAGAAGATTACCGCTAGGGTCATCAATGCAAGAATGAACAAGCTCACCATCGCCGCTTTGTTACGCATAAAGCGGATACGGGCGTCTTGCCACAAACTACGGCCTTCAACTTCCAGGTTCTCTGCAAATTTCTCGACCGCTTCAAGATTCTCTTTTTTCGTTAACATAACCATACTTCCCTGTTAGTAGCGAATTTTCGGGTCAATCATTGCTAGCAGAATATCAACGATAGCGTTGAATAGAATGAATAGGAAACCAATCAGAATGGTCACACCCATTACTAGCGAGTAGTCACGGTTGAAGGCAGCGTTGACAAACAGCTTACCGATACCAGGCAGACCAAAAATGGTCTCGATAACAACCGAACCTGTGATGATACCTACAAACGCTGGTCCCATGTATGACACAACAGGAAGCAGAGCTGGTTTTAGTGCGTGTTTCAGGATGATGTAACGGTAACTTAGACCTTTTGCGCGAGCGGTACGAATAAAGTTACTGTTCAATGTTTCGATCATCGAGCCACGAGTGATACGTGCGAAAGTCGCCACGTAGAGCAATGACATACCGATCACAGGTAGCACAATGTATTGCCACCCTCCGTCATGCCAACCACCCGCGGGGAATAAATTCCAATGGAGAGAGAATAAGTAAATCAGAGCAGGAGCCAATACGAAGGACGGCATAACTACCCCGAGCATCGCCGTTGACATTATGGCGTAGTCCACCCAAGTATTCTGCTTGAGTGCGGCTATGGTTCCAACCGTCACCCCCAAAATTACAGTGAAGATAAAGGCGATAAAACCAACCTTCGCTGATACTGGTAATGCAACAGAGATTAGCTCATTTACTGTGTAATCTAAGTATTTGAATGAAGGACCAAAATCACCTTGGATAACGTTGGTCAAATATGTGGTGTATTGCTCAAATACAGGCTTATCTAGACCGTATTTAGCTTCAATGTTCGCCATAACTTCTGGCGGTAATGGGCGCTCGCTCGAGAATGGGTTACCCGGTGCGAAACGCATGAGAAAGAAAGATACGGTGATCAAAACCAACATGGTTGGGATCGCCTCAAATATCCTTTTTGCGATGAATTTAAGCATAAACTCACTCTTTCAGTCTGTGACAGTTAAAATGTAAATGATAGGCTGCACACGCTCCTTCAATGGTGCGTGTGAGCCTTATTCTTATAGTTTTGAAGTGACTTTAATTAGTCAGCTTTGATGTAAAGATCTTTGGTGTAGATCTTTTCTTCCGCGTTGTTTGCAGGGAAACCACCAACGTGCGGATTTAATAGACGAGAACGAACATACTGGTAGATAGGCGCAATTGGCATATCTTTCGCCATCAGTTGCTCAGCTTCTAGGTAAATTTTGGTACGCTCTTCTTCAGAAGTCGATTTGATCGCTTTATCAATCAGAGCATCGTACTCTTTATTACCCCAGTGCTGACCACCAGTTGTGTTCGAGCTAACCATTAGGGTTAGGAATGAAGATGCTTCGTTGTAGTCACCACACCAACCGGCGCGTGCCACTTCGAAATCACCTTGGTCTTTAGTCGATAGGTAAGTTTTCCACTCTTGGTTTTCTAGCGTTACGTCTAGACCTAGAGTTTTCTTCCACATAGAACCTAGTGCTACTGCTAGTTTCTTGTGGTTCTCATCCGTGTTGTATAGAAGAGAGAATTTAAGTGGGTTGTCTTTACCGTAACCCGCTTCAGCCAATAGGCGTGCCGCTTCTGCATTACGCTCTTTTTGCGTCATCTTGCCGTAAGCTGGTAGCTCAGGGTTGAAATGCGCTGTAATTTCAGGCGTTAGGAAGTAAGCAGGCTTCTGACCTTGACCAAGAATTGCGTTTGCTACGATGTTACGGTCGATAGCGTAAGAAATCGCTTTACGAACGCGAACGTCGTTGAATGGTTCTTTCTTAGTATTGAATGAGTAGTAGTAAGTACACAGGCTACCTTCAACCGATACTGATTCTGGGTGCTCTTTTTTCAGACGCTTAAAGTGCTCTGTAGGCAGTTTAGACGTGAAATCAATTTCACCAGATAGGAAACGGTTCATTTCAGCAACACCGTTCTCAATTGGAAGGTACGTTACTTTGTTGATAACCGTTTTGTCGTTATCCCAGTATTCGTTGTTACGAACAAGCTCTAGACGCTCATTCACAACCCAGTTGTTTACGACATAAGCGCCGTTACCTACGAAGTTTTCTGGTTTCGTCCACTGATCACCAAACTTCTCAACTGTCGCTTTATGTACTGGTTTCATTGTTGTGTGACCAGCCATCATTACAAAGTAAGGAACGGCGGTATCTAGCTCAACCACTAGCGTGTGGTCGTCAGTCGCTTTAACACCTAGTTCGCTCTTGTTTTTTTTGCCCGCAACGATGTCTTTTGCATTCTTCATCTTGGTGTATTCCATGTACCAAGAATATGGTGAAGCCGTCGCAGGATCGACCGCACGCTGCCAGCTGTATACAAAATCTTGCGCTGTTACAGGATCGCCGTTAGACCATTTTGCGTCTTTACGTAGATGGAAGGTGAAAGTTTTGTTGTCTGAGGTTTCCCAGCTCTCAGCTACACCAGGGATAGTGTCGCCGTCTGCATTTTGGTTCACTAAGCCTTCAAGAAGATCACGAATCACATGCGACTCTGGAACCCCTTGAGATTTGTGCGGGTCGATTGTTGCAACTTCAGTACCGTTACCACGAACGAGTTCTTGTTTATCTGCTAGTTTAGTGCCTGCTGGAACGTCAGCAGCGAAAGCGGTAGAAGAAGAGGCAGCCACTGCCAGACCAGCACCTAGAAGAAGGGCTTTGGTGATTTTGTTCTTATACATGCGTAAAACTCCAAGTTTTTCATTAGCATCCATGACTTCTCTGCAAGGGACTGGAACGGTCAGAATTTTAGAATTTTTTAGTACACTTTCTGAGCACAAAACACTAAAACCTTACAAAGACTGCGGCACACATTAGCAATCATTGAAGTAATTTGCCATAAAAATGTAGCAAAAAAACTAATAATTCTGTAATTAGTGCTCATATTTAGCAATAAATACTACATAGTTTGTATTGGGTAGATAAATACAGATTTGCGAGTTCATTTGGCAGGCAAAACTGTCGATAAATCTAAATTCAAACTCTTTGGTAGCATCTTATGCTAGATATATGTATAAAAATTAACATTTGTGACACATTGAGTCTAATTAATAATTGCATATATCTTGTTCGATATTTTTTATTGTGAACAAGGTCACCGAGAGGTGAAAGGAAGGAAAGGTGATGAATTTATCAGCAGGTCAAAGTAGGAAGTAAACTCCGTTTTTATCGTAAAAAAAGAAAAAGCCAGATGAGATGAACATCTGGCTTTAGTAGATTTGGTCGCAGAATAAAAAACGGTTCTACTTTTCCCAACGCTGCGCAGCTTGATGGTCAGTATCTCGTGACTCAATCCAGCGGTTATCGCTCGTTGTACGTTCTTTTTTCCAGAATGGCGCTTTAGTCTTTAGGTAATCCATAATGAATTCACAAGCATCAAATGCCGCACCTCGATGAGCGCTTGAGACTCCTACGAACACAATTTGATCGCCGGTATCAAGGTCACCAACACGATGTATCACGCGGACCCCAAGTAATGGCCAACGTGACTCCGCCTCATTACAGATATCGATCAGGCTTTTTTCTGTCATTCCAGGATAATGCTCTAAGTGCAGACCGATCACATTATCACCAAGATTCATATCACGAACCTTACCGATAAACGTAACAACGGCTCCAGACGCAGTGCCTTCCGACAAGCGCTGATATTCTTGATCAACAGAAAAGTCTTCAGTCTGTACAGAAACACGAGAATCCATCTTAACCTCCTGTCACTGGAGGGAAGAAAGCAACTTCATCACCCTCTTTCACTTCAGTATCCAGTGGAACAATAGATTGGTTTACTGCAGCGAGCAATTTACCAGGCTCAAGGGCGAGATCCCACTTACCTTCTGTACCTTCACCAATTTCAACCAAGTGAGCACGAATCGCTTCAACATTGTTGAATTGATCATCGAGCTCAAGCGCATCGATACCAACCAGTTCACGCGTTTGAGCAAAGAAAAGAACTTTAATCATTATTCCGCCTTGAAGTGACCAGATTTACCACCCGTCTTCTCTAGAAGACGAACTTGACCAATAACCATGTCTTTTTGTACCGCTTTACACATATCGTAAATCGTCAATGCAGCTACAGAAGCTGCCGTTAGCGCTTCCATTTCAACACCAGTTTTACCTGCTAGCTTGCAAACGGATTCAATGCGTACCATGCTCTCAGCTTCAATTGCTTCAAGTTGTACTTCTACTTTCGAAAGCAATAGAGGATGGCAAAGTGGAATTAGGTCCCACGTTTTTTTTGCCGCTTGAATACCAGCGATGCGTGCGGTTGCAAACACATCACCTTTATGATGTTGGCCAGAAACAATCAATTGCAGAGTTTCAGGTGCCATGTGAACGAATGCTTCTGCACGCGCCTCACGAACCGTTTCCGCTTTCGCTGATACGTCGACCATGTTCGCTTCGCCAGACGCATTGATATGTGTAAATTGGGTCATGGTTTTTCCTTCGCTTTTAGGAAAGGTTATACAGATAGGTGTGGCATAAAGTTGCAAGGACGATGACTTGCATCTAGTTGTTGCTTGATGATCTTCGTCCACCCTGTGCGGCACGCACCTGTAGAGCCAGGCATTGCAAAGATAACAGTGTGGTTAGCGAAACCAGCAATCGCACGAGATTGAATGGTTGAAGTACCAATTTCTTCATAAGAAACCAAACGGAACAGCTCACCAAAGCCTTCTACTTCTTTATCGAATAGAGGCTTAAGCGCTTCTGGAGTGCTGTCACGTGAAGTGAAACCAGTACCACCAGTGATCATGATTGCTTGTACGTTTTCATCCGCAATCCACTGGGAAACGATCGCACGGATCTTGTACATATCGTCAATTACGATTTGCTTATCAACGACGTTATGACCAGCTTCCTTCGCGTGTTCAACTAGGTAACCACCAGAGGTGTCGTTTTCTTCAGTACGAGTGTCAGATACCGTTAGAACGGCAATGTTTGCAGGTTGAAATTTGCTTTCAGCGTGACCCATTTGTTCACCTATTCTTTAATTTGCTTTTTGATACGCAAGGTATCGATTCTGGAAAAATCATCAGAAGCCACGTCTGCTCCTGATGTGAAATCTGATTGGAGTTAACCGCCGATAGACGCAAGATGCGGCGTCATACCAGTGTTGCCATCGTGCAAGAAGTGACTTACGGATTTCGTTTGCAACTGTGCCTGAATACGTTCAATCAATTCGCTTTCTTGCTCGTCGCGCTCTAACAGGTCACGTAACTCCACGCCATGTTCACCGAACAGACAAAGATGCAGTTTACCCATAGCCGAGACACGAAGTCGGTTACAGCTCTCACAGAAGTCTTTTTCATAAGGCATGATAAGACCAATTTCACCCTTGTAATCAGGATGAACGAAAACCTGAGCAGGTCCATCATTATGAGAACGGACTTTCAGTAACCAACCGTTGGCGATTAATTGATTTCGGATCGCAACACCAGAAACATGGTGCTTAGCAAACAACTCATCCATTTCTCCTGTTTGCATTAACTCAATAAAACGCAATTGGATTGGACGGTCTTTAATCCAGTTAAGAAAAGCAGGCAACTCACTGTGGTTGAGGTCTTTCATCAGCACCACGTTAACTTTGACTTGCTCATAACCCACTTCAAATGCGCGCTCGATACCATTCATCACCTCAGTGAACTTATTTTCACCAGTAATTTGATGGAACATGCGGGGGTCAAGGCTATCCACACTAACATTAATATTAGTCAGCCCAGCTTCACGCCAATCAGCAACCTGTTTCGCCATGCGGTAGCCATTAGTCGTTGTAGCGACTTTTTTGATGCCAGGCGTCGTTGCGACAGAATGGATAATGTCAGTAAAGTCTTTGCGTAAACTCGGCTCACCACCTGTGATGCGGACCTTTGAGGTACCACAATCTGCAAACGCTCTTACGACACGCTTGATCTCAGGGAGAGATAAAAAAGACGAGTTTTTATTGCCCGATGGCTTGTAGCCGTCAGGAAGGCAATAGGTACATTTGAAATTACATACGTCAGTCACAGACAGACGCAAGTAATAGAACTTACGATGAAATTTGTCTTCGAATTGTTGCGCCACGGAACACCTTTCCAAACACGGGAGGCATAATCATTTCCAATTATGCCCTTGTGACAGAATGTCACTGGCTCAAAACGCCTATCCTTAGACTTAGCATAGTGAGCTCGGAGTTATGGCAACCAGAGGAGGTAAACCCCTGATAGCTTTGCCGTGTAAAATACTTAATATTTGTAATGGAATCCAGACTTGAGTGATAAAAAACTCTCTAGAAACACAATTTACCGCTTAGTGAGTACCCCTTTGGCACTCATTAAGTTAAATTGTAGTCGTTTTTTACAAGATTATTAGAAGAACGTAATGAATATCTACACCGATAAGAAAGTGGTCGCAGTTGGTGGTGGTCACGGTTTAGGCCGTATGTTGGCAGCATTAAAAGATTTTGGCAGCAATGCAACTGGCATTGTTGCAACAACCGACAATGGCGGTTCAACCGGTCGTATTCGCCATTGCCAAGGTGGTATTGCATGGGGTGATACGCGTAACTGTATCAACCAGTTGATCACTGAACCATCAATCAGTTCCATGATGTTCGAATATCGCTTCAAAGGTACTGGCGAACTCGACGGACACAACCTAGGTAACCTAATGCTGACCGCTCTGGATAACCTATCGGTACGCCCATTAGAAGCGATTAACCTTATTCGCAATATGTTGAAAGTCGACGTCAACATTCTTCCTATGTCTGAGCACCCTTCCGATCTCACCGCATTATCGGTCGATGGGCAATGGGTTACAGGCGAAACCAACGTCGATGAGATGGATACCGATTTGCGTCGTCTCGATTTATCACCAGAAGTTCCCGCAACCAAAGAAGCTGTGACAGCGCTTGCTGAAGCTGACGCCATCATTCTTGGTCCCGGAAGTTTCTTAACAAGCATTATGCCGCCACTGCTCCTACCTGAATTGGGTAAAGCTATTGCCGCAAATCAAACTGCAAAAGTGATTTTTGTCGCCAACTTGAGTCCAGAGTATGGTCCTGCTGGGCGTATGACAATGAAGCAAAAACTCGAGTGGTGCGAGCGCGCTTGCCAAGGAAGAAAGATTGATGTCGTATTGGCAGAAGAAACAGAGCCAGAGGTGCTTGAGAACTGGAATGTGGTCACCGAGTCGTTAGCTTCTACTAATCGCGATTGGCGTCATGATCGAGACAAGCTCAAACTTGCGATTGAAAACCAGTTGCCGTCGAACTAGAAAGTTCGCATCGAGAAAACGACTCCAGCTAGAGCAATTTGATCGAATGAAAAAGCCCTTCCACACCGGAAGGGCTTTATGTTTTAGTGCTCATTGAATAGCGTCAACAAAGCGCTAGTTTGTCCAAGAGCGATAGGCATCACGTGTGACATCAAGCAAAGCGAGCATTTCTGTGGCATCCTCACCCTGCTCGGCTAACTGATTCGACTTCGCTTTTCGGTCGATCGCAATAGCCAAATCACACAGTCGATCTGCACCAAAGCTTGCGGCACTGCTTTTGAGTGCGTGGCTGATCTCTTTCAAATAGATCAATTGCTCATTGCCTTTAAGATCAGATAATCGGGTTATATAGGTGTCCATTTCCCCTAAAAAAATATCAAGCAAAACGGGCACATTATCACTGCCTATCTCAGCAGACAGCTCTTCAATCTTTTGCTGATTTAATACGTTCATACTCATACGTTTTGTTTTTCGTCCCTGCTATTCCAAGCTTGCAACTTGCGATAAATCGTCGATGGGCTGACATCTAAGTAGCCCGCAGCGCGTGGAATATTGCCATCACACGCTTGAATCGCCTGCTCGATGGCCATTTTCTCAGTCATCCAAAGCGGCATAATGTCTGACACCGTCAAAATGTCAGGTTCAATAAATTTTGATGCCGATTGACGAACCACTGGCTGGTTCAACGGCGGTGGCAGCATGTCTAACGTAATCTCTTTGCCGTTGTTCAATACCACAATGTTGCGCAGTACGTTTTGCAACTGACGAACGTTACCCGGCCATTCATAACTATTGAACCTATCAATCACCTCTTGCGAGAAGCGGATGAAGCTTTTGCCTTCTTCGTGAGACATATAACCAAGCAACGAATAAGCAATCTCAATTACATCTTCGCCACGCTCACGCAGCGGTGGAAGGTGCAATGGGATCACGTACAAACGATAGTACAAGTCTTCACGAAAACGCCCTTCTTGCACTTCCTTCCAAGGGTCGCGGTTCGTTGCGCAAACAAAACGTACGTCCACACTCTTCATCTTCGAAGAACCGACTTTTTGGAACGTCCCCGTTTGAATGAATCTTAGTAACTTTGTCTGGAGGTCTAGGTCCATCTCACAAAGCTCATCAAGAAACAAAGTGCCACCGTCAGCAAGCTCAGCCGCACCTTGTCGGTCATTTGCCGCGCCAGTAAATGCACCTTTTACGTGACCAAATAACTCGCTCTCAATCAGATCTTTAGGGATGGCAGCACAGTTAATGGCGATAAACGGCTTATCACCACGTTTGCTTGCTGCGTGAATTGCCTCGGCACACACCTCTTTACCAGTACCACTTTCACCCGTGATGAAAATACTTGCTTTACTGCTCGCCGCCGAGTCAATAGTGCGGTAAACCTGCTGCATGGTTTGGCTACTGCCGATAAAGCCTTGGTAATTTTGGTTGCCCGGATTATCCGCTTCATTTTTAAGCTTGGTAGCTTTACGGATCGCATTATTTACCGTGACGCGTAAACGGTCAGCTTCACATGGTTTAATTAAGAAATCTTGAGAACCATGACGCATTGCTTCTACCGCAGTATCGATAGAGCCATGGGCAGTCATAAAGATAATTGGCACGTCTGGATGACTTTTCTTCACTGCGTGCAATACATCCATCCCCGTCATATCAGGTAGACGAAGATCGAGCAGAATAAGATCAGGAATACGGTGGTTCAGACTTTCGATTGCGTCTCTGCCTGTACCAACAATATTGATATCGATGCCGAGTGGCGTTAGGTAAGAACGGTACAATGCCGCGACAGATGCGGTGTCTTCTACCATTAGTAGATAACGAGACTTTTGACCTTCTGTTATTTGTTGCATAGCCTAGCCGATTTTTTGTTGTGTTTTAAATAATAATCGCATTACGCTTTGCATTTTGCAAATAATCATTCGTAAGATTGTGGGTATTCTAAATAAACTAAACCGAATATCAACAGGTTAAATTATGGCACAAACCATGCTCTTAAACTAATGACCCCTCGGGTCACCTAGCCAACTGACGTTGTTAGTGAACGATATGTTCACAAAACGAGCCAATAGATCCGACTGCCTATTGGCTTCTTTTTTGTCTGTTCAGTAAGGGGAAAGAAAGTGCCCAAGCAATTTATGTAAACACAAACACTTGGGCATGGAATGAAGCAATCAATCAACTGTTAGCGATGAACTGCTCGCGTAACTTCTCAATCTCGTCACGCTTTTGCGCTGCTAATTCAAATTCCAGATCTTGAGCATGTTGGTACATCGCCGCTTCTAGACGACTGATCTCTTTCTCCAACTGCTGTGGAGACATAATTTCGTAGGTTTGCGAAGGCTCTGCCACTTTCGATAACGGAACTTGTTTAGTGTTCCGTTGACGTTTGGACTTAGTGATATCCCCCAGCTCCATAATGTCTTTGATATTGCGCTTCAAGGCTTGAGGCTCAATGCCCATCTCTGCGTTATATGCCTTTTGCTTCTCACGACGACGGTCCGTTTCGTCCATTGCTTTCTTCATCGATTTAGTGATCGAATCTGCGTAAAGAATCGCTTTTCCTTTGATGTTACGAGCTGCACGCCCAATGGTCTGAATCAATGAACGCTCTGAACGCAAGAAGCCTTCTTTATCTGCATCCAAGATCGCCACCAGCGATACTTCGGGCATATCGAGACCTTCTCGCAACAAGTTGATCCCTACCAACACGTCGAACTCACCTAAACGAAGGTCGCGAATAATTTCTACACGCTCAACGGTGTCGATATCTGAGTGAAGGTATCGAACTTTCACATCGTGCTCGTGAAGGTATTCGGTCAAGTCTTCTGCCATACGCTTGGTTAACGTCGTCACCAGAACACGCTCATCTTTCGCCGCTCGAATGCGAATTTCAGACAATAAGTCATCAACCTGAGTCGATACCGGACGTACTTCCAATTCCGGATCGAGCAGACCCGTTGGGCGTACAACCTGATCAGCAATCTCATCGGCTGATTTTTCCAGCTCGTAGTTACCTGGTGTCGCTGATACAAATATCGTCTGTGGAGAAATCGCCTCAAATTCTTCAAACTTCATCGGACGGTTATCCAATGCTGAAGGTAAACGGAAGCCAAACTCCACCAACGTCTCTTTACGCGAACGGTCACCTTTATACATCGCACCAATTTGTGGAACTGTAACGTGCGATTCGTCGATGATCAGTAAACCATCATGAGGTAAGTAATCGAATAGTGTTGGGGGCGGCTCACCCTCCGCTCGACCACTTAAGTAACGGGAGTAGTTTTCGATACCTGAACAGAAGCCTAGCTCGTTCATCATCTCAATATCGAACTGAGTTCGTTGGCTGATGCGTTGTTCTTCTAGAAGCTTGTTGTTATCTAGCAACTGCTTCTTGCGAACTTCAAGCTCATCTTTGATGCTTTCAATCGCATCAAGGATACGCTCACGCGGGGTCACATAGTGAGTCTTTGGATAGATGGTATAACGTGGTAAGTCACGCTGTTTCACCACTCCAGTCAGAGGGTCGAATACGCTAATGCAATCCACTTCATCATCAAACATTTCGACACGGACCGCATCTTGGTCTGATTCTGCCGGAAAGATATCAATCACTTCACCACGAACGCGGAACTGACCACGTTCGAATGCAACGTCATTGCGAGAATATTGCAACTCTGCAAGACGGCGCAGCATATCACGCTGATCAATCACATCTCCACGACGCAGGTGCAACATCATTTGCAGATACGATTCCGGATCACCCAAACCATAAATAGCCGATACCGACGCTACGATGATCGCATCTTTGCGTTCTAGTAAGGCTTTAGTGGCCGATAAACGCATTTGCTCAATATGAGCGTTAACTGAAGCATCCTTTTCAATAAAGGTGTCCGTCGTTGGAACGTATGCTTCGGGTTGGTAGTAATCATAGTAAGAGACGAAGTACTCTACGGCATTATTTGGGAAGAAGGCTTTCATCTCACCATACAGCTGAGCTGCCAGCGTTTTGTTGGGTGCAAGGAGGATGGCAGGACGCTGCGCTTGCGCAATCACATTTGCCAACGTGAATGTTTTACCTGAGCCAGTTACACCCAATAGCGTCTGATGAGCAAGACCTGCGTCTAACCCTTCCAATAACTGTTTGATAGCGGTTGGCTGATCACCAGATGGTTGATACTCAGAGACCAGTTCATAAACTTTACTCATACCCTTCCTCAAATTTACTGCACTTTGGCTGTATATATATACACCTTATTAGATGAAATCTACGTCTATTTTAGATTTATAGCTCATTGTTACTAATTTTTGTGCTTTCTCTATTTTGATCTAGCCTTAGTCTGGTGACTCTGTTATAGTCTTTCGCCCTACTTGGTGATACTCCCCAAATCATCACAATTTAATTTCCACAACTTTTCCCCAGAAAGACCTAATATTATCCTTTATCCCCAAAAGGCTAAATTTTATCCACTTTAACTAATTCTGCGTCAATCTAAATAAATCACTGTTTTATTTGCTTATTCAGTGCCTATTTCTGCTTAAAAATTCAAAACAAAACAACACTGTTGCATATAAAAGTTCTTTACTCAGATCTCATCAACATAGTTATCCACAAATTTGGTGGATAAGTAACTCCAGCCCTTTACTGGCAAGGATTACAAGAAAGTAAAGATAAAATTCCATTATTTTTTACTAGAAATGTGTTTTTTAGGTGTTGACAGAAATATAGGTGCTCGGTAAGATTCGACCCGCTTTCAAGCAAAGCAATTCCTCCTTAGCTCAGTCGGTAGAGCGACGGACTGTTAATCCGCAGGTCGCTGGTTCGAATCCAGCAGGAGGAGCCAAATTCCAGACAAAGCCGTGTCGAAAGACGCGGCTTTTTCGTATCTGCTCCCCTAGAATCTCAGCACAAATAAGCTTAGTAAATACAGTTACACAATCTCTTCATACACACCGCTTCTTCCTAATTCGAATGACGGCAAATCTGCTCATTACTCTGTTTTACTTTTAATTCGCCGATAAATTCACGATACCAAGCATTAAATGTGTGGTTCTGAAAGCAAAAGATAACCATAAGCCTATGATTCAAAAATTAATGCATTTTAATCATTTAAAAAATGAAAAGCATTCATTTTACTCATAGATAGTAAATCCATACGATTGAAAGGGTTAAGAATGGTTCCGGCCTACTCGTCGCCTCCATTCTATTTATCAATAACTTAGGGATTTACTAATGACTATTCCGACGACTGATATGCTTGACGCATGGACTGGATTCGCTGCTGGTGAATGGCAAAATGCTGTCAACACTCGTGACTTCATCCAAAAAAACTACACCCCTTATGAAGGAGACGAGTCCTTCTTAGCTGAGGTAAGTGAATCTACGTCAGGATTGTGGAACCAAGTGCTTGAAGGCATTAAACAAGAAAGCCGCACACACGCGCCTGTTGATTTCGATACCGATCTGCCATCAACGATTACTTCTCACGATGCGGGTTACATCAACAAAGATTTAGAAAAGATCGTTGGCTTACAAACCGAACAGCCACTCAAACGTGCCATTATCGCCAATGGCGGCATTCGTATGGTGAAAAACTCGTGCGAAGTGTACGGTCGAGAGCTAGACCCAACCGTAGAAAAGATCTTCACCGAATACCGCAAAACTCACAACAAAGCGTGTTTCGATCTGTACACCAAAGAGATCCTAGCGTGTCGTAAATCAGGCATCATTACTGGTCTTCCAGATGCTTATGGTCGTGGACGTATCATCGGTGATTACCGACGTATCGCCCTTTACGGTATCGAATTCTTAAAAGCAGATAAAAAAGAGCAATACAACTCAACACAAACTTTCCTAGAGCGTGGCAGTGATCTTGAAAAGACACTTCGCCTGCGTGAAGAGATTGCCGATCAAGTTCAAGCACTTGAAGACATTCGTCAAATGGGTCTGAAATACGGCATTGATATGTCGCTACCCGCAAAAACAGCACAAGAAGCGATTCAATTTACCTACTTTGGCTACCTAGCGGCGGTTAAATCACAAAATGGCGCTGCAATGTCATTGGGTCGTACATCAACCTTCTTAGACGTTTACCTAGAACGCGATATCGCAAATGGTTTGATTGATGAATCACAAGCGCAAGAGATGATCGACCACTTCATCATGAAATTGCGCATGGTTCGCTTCCTCCGTACACCAGAATACGATTCATTGTTTTCTGGCGACCCAATCTGGGCAACAGAAGCCATGGCTGGGATGGGGGTAGATGGTCGCACGCTCGTAACTAAAACGACATTCCGCTACTTGCATACATTGCATACCATGGGACCAGCACCAGAGCCAAACATGACGATCCTTTGGTCAGAGCAATTACCAGAGACGTTTAAGCAATACGCAGCAAAAGTGTCAATTGATACGTCTTCCGTTCAGTACGAAAATGACGATCTGATGCGCCCAGATTTCAATAACGACGATTACGCGATAGCTTGTTGCGTGAGTCCACAGATTGTTGGTCAACACATGCAGTTCTTTGGCGCACGAGCCAACCTTGCAAAAGCGCTGCTATACACAATCAACGGCGGCATAGACGAGAAATCTAAAGCGCAAGTAGGTCCATCTGTAGAAAAAGTTCAAGATGAAATTCTCGACTTTGACGCACTAATGCCGCGCTTCGATAACATGTTGGAATGGTTAGCGACTCAATATGTCACTGCGTTGAACATCATCCATTACTCGCATGACCGTTACAGCTACGAAGCGTCATTAATGGCACTGATGGATCGTGACGTACATCGAACCATGGCGTGTGGTATTGCGGGTCTATCTGTGGTGGCAGACTCTTTAGCTGCAATCAAATTCGCAACAGTGAAACCGATTCGCGACGAGAATGGCATCGCCGTTGATTTTGAAATCGAAGGCGACTACCCGAAATTCGGTAACAATGATCCACGCGTTGATGACATCGCTTGTGATCTAGTAGAGCGCTTCATGACAAAAATTCAGAAGATGCACACTTATCGTGAAGCTGTGCCAACTCAGTCGATCCTAACCATCACATCTAACGTGGTTTACGGCAAAAAAACGGGTAACACGCCAGATGGTCGCCGCGCAGGTATGCCGTTTGGTCCAGGTGCAAACCCAATGCATGGTCGTGATGAAAAAGGAGCGGTTGCTTCGTTAGCTTCGGTTGCCAAACTGCCGTTTGCTTACGCGAAAGATGGCATTTCTTACACCTTCTCAATTGTACCCAATGCATTAGGTAAAGATGAGTCAAGCCAGAAGAGGAACCTTGCGGCGCTAATGGATGGGTACTTCCATCATGAAGCAAGCAATGAGGCTATTGCGATTGAGGGTGGTCAGCATCTCAATGTTAATGTTCTCAACCGAGACATGCTGTTAGATGCGGTTGAACATCCTGAAAAATACCCTCAATTGACGATTCGAGTGTCTGGTTACGCAGTACGTTTTAACTCGCTAACGAGAGAGCAGCAACAAGACGTTATCAGCCGCACCTTTACAGAAAAACTGTAAATCAATCTAGAAACGTTAACCTTAGCTCATCCCCCTAGCTCATTAGGGGTATGAGCATTTTCTATTTCGTTTTATCCAAGAAATGAAGAGTGGAGCCGCCAGCAAAGCGTGCGTTAAATCAGTGACGAAAATTGCGTTTTCCATTGTTAACAACCATTCACCAAACTTTTCAATTTCTTATTAATCCATCCACTCACATCACATACACGTATAATTTTCCATCGGGTGCATAAAACCACACCGTTCTTTGGTTGTTATTGGTGTCACAAAACACGATAATATTGGGATCGGATTTTAAGAACGTAATAACTATGACCGAATATATTTTGTTGTTGGTCGGCACTGTGCTGGTGAACAACTTTGTACTGGTGAAGTTTTTGGGCTTGTGTCCTTTTATGGGCGTGTCTAAAAAACTGGAAACAGCAATTGGCATGGGCTTAGCTACAACTTTTGTACTAACGCTCGCGTCTGTGTGTGCATACTTAGTGGAAAGCTATGTTTTACGTCCACTGGGCATCGAATATCTACGAACCATGAGCTTTATTTTGGTGATCGCTGTTGTTGTACAGTTCACCGAAATGGTCGTGCACAAAACCAGCCCGACGCTTTATCGTCTGTTGGGTATCTTCCTACCATTGATTACAACGAACTGTGCTGTTTTGGGTGTTGCCCTGCTTAACATCAATGAAAACCACAACTTCATTGAATCGATCATTTATGGTTTTGGTGCGGCAGTTGGCTTCTCTTTGGTATTGATCCTATTTGCCTCAATGCGTGAACGTATTGCTGCAGCTGACGTACCTGTACCATTTAAAGGTGCTTCGATTGCAATGATCACCGCAGGTCTTATGTCTCTTGCCTTCATGGGCTTTACTGGTTTGGTGAAGTAGACCAATGAGTACTATTTTAATTGCGATCATTGCCCTTGCAGCGCTTGCCGCTGTATTTGGGGCCATACTCGGTTTTGCGTCGATTCGCTTCAAAGTAGAAGCCGACCCAATCGTCGATCAAATCGATTCTATTCTTCCTCAAACTCAGTGCGGTCAGTGTGGCTACCCAGGTTGTCGTCCATACGCAGAAGCGATTGCTAACGGCGATCAAATCAACAAGTGTCCCCCAGGAGGTCAAGCGACCATTGAAAAACTGGCGGATTTGATGGGTGTCGAAGCGGAAGAGTCGGCACACGACCTCGACAACAAAGTCAAAACCGTTGCTTTCATCCATGAAGACATGTGTATCGGTTGTACCAAGTGTATTCAAGCGTGTCCTGTCGATGCGATTGTTGGTGGTACTAAAGCCCTTCATACCGTTATCAAAGACGAGTGTACCGGTTGTGACTTGTGCGTTGCTCCTTGTCCAACTGACTGTATTGAAATGATTCCTGTGGAAACCACCACAGAGAGCTGGAAGTGGAAGCTTAACGCTATTCCAGTGGTTAACATTACGGATGCTGCCAACGCAGCGAACGTGACTGATTCAATTAAATAAGGTTTCGTATGTTGTCTTTGATTGAACAAATTCGTACTGGTTCGCTATGGGATTTCCCAGGCGGCGTGCATCCGGCAGAAAACAAAAAGCAATCCAACAAAACTGAATTGGTTCATGCAGCCATTCCGTCGGAAATCGTCCTACCTCTGAAACAACACATCGGTAAAGCAGGTAATCTACTAATTGCTGTTGGTGACACCGTGTTGAAAGGTCAACAGCTAACGGCGTCAGACAGTGGCTTTACCGTTCCTGTTCATGCACCAACTTCCGGTCAAGTGACGGCTATTGAGCCACGAACCGTTGCTCACCCATCGGGTTTGAGCGAACTGTGCGCAGTGATTACACCTGATGGTAACGATGCTTGGTGTGAGAAAACGCCCGTTGCCGATTACACTCAAGAATCCGCTGATGCGTTAATCGATGTGATTCGCCTTGCTGGTATCTCTGGCATGGGTGGCGCAGGCTTCCCTACTGCTAAGAAGATCCAATCGGGTATCGCACGTACCGAAATTCTTATCGTCAACGCAGCCGAATGTGAGCCTTACATCACCGCCGATGACAAACTCATGCAAGAACATGCTGACGAATTGATCCAAGGGATCGAGATCGTCGAGCATATCCTTAAGCCAAAACTGACCATCATCGGTATTGAAGATAACAAGCCAGCAGCAATCAAAGCACTGGAACAAGCGGCGATGAACAAAGACATCGTGATCCGCGTTATCCCAACCAAATACCCTTCTGGTGGTGAGAAGCAGCTCATCAAGATTTTGACCAATAAAGAAGTTCCTAGCGGTGCTATCCCTGCAGATATTGGCATCCTGGTTCAAAACGTTGGTTCTCTATACTCAATTAAACGTGCAGTGATCGATGGCGAACCTATGGTCAATCGCATCGTGACGCTTACAGGTAAAACCTTCAAACAACCACGTAACGTTTGGACACTTCTTGGTACGCCAGTACAAGCGCTTTTAGATGAGTTTGGCTATAAAGCAGATAAAAAGCTGCAGCGTCTGATCATGGGTGGTCCAATGATGGGCTTTACCCTACCTCACGCTCAGGTTCCTATCACTAAAACGGCAAACTGTATTCTGGCACCGAAACGTCGTGAGATCGCCTCTGACCAACACGAAATGGAATGCATTCGTTGTAGCCAATGTGCTGAGGCATGCCCTGCGTCACTACTGCCACAGCAGCTCCAGTGGTATGCGAAAAGCCAAGAATACGACAAGCTGGAAGAGCTGAACTTAAAAGACTGTATTGAATGTGGTGCGTGTGCATTTGTGTGTCCAAGTGAGATTCCACTGGTTCAATATTATCGTCAAGCGAAAGCTGAAATCCGTACTCGCGCTCAAGAAGCGGCAGCCGCTGAACGAGCTAAACTGCGCTTTGAAGAGAAAAAAGCGCGTATGGAACGCGAAAAAGCAGAACGTGAGAATCGCTTCAAGAAAGCCGCGGATGATCGTCGTAAAGACATGAAAGCATCTGGTGGTGACGATGCGATTGCAGCAGCGATCGCTCGTGTGAAAGCGCAAAAAGAGAACGCTGAAGCGAAAGCCGAGCCAGCAGTGAAACCAGCGGTTGCTGCCGCGATTGCCAAAGCAAAAGCAAAACAAGCTGCAGCAGCTCAATCTGGCGCAGCAGAACCTGATAACTCAGAAATGGCGAAGCTACGCGAAGAGCGCAAACGTATTGCTCGTGAGCGTAAAGCACAAAAAGAGCAAGGTGACACATCTGAGGATAATGCTGACGATAAGAAGTCTGCAGTTGCAGCCGCTATTGCCCGTGCAAAAGCCAAGAAAGCTCAGCAAGAAGACACATCAACACCTGCTGAAGCTGGTGACAAGAAAGCAGCCGTCGCGGCAGCTATCGCCAGAGCTAAAGCGAAAAAAGCACAACAAGAGGATTCAACCGAACCTGTAGAATCAGAAACGTCTGAACAGCAAGGCGGTGATCCTAAGAAAGCTGCTGTAGCTGCTGCCATTGCTCGTGCAAAAGCGCGCAAAGCTCAGCAAGAAGAATCAACTGAATCTGTA
This sequence comes from Vibrio sp. MMH1-50, assembly GCF_022347645.1. Taxonomy (NCBI): domain Bacteria; kingdom Pseudomonadati; phylum Pseudomonadota; class Gammaproteobacteria; order Vibrionales; family Vibrionaceae; genus Vibrio; species Vibrio sp. MMH1-50. The sequence goes on from NZ_JAKRGG010000010.1 coordinate 149,398, forward strand.
GAAACGGAAGCACCTGCTGAACAAGCTGAAGATCCGAAAAAAGCCGCTGTTGCCGCAGCCATTGCTCGCGCTAAAGCACGCAAAGCTCAGCAAGAAGCACAAACAGAGTCTGTTGAAGCGGAAGCGCCTGCAGAGCAAGTTGAAGATCCAAAGAAAGCCGCAGTTGCTGCTGCCATTGCTCGTGCAAAAGTGCGCAAAGCTCAGCAAGAAGAATCAACTGAATCTGTAGAAACGGAAGCACCTGCAGAACAAGCGGAAGATCCTAAGAAAGCCGCAGTTGCTGCAGCGATTGCTCGTGCAAAAGCGCGCAAAGCTAAGCAAGAAAACTCTACAGAACCTGTAGAAACTGAAGCTCCTGCTGAACAAGCTGAAGATCCGAAAAAAGCCGCTGTTGCCGCAGCCATTGCTCGTGCGAAAGCACGCAAGGCTCAGCAAGAGTCACAAGCTGAATCCGTTGAAGAAGCGCCTTCTGCAGAGCCAGAAGTGGATCCGAAGAAAGCTGCAGTTGCCGCTGCCATTGCCCGCGCTAAAGCACGTAAGGCTCAGCAAGAAGCACAATCTGAATCCGTTGAAGAAGCGCCTTCTGAAGAGCTTCTGAAGAGCCAGAAGTGGATCCGAAGAAAGCTGCAGTTGCCGCTGCCATTGCCCGCGCTAAAGCGCGTAAGGCTCAGCAAGAAGCGAATAAGAACAATACTGAGGAGAACGAGTAATGTCGTTTTTTATTGCCAGTTCACCACACGCTCACAGCCGTCGTAGTACGCCTGATTTGATGAAATGGGTAGCGCTGTGTGCAATTCCTGGCTTAGTGGCTCAAACCTACTTCTTTGGTTGGGGCACCATCATTCAACTTGTGTTCGCTATTGCGGTCGCGGTGTCGCTAGAAGCGCTAGTCATGCTTGTGCGTAAGCGTTCACCAATGCGTGCACTTCGTGATAACAGTGCCATCGTGACAGCATGGTTATTAGCCGTTGCTATCCCACCATGGTCTCCGTGGTGGATCATGGTCATCGGCTTGATTTTTGCCATCGTGATCGCGAAGCACCTATACGGCGGTATTGGTCAAAACCTATTTAACCCAGCGATGGTCGCCTACGTGGTGCTACTTATCTCCTTCCCTGTCCAGATGACAAGTTGGAGCGCACCTGTTTCATTGATGTCTGAGCACGTTAGTTTTGCAGACGCGTTATCTCTGATCTTCACTGGTTATGATTTTGATGGCTTGTCACTACAACAAGTTCGCGCTGGAGTGGATGGCGTGACAATGGCAACCCCATTAGACGCATTTAAAACCGGTATCCACACTGGTGCGACACCAAGTGAAGTACTATCACAACCTATGTTTGGTGGTCTTGCTGGTATCGGTTGGCAATGGGTAAACCTTGCTTACTTAGTCGGTGGACTGGTTATGATCAAAAAGCGCATCATCCAATGGTACATTCCTGTTGGCTTCCTAGGCAGTTTGGCGCTGTTTAGCACAGTATTTAGCTTAATCACACCAGGAGAAACTGCTTCACCAATCTTCCACCTACTTTCGGGTGCTACGATGTTGGGCGCATTCTTTATCGCAACTGATCCTGTATCAGCATCCACTACCGTGAAAGGTCGTTTGATTTTTGGTGCGCTTATTGGTGCATTGGTATTTATTATTCGTAGTTGGGGCGGTTTCCCAGATGGCGTTGCCTTTGCCGTTCTGCTTGCCAATATGTGTGTACCGTTGATCGACTACTACACCAAACCAAGAACTTACGGTCACTGAGGTAAACATGTTAACCGCTATTAGAAAAAATGGTCTGACACTTGCGATCTTCGCTTGTGCTACAACCGGTCTTGTGGCACTGACTCAGTACCTAACAAAAGATCAAATTAAACTTCAGGAACAAAAGCAATTGCTGTCGGTTCTTAACCAAGTGATTCCGGAAGAAATGCATGACAACAATCTTGTTACAGCGTGTACGATGGTGTCAGCGCCCGATCTAGGTACGGTTCGAGCGATGCCAACTTACATCGCAACTAAAGATGGTCAACCAACGGCAATGGCGATTGAATCCATCGCTCCAGATGGCTACAACGGTGAAATCAAAATCATCACTGGCATCGATAACCAAGGCAAGATCCTTGGTACTCGTATCCTAAGCCATCAAGAAACACCGGGGTTGGGCGATAAAATCGATTTACGTGTTACCGACTGGATTTTGAGTTTCACGGGTAAACAAGTGACAGAAAGTAACTGGAATTCTTGGCGCGTTCGTAAAGATGGTGGCGATTTCGATCAGTTCACTGGTGCTACGATTACCCCTCGCGCGGTAGTGAAAGCGGTAAGAAACACGGTAAACTATGTTAATAAATCTCGTGATGAGATTCTGAACCAGCCCCTAGACTGCGCAGGAGGCAACCATGAGTGAAAATAAACTGCTAATGAAAAACGGCATGTGGAGTAATAACCCAGCCCTAGTGCAACTTCTGGGTTTGTGTCCTCTACTTGCGGTTTCTTCCACCATTACCAACGCGCTTGGTTTGGGTATTGCGACTTTGTTGGTGCTTGTCGGTTCGAACGTGACGGTTTCACTGATTCGTAACTACGTACCAAAAGAAATCCGTATTCCCGTTTTCGTTATGATCATTGCTTCTTTGGTAACTTGCGTTCAACTGCTCATGAATGCTTATGCCTACGGCTTGTATCTATCTCTTGGTATTTTCATTCCTCTGATCGTAACCAACTGTATTATCATTGGTCGTGCGGAAGCTTACGCATCTAAAAATGATCCACTGCCAGCAGCACTAGATGGTTTTTGGATGGGTCTGGGAATGACAACTGTACTGGTTGTACTTGGCGCAATGCGTGAACTTATCGGTAATGGCACCCTGTTTGATGGTGCAGACCTACTCCTTGGCGATTGGGCTGCAGCACTGCGCATTCAAGTATTCCACTTCGATAGCAGCTTCCTACTTGCATTATTACCACCAGGCGCTTTCATCGGGGTAGGACTTTTGATAGCGTTGAAAAATGTTATCGATAGCTCAATTCAGGCACGTCAGCCAAAAGAAGAAAAACCAGCCATTGAGCGTGCTCGCGTAACTAACGCATAATGTAAAAATTCTAAAATCAAGGCTCTACCACTCGTAGGGCCTTTTTCATAAACCGCAAAGACGGGTTTGGAAGTCAGCAATGAACAAAGTCAAAAGAATTGAAATTCTCGAACGATTAAGAGAAAACAATCCTAATCCTCAAACGGAGCTCAATTGGAGCACTCCGTTTGAACTCCTTATCGCCGTACTACTTTCTGCGCAAGCGACAGACGTAAGTGTGAACAAAGCAACAGATAAACTCTACCCAGTTGCCAACACACCACAGGGCATTCTTGATTTGGGCGTCGATGGTTTAAAGGAATACATCAAAACCATCGGTCTGTTTAACTCAAAAGCCGAAAACACCATTAAGACTTGTAAGATCCTGCTCGAAAAACACAACGGTGAAGTGCCAGAAGATCGCGCAGCGCTTGAAGCGTTACCCGGAGTGGGTCGTAAAACAGCTAACGTTGTACTGAACACCGCATTCGGTTGGCCAACAATTGCGGTAGATACGCATATCTATCGTGTTTCGAACCGTACAAAGTTTGCGATGGGCAAAACTGTCGACGATGTGGAAGAAAAACTTCTTAAAGTGGTGCCAAAAGAGTTTAAGCTTGATGTACACCATTGGCTGATCCTTCATGGTCGCTACACCTGTGTTGCACGAAAGCCGCGTTGTGGTAGTTGTATCATCGAAGACCTGTGTGAATTCAAAGATAAAGTGTATCCAGACGAATAACCCTGTCTGAAACAATCGCTAGGAGCAAAAAAATGTCAAACGGTCGAATTCTTCACACCATGCTGCGCGTGGGTGACTTAGACAAATCTATCAAGTTCTACACTGAAGTAATGGGCATGCAATTGCTTCGTACCAATGAAAATAAAGAGTACGAATACACCCTTGCATTTCTTGGCTACGGAGATGAGTCTCAAGGTGCTGTCATTGAACTAACGTACAACTGGGGCACAACTGAGTATGACCTAGGCTCTGCATTTGGTCACATTGCGATCGGTGTAGACGATATTTACTCAACGTGTGACGCGATCAAAGCGGCAGGTGGGAACGTAACTCGTGAGCCGGGTCCAGTTAAAGGCGGTACAACCCACATCGCTTTTGTCAAAGACCCCGATAGTTACATGGTAGAACTGATTCAAAATAAACAAGCTTCGGCAGGTTTAGAAGGTTAATCCCTTTCTCTATTGAAACATATCATGTTGTTGCAGGCAGGTCTGAGACCTGCCTGTTGTTTATAAACAAATTGCTTTACTTGATAATGGTTATCGTTTAGATTTGTCAGCAACATCGATATGTGGGATAACGATAATGATCAGTGAATGGGAAAAACACACACTTCTAGCCGATACAGCACTTCAACTAGATGACCCTGTTCGCAGCATTCTTCATTACCAGCAAGCCCTTAGCCTGAGTGAAGATATTAGCGAATGCGTGGAAATAGAAGCCGATGAGAGACTATTGATTTCGGTGATTTCATGCCACAACCTAGCTCAGTTTTGGCGTTGGGCAGGTGATACAGAGTACGAGCTCAAATACCTTCAGTTAGCGTCTGAAAAAGTACTGACACTGATCCCTCAGTGTCCAAACAAAGATTGCGCAAGCTTTATTGATTCAATTGGATGCTGTACAAAAGCCTTGATTGACTTTATGAAACGCCATCCAAATCCAACGATTGCCAAACAAGTTGAGAAGATTGATACCGCGACGAATTGTGAGATTATCGCCAAGTTCCGACTCAACTAATTTTCGGCAATAAGCCAATACGATTAACAATAGTATTCAAACAACGTCAAATAGCTACAAAAACGCCAGAGTTTGTTCTCTGGCGTTTTTTATTGTGTCAAATGTCAGATTAAACCTGAGTTCGCCCAAGTGAAATCACTACACGACGGTTTTTATCTTTGCCAATTGGTGAGCCATTGTCTGCGATCGGGCGACGCTTACCATAACCTTGGACCTGAATCCGATCACCAGATAAACCAAGAGACTCAAAGTAAGTACGCAGCGATTCAGCACGTCGCTCCGATAAGCTTTGACTTGCGCTCTTACCGTCAGTTGAATCGGTGTAAGTCGCCACCAGCACCAAATCGATATCTTGATTGTGACGCACATAATCTGCGATTTGCGATAAGCGTTTCTTCGATGCTTTGGTGAGCTGATCCCCTTGGCGTTCATAATGAAGGATCGTAAACGCAATATCCTCGAAGCTGTACTTCAACAAGTTAGAAATACAGTCACTAAACGCGTTGTATTTGTTCTGAAATAGTACCGATGACAACGCCACTTCAATACGCTGATCCCGACTCTGCCAATCTTGGTAGCTAAACGTTGGGTAACGTCCCTTTTCTAACTCAGAAAGAATGCCCCAAGCGGTTTGCCCACCAACATAACCATCAAACTGTTTGAAGAACTTGAGGTTAGTAATGCGATCAGCATGCTCGCCGGGACGCCATGGAGGAGGCATAGAAATCAAACTGACATTACGTGTTTCACCCATAGGTCGACGCATCTTCAGCTCAAAATCCAAGTTTATCTTTTTACTCGCACGAGACGAAAATACCGCATCACCAAACCCAGGGATAGGATGCACAAGTTGGCACTCCAATGGCGTATTCATCACCATCTCCCACTGTGATTGTTGCGGTGTGGCGACATAACGCTTGCCCATCGACGCAAAACTGTTTGCGCTAAGCAAAGACATCACGATACCACTGGTTACTAGCCATTTATTCATCTAGGTACATCTCTCAAACGGCAGTCTATTGCCACTTACTTGAATCAATTGAAAACATGCAAAACAATGCAAAAATCCCGCCAACATGGAATTTACAAGTGGTTATAAGGAGTTAACGCTCACTTTGGCAAGTGCATATACCCAAGTAACATCGAGATGCTTGCTTCAACGAGAATGACTTGGGTATAAAATGGTAAATAACATCACGAGAATAACAGGTGACCGACCCCCTTGTTTTTGGTTATAACCCTCACTGGTTAATGGGGAGTAGAATTCTACATTTCTCCCAAATTGCGGTTTTTCTCATCGGTAGAATCTGCAATAATGCAGCCTTCGTCACACAAATATAAGCCAACATGACAATAGAAAATGAAGCTCTAACCCTGAAAAAGCGTTTTCGTGGTTATTTTCCAGTGGTAGTAGACGTTGAGACCGCAGGTTTCAATGCTCAAACTGATGCACTTTTAGAAATCTGCGCCGTCACCCTAAGTATGGATGAAAATGGCGATCTGCATCCTGCCTCAACCATTCATTTTCATATCGAACCTTTTGAAGGCGCGAACTTAGAAAAAGAAGCGCTGGAGTTTAATGGTATTCGTGACCCATTCAGCCCTCTTCGCGGTGCAGTTTCCGAACAAGAAGCACTTAAAGAAATCTACAAACTGATTCGCAAAGAACAAAAAGCAGCAGACTGTTCGCGTGCCATCATGGTTGCACACAACGCCGCTTTCGACTTAGGTTTTGTTAATGCAGCGAATGAACGCTGTAAACTTAAAAGAGTCCCTTTCCATCCATTTGCCACTTTTGATACCGCAACATTAAGTGGGCTTGCTTATGGTCAAACTGTTCTCGCTAAAGCATGTAAAGCAGCAGGGATGGAATTCGACAATCGTGAGGCACACTCAGCCCTCTACGATACACAACAAACTGCAGAGTTATTCTGTGGCATCGTCAACAAATGGAAGGCCCTAGGCGGTTGGCCGCTTGTAGACGAAGAATAATAAGTAAACACAACATATTAGGAAAAGTATGAATCCTGTCGTTATATCTGTGTGCGTCATGCTCGTGTTAGCATTGATGCGCGTAAACGTGGTGGTTGCCCTCACGTTTAGTGCCATCGTTGGTGGCCTTGTTGCAGGCATGAGCCTTGGGGATACCGTTGCTGCATTTGAAAGTGGTCTGGGTGGCGGTGCGACTATCGCGCTAAGCTACGCAATGCTAGGCACTTTCGCTGTTGCGATTTCTCGCTCTGGCATCACTGACCTTCTGGCAAAAAGCGTAATTAAGCGCCTAAATGGTAAAGAGAGCTCTGCGTCGACTACGGGTCTAAAATACGCAGTATTGGTTGCTCTTGTACTTGTTACCATGTCATCTCAAAACGTGATTCCGGTACATATCGCCTTCATTCCAATTTTGATTCCACCTCTTTTGGGCGTATTCGCTAAGCTGAAGCTGGACCGTCGTTTGGTTGCTTGTGTGCTTACCTTTGGTTTGATCACGCCATACATGGTTCTACCAATAGGTTTTGGTGGCATCTTCCTAAACAACATCCTATTGAAGAACTTACATGACAATGGTCTAACAGATGTCGTGGCAAGCCAAGTTCCAACGGCAATGCTGTTGCCGGGCGCGGGTATGTTGTTTGGTCTTCTAACTGCAATCTTCTTTAGCTACCGTAAGCCTCGTGAATACAAAGAAACTGAACTGACCGTTGTTCAAGAATCTGAAGAGAAGCTAAACAAAAAACATATTGTGGTTGCAGGCTTAGGTATTCTTGCTGCGCTAAGCGTACAGCTATACACGGGCTCAATGATCATCGGTGCACTAGCTGGCTTCATGGTGTTCACTTTCGGTGGTGTTATCGCATGGAAAGAGACGCACGACGTGTTCACTAAAGGTGTACACATGATGGCAATGATTGGCTTCATCATGATTGCGGCGGCAGGTTTCGCTGCAGTAATGAAGCAAACCGGCGGCGTTGAGACGCTTGTACAATCGCTATCAACCAGCATCGGTGACAACAAGCCTCTTGCAGCACTATTAATGCTGATCGTTGGTCTGTTGGTAACAATGGGTATCGGCTCATCGTTCTCTACGATTCCAATCCTTGCAACTATCTATGTGCCGCTTTCACTAGCATTTGGTTTCTCACCGATGGCGACAATCGCACTAGTAGGTACAGCAGCAGCACTAGGTGATGCAGGCTCTCCGGCTTCTGATTCAACGTTAGGTCCAACATCGGGTCTAAACGCAGATGGTCAGCACGAGCACATCTGGGAAACCGTAGTGCCGACATTTATCCACTACAACATCCCTTTGATCATCTTCGGTTGGATTGCTGCAATGGTGCTGTAGTCGCATCATTTAAATGGATACAATTCGTTACGAAAAAGCCGCTCATTGAGCGGCTTTTTGTTATTTGGGCTTTGAAAACCAGTTTCAGTTTACTGCGCTGGCATGTTGTCGATGATGCGCTCGCGGATAAGCTTCAACGTATTTTCTGTCGACAAATAGTCCACTTCAATCGGGAAGTAAGCGTCGTTAATTTGCAGTACCAAACTCGGGTAAGAACTAACACCCAAGCTCTTTGCAAGACTGAGTTGGTCTTGGAAAACACCTTCCAGCAAAGTGCCATCCATATCATTCTTAAACTGTTGAACGTTTAAGCCAATCTCTCTTGCGAGTTGCAGATGGGTTGCTTCTTCATGAGGAGGCATCGCACGTAAATAGTAAGCGTGCTGAATCGCTTCCAGCATTTGCTCATAAGAGTCTTGGAAACCTGCAGCGATAACTGCACGGCAAGATTGGTAAGTACTACGTACTGGTGTACACAACGTCCAGAAATCGTAGTTAAACTTGGTACCAAGCTGACTTTCGATTTGCTTCCAAATCTGTTCAATCTTTTGCTGCATTTCCGGAGGCATCGGCAGATTAGTATCTGGCGCAAGCCCACCCATAACATACTCAAACTGAATCACACCTGGCAGTTGCTGCTTCAATTTTTCGATGGTTGGTTTGTAGCCCCAACACCAGCTGCACATTGGATCATGTACGTAGTAAAGCTTCAAGTTCATTCCACTAACCTAAAAAAGAAAAAGGAGCCAATGCGGCTCCTTTGTATTCTATCGCCAAATGTAAGTATTTACGAATTACTCAGCGTCACCTTCAACGCGTGCCGCAGCTTCTTTGATAAGAGGCTGAAGTTCACCTTTTTGGAACATTTCCAAAATGATGTCACAACCACCGATCAGCTCACCTTCAACCCACAGTTGTGGGAATGTAGGCCATTGAGCGTATTTTGGTAGCTCAGCGCGGATATCTGGGTTTTGTAGAATGTCTACGTAAGCGAACTTCTCACCACATGCCATTAGAGCTTGTGCTGCTTGAGAAGAGAAACCACAGCTAGGTAGTTTCGGTGATCCTTTCATGTACAGCAGGATTGCGTTTTCAGAGATCTGCTGTTTGATTTTATCGATAGTTTCCATCGCTTCCTCATTCATGGACGTGAACTTTAATTATTGCCACATTCTACTCAATAAACACAGAATAAAAACCATATAATTAGTAAGTCTTTACCCCTTTCCTCTTAAAATATTTTCATATCGGGGTTTTAATAAAGTAAAAACTTGCTAAAATACTTTTCAAGTCAGTCGTAACGACTACATATAAATAAAAACACTGGAAGCAATCGAAAGGTAACCCTTTCATATCTATGGAGAATCGAGCAATGGCATTTGAACTACCAGCTCTTCCTTACGCGAAAGACGCACTAGAACCACACATCTCTGCAGAGACTCTAGATTTCCACCACGGTAAGCACCACAACACTTACGTTGTTAAGCTAAACGGTCTTATCCCTGGTACTGAGTTCGAAGGCAAAACACTAGAAGAGATCATCAAGACTTCTACTGGTGGCGTATTTAACAACGCAGCACAGATCTGGAACCACACGTTCTACTGGCACTGCCTAGCGCCAAACGCGGGCGGCGAGCCAACTGGTGCAGTAGCTGATGCAATCAACGCTGCATTCGGTTCTTTCGAAGAATTCAAAGCGAAGTTCACTGACGCAGCAATCAACAACTTTGGTTCTTCATGGACTTGGTTAGTTAAGAAAGCTGACGGTTCTCTAGAAATCGTTAACACTTCTAACGCTGCTACACCTCTAACAGAAGAAGGTACGACTCCACTTCTAACTGTTGACCTGTGGGAACACGCGTACTACATCGATTACCGCAACGTACGTCCTGATTACATGAACGGCTTCTGGGCGCTTGTAAACTGGGATTTCGTAGCTGAGAACCTAGCGAAGTAATTAACTTCCCCCTAAGTTCAATTTAGTCATATTCAAAAAGCTCGCATTGTTGCGGGCTTTTTTATTACATCTCTAACCGATTTCTTCAATTAATCCCCTCTTTTTCCTAAAGTTCTTCTCTCCGTTGCCGCTAAAAGTGCATCAAGCGAGGAACATCATGCAAATCCATACTTTAGACAAAGCAGCAATCATCAACGAACTTCAGTTCGGTAATGGTATTAACCATGCCGTACACGAAGGTCGTCGCGCTGATTTCTCGTTGATTCTGTCTATGTTTTCTAACGATGTCCGCGATGTGGTTCCGGTTGAAGAAGTCCAAGAAGTGATCACCAGTGATGACATTCTTCGTCAACAATTCGGTTTATCTCAACCTCAGTCTCTACGTTCTGATAGCAGTAGCTATGAACTCGCAGCAGAACAAGCGAAACAGTTTCATGATGCTGGCTTGCCTTCGGCAAAACTGAGCCACTACCTAAAGCCTGATGCACTCACTTACCTTCCTGAAGACACATTTAATCTACCAGAAGAGGTTTATCACAACCTTTCAGGTCACGAACGCCGCAGCTTAGGTGAGCGCAACAAAACCCTTATTCCCGATGCAGGTTTGTACAATCAACTAGTGACGGCTCAACGTCATTACCAAATCCAAACTCAAGCATAACGTTTCACTTTTCCGCCAAGCGCTTACATTCCAAGCACGTCAGAAATGTGACGCCTTACAAATTCCTAAACAATAATTGTCGCGCAAAAGCGTTAGTTTGAGCCTTTTCACACTGAGCTCAAATAAATTCATCCATGCTGATAGCACAAACCACTGATGTATTGTTTAACACAAGAAATTACAGTGAAGGTGCTATGGATATTAAAGACTCAATCATTCTCGTCACATCTGCAGGCTCTGTATTGGGCAGAACTTGCTCCAACCACTTTGCCCATCTTGGGGCAACGTTGGTACTTTGTGATCAGAACCCTAGTGCCTTGAAGGCAAGCTACGAGCAAATCAGTGCGTTTTCCGACAGGGTATATGCGATGAATGTGTGCAATGACAACACGACATCCATCAACTTATTGTTCGACCAAATAGAGTCGCAATTAGGTGCGACTCCCGATGTAATCGTAAACTGCTGGACTAGCTCACCAATGCCAAGCTTAATGGCTCCAGAGCCAATGAGTACCTACATTGACCACCTTTCTTCTGCGGCTCGCTTTCTCTATACCTATGGGCAAGTCAGTGCTGAACGATTTCGTTCGAGAGAGAAGAAAGGCGTGATCGTTAACGTTATCTCACATGACAACCATGAAGATCTCACTGGAGTAGAGAGTATGGCAGCACTGGTGTCTGGCTTTACTCACAGCTGGGCAAAAGAGCTGACCCCTTTCAATATTCGTGTGGGTGGCGTCATCCCATCCGTAAACCATACCAGCGAAGATCTAGACGAGCGACATTGGGCTCAGATCCAAGATGAGTTGGTAAGAAATACCGCCTACATTGTCGCAAATGAGTACTTTAGCGGACGCGTCGTCACGACCGAAGTCTAAGTAAACCTTCCTACCTAAATCCGCCACCTAACAGAGCCGTTGGTAATGTAAAGAACAAAAAAAAGCCCCAGTCTTTCGACTGGGGCTTTGAGTTTTCCCGATTGTAAGTTTCGTGCTAGCGAAAACCTACTTCATAACTAACGTCGTACTTATGCGTTAGCTTTTTCTTTCTTAGCTTTTGGTGCTGCTTCTTTCGCTACTTGGTCTGCTTTCTTCTTGATAACAGTTGTACCTTCGAAAGTTTCGCCTTCAACGAATGCTTTACCGTAGTAAGAAGCCATTAGAACTTCTTTTAGCTCAGTGATTAGAGGGTAACGAGGGTTAGCACCTGTACACTGGTCATCGAACGCTTCAACAGCTAGTTCGTCTAGTTTCGCTACGAAGTCAGCTTCAGAAACACCTGCAGCTTGGATAGACATTGGGATGTCTAGGTCGCCTTTCAGCTCGTCCAACCATGCTAGTAGACGTTCAATCTTCTGAGCAGTACGGTCACCTTCTTGGCTTAGGCCTAGGTGGTCAGCAACCTCAGCGTAACGACGACGTGCTTGTGGACGGTCGTATTGAGAGAACGCAGTTTGTTTAGTTGGGTTGTCGTTCGCGTTGTAACGTACAACGTTCGAGATTAGTAGTGCGTTCGCTAGACCGTGAGGTAGGTGGAACTCAGCACCAATCTTGTGCGCCATTGAGTGACAAACACCTAGGAATGCGTTAGCAAACGCGATACCAGCGATCGTTGCCGCGTTGTGTACTTTCTCACGAGCGATTGGGTCGTTTGCACCGTTCGCGTAGCTTGAAGGTAGGTACTCTTTAAGCATCTTAAGCGCTTGTAGAGCTTGACCATCTGAGTACTCGTTCGCAAGAACAGATACGTAAGCTTCTAGAGCGTGAGTTACTGCATCGTAACCACCGAATGCTGTTAGAGACTTAGGCATGTTCATTACTAGGTTAGCATCAACGATAGCCATGTTTGGCGTGATTTCGTAGTCAGCTAGTGGGTACTTAGCACCAGTCTTGTCGTCTGTAACAACAGCGAATGGAGTAACTTCTGAACCAGTACCTGAAGTTGTAGTGATACATACAAGCTCAGCTTTCTTACCCATTTTAGGGAACTTGTAGATACGTTTACGGATGTCCATAAAGCGCATTGCTAGTTCAGCGAAGTGAGTTTCTGGGTGCTCGTACATTACCCACATGATCTTCGCAGCATCCATTGGTGAACCACCACCTAGAGCTAGGATTACGTCAGGTTGGAAGCTCTTCATTGCTTCTGCACCTTTCTCAACAACAGATAGTGTTGGATCCGCTTCTACGTCGAAGAATGTTTGAACTTCGATGCCTTGCTCTTTAAGCAGTTTAACTACTTCATCAGCGTAACCGTTGTTGAATAGGAAACGGTCAGTTACTAGGAATGCGCGTTTCTTACCTTCTAGGTCGCTCATTGCGATTGGAAGGCTACCACGACGGAAGTAGATAGACTTAGGTAGTTTGTGCCACAACATGTTTTCAGCTCGCTTAGCTACAGTTTTCTTGTTGATAAGGTGCTTAGGACCTACGTTCTCAGAGATAGAGTTACCACCCCAAGAACCACAACCTAGAGTTAGAGAAGGTGCTACGTTGAAGTTGTAAAGGTCACCGATACCACCGTGAGTAGTCGGGATGTTTACAAGGATACGTGCAGTCTTCATCTTGTCACCGAAGTAACGGATGCGGTCTGCGTTTACGTCTTGGTTAGTGTAAAGACCAGATGTGTGACCGATACCACCGATTTCAACCATTGTTACCGCTTGAGCAACTGCATCTTCGAAGTTGTCAGCACGGAATAGACCTAGAGTTGGAGATAGTTTCTCGTGAGCGAACTCATCATCGTAAGAAACTTTACCTAGACCTTCACCTACAAGAACTTTTGTGTCAGCAGGAACTTTAACGCCAGCCATTTCAGCGATTGCTGGAGCAGGTTGACCTACGATTTTCGCGTTTAGTGCGCCGTCGATAAGAAGTACTTTACGTACTTTATCAGCGTCAGCTTTAGATAGAACGTGAGCTTTATGAGAAGCGAAACGCTCTTTCACTTCGTCGTAAACTTCGCTAACTACGATTGCAGCTTGCTCAGAAGCACATACTACACCGTTATCGAAAGTTTTAGACATTAGGATAGAAGCAACAGCACGTTTGATGTCAGCTGTTTCATCGATAACTACAGGAACGTTACCTGCACCTACACCGATAGCTGGCTTACCAGAAGAGTAAGCTGCTTTAACCATGCCTGGACCACCAGTTGCAAGGATAAGAGCGATACCGTCGTGCTTCATAAGAGCGTTAGAAAGCTCTACAGATGGTTGGTCGATCCAACCGATGATGTCTTTTGGTGCACCAGCTGCTACTGCTGCATCTAGAACTAGTTTCGCCGCATCGTTAGTTGAGTTCTTCGCACGTGGGTGTGGCGAGAAGATGATGCCGTTACGAGTTTTTAGAGAGATTAGAGATTTGAAGATAGCAGTAGAAGTCGGGTTAGTCGTTGGAACGATACCACAGATGATACCTACAGGCTCAGCGATAGTCATTGTGCCTAGGTTGTCATCTTCTTCTAAGATGCCACATGTTTTTTCGTCTTTGTATTTGTTGTAGATAAATTCTGAAGCGAAGTGGTTTTTGATTACCTTATCTTCAACAATACCCATTCCAGATTCAGCAACTGCTTGTTGTGCTAGTGGGATACGAGCATGGTTAGCTGCAAGAGAAGCTGCGCGGAAGATTGCATCTACTTTCTCTTGAGAAAATGTTGCGAACTCTTCTTGTGCTGCTTTAACGCGTGCTACTAGAGCATCTAGTTCAGCTAAGTTAGTTACAGGCATGGTGGATCTCCTAAAATAATAAATATTAAAAACTTTTTAGTAAGGTTATTGTCTTTCGTTTTTACTGTTTATCAGCGACTTAACTAACAACCATCTTAGTAAATTGCTTTCAGGGCTGAGTATAATATTTCAGAGTGTGAAAAAAATTGACTTGGATCAGTTCTCACAACTGAAATACCCCCAAAGTAGTGGTTTACCACAACAAAACAACATAAATCATTGATAAACAAATAAATTAAACTTCATTTTTTATTGAGCAAAAAAGAAGCAAACGAACTAAAAACTAAAAGAAATAACAACAATCTGTAAAAAAGTTTCATTTTTAGCCAACAAAATTACATGTGGACCCTAATTTTTGTGCTACTGAGAGTATATCGAATACGTCTTATCTCTCTACAAACCACCTTTCTTTTTGTGAAAAATGTGCGAATGTTAACGTTTGTGTAAATCAGTATGCTCTCTCATCAATTTTCTACGTAACAATTCGTTTCCAGATTGAATACATTTTCTTCAATAATTAGTTTTTCTCACAAATACTAGCCCAAATACGTTAGTTTTTTTCATTTCTTCCTACCGCACTTTTGCCTTACATTACCGCCTAAAATTACCCCCTCTCTTTTTCACTATTGTGAACGTTTACGAGTAAGCAACATGCAGACTTTAGAGTTAGCTATTTTCCTACAGTTTTTCTTAGGTTTGGTCGCAGCAGTGAACCCTGTTGGTATCATGCCTGTGTTCGTATCACTAACCGGTCATATGACACCAGAAGAGAAAAATAAGACCGCCACGACAGCCAACGTTGCCGTTGCGATTATTTTGATCATTTCTCTTTTTGCTGGTCAGTTGTTGTTGGATATGTTCAGTATTTCTCTGGACTCTTTCCGTGTTGCGGGCGGTTTACTACTTCTGAGTATCGCGTTCTCGATGATGAGCGGTAAACTAGGTGAAGATAAGCAAAATAAACAAGAGAAGTCGGAATACGTAAGCCGCGAACAAATCGGTGTAGTACCGCTAGCGATGCCTTTGATGGCAGGCCCAGGTGCAATCAGCTCAACCATTGTTTATGGCGCACGTTACCCAAGTGCACTCGACACGGTTGGTATTAGCGTTACGATCATGCTGTTTTGTTTTTGCTCTTGGTTGTTGTTCCGCTCTGCGCCTTTGATCGTTCGTTTCCTTGGTCAAACAGGCATCAACGTGATTACCCGTATTATGGGTCTAATCTTGGGCGCTCTTGGTATTGAGTTTATTGCTAACGGTTTAAGAAACCTATTCCCTGGTTTAGCCTAAATTTCATAACTTCTGGTATGATGTTGCAATCCGTTTCATTTTAACGCTGACAGTGCAACATCATGCCTCGCAAGTCTTTCAAGCATCATTTATACGTCATTATTTTCGGTACTCATACACGTGCTGGGCGTGCCTTCGATATCGCACTGATTATTGCGATCATTACTTCTCTCGTGGTTTTGATTCTAGAATCACTGCCATCGGTAATGACTGAATGGTCGCGAGAACTGCGTTACATCGAATACACCTTCACAGCCCTATTCACTATTGAGTATTTATTAAGACTGTACTGCTCTCCAAAACCTAAGTCTTATGCCACCAGCTTTTATGGTGTAGTTGATCTGTTAGCGATTCTGCCGACCTATTTAGCGATCTTCTTCCCTGGTGCTTCGTTTATGGGTGTAGTGCGATTACTACGTGTCATGCGTATCTTCCGCATCTTGAAATTGGTGCGCTACCTACAAGATTCCAACATATTGCTACGCTCTCTATTGATGGCGCGTCGTAAGATTCTTATCTTCTTTAGCACCGTAGGTATTCTGGTCACCATTTTCGGCGCACTGATTTTCGTTATTGAAGGTCCGCACAACGGCTTTACGAGTATTCCTAAAAGCATCTACTGGGCGATCGTAACGATTACCACTGTTGGGTATGGCGACATGGTGCCGCAAACTCACCTTGGGAAAGCCATCGCATCATTAACTATGCTGCTCGGTTATTCGATACTTGCGGTCCCAACCGGCATTATCACTGCAGAACTCAGTAATGAGATGAATGCGCACAAACAATTAGTAAAGTGCCCGAATTGTAATCGCTCTGGTCATGATTCAGATGCGATGCACTGTAAGCATTGTGGCAGTGAACTAGCAGATCCTGATAATCGCGTCGTGAGTGCGGACGAGGAAGAATAGACCAGGAATCGGCTTTCGATGCCTAAAGTGGAGCACTCCCGAGTCTCAGGGCGTAATGCCTCCAACAAGAGATTCCCGACTGCGCTCCTTCGTCGCTTTCGGGAATGACGCGGCGTTAGTTTGGAGAACAATATCTCTCACTCTAAAGAACGAGGGCGCCAGCCCCTCTATTTGTCTCTCTTAATAAAGAACTTTCGCAAAGTACAGCCCGTTCCGTACTCCAGACTTACGATCAAAAAAGCCGATGAATTCACATCGGCTTTTATATAGCTTTTAGCTCTCAAGAAACGCAGTGTTCGTTCTTTTAAGCTTTCTCAGCAAGAATGATGCGTAGAGTACGGCGTAATGGCTCTGCTGCACCCCATAATAGCTGGTCACCGACAGTGAACGCATTTAGGAAATCATCTCCCATTGCCATTTTACGTAGACGACCAACAGGGATTGACAGGGTACCTGTTACTTTCGCAGGCGTAAGTTCTTGAGCCGTGATGTCGCGGTCATTCGGAATCACTTTTACCCAGTCGTTGTGCGTTGCGATGATTTCTTCGATTTCATCCATTGGCACATTTTGCTTAAGCTTGATAGTCAGTGCTTGAGAGTGACTACGCATTGCACCGATACGAACACACGTACCATCAATTGGCACTGGTGCATCTTGGAAACCAAGGATCTTGTTCGCTTCTACACCCGCTTTCCACTCTTCTTTACTTTGACCGTTGTCACGCTTGACGTCGATCCAAGGAATCAAAGAGCCAGCTAGTGGCACACCAAACTTATCGGTTGGGAATGAAGAGCCGCGCATGGTGTCGGCAACTTTTTTATCGATATCGAGAATTGAACTCGCTGGATTTGCTAGTTCAGAGCTTACTGAGTCGTTGATTACGCCCATCTGAGAAATCAGCTCACGCATGTTTTGCGCGCCTGCACCAGATGCCGCCTGGTACGTCATCGCACTCGTCCACTCGACAAGACCTTTCTCAAACAGACCGCCAAGACCCATAAGCATCAAGCTAACGGTACAGTTACCACCAACAAACGTGTTTGTACCACCGTGAATGCCTTGTTGAATTTGTTTCAGGTTAACAGGGTCCAGCGTAATGATAGAGTCGTCGACCATACGAAGTGTCGAAGCAGCATCGATCCAGTAACCTTTCCAGCCAGCTTGACGAAGCGCTGGATAAACTTTCTCTGTATAACCACCACCTTGACACGTAATCACTGCATCAAGTTGTTTTAAACTGTCAATATCGAACGCATCTTGAAGTAAACCAGCTTCTTTACCTAAGTTTGGAGCTGGGATACCTATTTGAGACGTACTATAGAAAACTGGCTCGATCAAATCGAAATCTTTCTCTTCAACCATACGTTGCATTAGGACTGAACCCACCATGCCGCGCCAACCAACTAAACCTACTCTCATCGCACTAACTCTCCATGTATATTTTTGAAACTTTCTCCATAGTTCAATTTTCGACACAAAATCTCAAGCCCTAATTTGCAAATAAACACAACTTTTTTAACGTTTACCGCGAATTTTTATAATCCAAGGTATTTTCTTCTCTTTTCTTATCGGTTCAGCACTAAAACCTACCGAGAAAACTGCCAACACTGTGCTACATGGTCTTACCACTCCGTGAGAAAACAACATTTGCAGCACATATTTTTTACATCACAAAACATTTCAAACTATTAAACTTAAAGTTTTTTAGTTATTAATTTCACAAGCAAACGTTTTATCGGATGAAAGTCAAGATAAAGCACCAAATGTTCGAAATATAATTTTTGTTAATGTATGTTATGCGCGATTAAAACAGGGAGCGGCCTTCCTCTATTGCTCCATGAACGACAGAGGCACATATGAAGCAAGTTACAACACGTCTTCCTAGTCTGATACAGGTATTTATCTCACTAGGTTTGTTTCTTCTTTTGGCATTTTCATTTACTGCCAAATTAGACCTTCCAATCCAGCTTGCGCTGTACATTGGTTGGTTCATTATCATGTTATTGGGTCTAAGATTAGGTCACCAATACAAAGACCTTGAAAAAGCAGCACTAAACGGGATTTCTAATGGTTTAGGTGCCGTGCTGATCCTTCTTGCTGTAGGTGCCTTAGTCGGTACTTGGATCTCTGGTGGTATCGTACCAACCATCATCTACTACGGCTTAAAAGCCATTCACCCTTCTATCTTTTTGTTAGCGACAATGATCATCTGTTCTTTGACTGCGTTAGCAACAGGCACTTCTTGGGGTGCGGCAGGTACTGCTGGTATTGCCATGATGGGAATTGGTCAAGGTCTTGGGGTTCCAGCACCAATTACAGCTGGCGCGGTTTTATCAGGTTGTTACTTTGGCGACAAAATGTCTCCACTTTCTGATTCCGTGATTCTTGCTTCTTCAATGTCAAACGTAGAAGTCGTAGAGCACATCAAAGGGATGCTGCCTATTGCCCTGATCAGTTACATTATTACGGGTATTATGTTTACTGCATTTGGCTTCCACTTCGCAGGTAAAGTGGATATGAGCCAAGTTGACTCAGTAATTCAGGCTATGGAACAACAATTTTTCATTACGCCTTATTCTTTTGTTCCAGTCATTATCGTATTGGCTCTACTCGCTATGCGCATGCCTTCTTTCCCTGTGATCAGCTTCGGTTCACTACTAGGTATTATCTGGGCAGTAATGATTCAGGATGTAGACTTCCTAACGGCATTCAATACCGCTTGGGCACCATTTGCAATTTCTTCGGGTGTGGATTTCATTGACTCGATTCTGAACCGAGGCGGTATGTCTTCTATGCTAGGTTCTGTTGCAGTTATCGTATTTGGTCTTGGTTTTGGTGGCTTGCTAGATAAGGTGGGCGTGCTTGAGACAATTGCGAAACTGTTCGAGCGACGTGTTCAAAGTGCGGGTTCTCTGGCGACAAGCACCATTGGTACAGCTTTCATGGGTAACGTATTTGGCTCGGCGATGTACGTATCACTGATTCTGACACCAAAAATCTGTGCGAAAAACTACGATCGCCTTGGCTACAAACGTAAAAACCTATCTCGTAACGCCGAGTTTGGTGGTACGTTAACGTCAGGTATGGTGCCTTGGAGTGACAACGGCATCTACATGGCGAGTATTCTGGGTGTGGCAACATTGTCTTACGCGCCATTCATGTGGTTGAGCTTCGTGTGTATTATCGTCACTATCTTCACGTCGTACATGGGTTGGTTTGTCGATAAATGCGAACCAACAGCACCAGCAACAGAAGAACAAGCAGAAGGTGAACTAAAGCAGCAAACGGCTTAAATAGTTCTAACTTTCAATAGAATAGAAAAAGGACCGACGATTCGGTCCTTTTTTATGTTTGTCGTTTGGCTAAGCTCCGGCTAATCAGGCAGATTTGGTACCTGCTCTTACCGCTGAACGTTTACCTAAGGCATAGCCCAAAACAAGAGGAGCAAAGAAGATCACTAGGATGAACAAAATGAAGTAGATGATGGTGCTCTTCACCAGTTCGATCAGTTTATCCATTGCAAGGTTCACAACCTCCTGTGAAACGTGGTCGAGGTCTTGCGCAAACTTCTCTCTTTCGTTTGTAATAATTTGAGCAATCTCTTGGCGTTCTCTCGCCACCATTTTTTCTAGTGCTTGTCGCTCTTCACTCAACTGAACCAACCGTTCTTCTGTTTTCTGGTCGATATCTTCAACAAGTGGCTGCAACTGTACTGCCATTTGCTGTGCCAAGTTACGCATATACTCTGGGTTATTATCGATAAAGTCTTTCAACGACTCAGAAGTAACCTTCAAGCTGTTTAGCGCTGCATTTACTTGTTCGATACTTGCTGAGCTATTGAGTGCGAGCAACTGCGCTTTCCACGTCATGATTTTTGGTGTTTGTTCAGACACTAAGCTCAAACGATCAGACACATCACCGATAGCCTCAGGCATCGTACCCAATGTCGTTACAGCTTCCTCTTCACTGATCTGATTCACTTGTAACCAAGCTCGATAAGCTGGTGTACGGATCATACTCAAATCCGCGAATGGGTATTTCTCAACAAAGTCAGCCACAAACACTTTGGTTTTCGAATACACGTCTTTTTTCAACAAAGATTGTGCAAGCTTATCGACTTCCTTGGCTAAGTGAGCAGACACTTGTTGTGCTTCCCCGGTAGTGAATAGATCTTTCCCTGCACCGACACTGAAGAACTGGTCCATTTGGTGAGTAAATACCCACGTGTCAATCAGAGCCGCCATTGGCGAGACTTGGTAAGCGGCAGCTTGAAGCCCTTCTTCCGCATTGATTTTCCAAAGTAAAATATAAGATTGGTTTACTTTATCGTTAGGCTCGTAGTTGTCTTGGAGCACATCGGCAGCTTGCTCTACTTGAGCAAAGAACTGCTGAGCGTATTCACGCGTCATAATGCGCATGTTTAGCTCTTGTTTGGTGAGCGGCACAGTTTGACTATCGATTTTTACTTCTAAGAGAGAGCATCCCGAAAGGCTTAAAACCAGACAGGCTATCAACCAAGAAGACAGTCGGCGGATGAACATTAAATTACCTATGATCAAATGGTGTAGGACAGGAACAATGACGAACCAAAGCATAAGGTTCGCAAGCGCCCCTTAATACCTGAATCTCTACTATTTTAAGTCAGAGGAATATCAATCTGTTAGCACTTCTCGAATGTTTTCACTATTAAGAACTGCCTCAGCAAAAAGTGTCGTTTTCTGCAGGGTATCTTCCAACATATCCAGCTTGCCTGTAACGACTTCCTGACCTTGTTTAATTAAAGATTCGATATCCCCAGATATATAGTGTAGAGGCATAGCCCCAATGCTGCCTGACACTCCCTTCAAGCTATGGGCGATACGCTGAGCGTGTTCTTCATCCTTACCCTCAGCTATCAATGTTCTTAGCTTCGTACCATCTTCAGAATGATCTTGTATGAAAACCTCTAACAACATACGCACAGACTCTTCATCACCAGAGAGCGAATCAAGCATTTTCTCTATATCGATATAAGGCTCATCCGTCTCCACGCTCACACTCGCGGCTAAAGAAGATGCATCGTCATTCTCTTCTTCTAGAGGTGTGGTTGGTTTTACCACATCCACTGGCATGCGCTCCTCACCACTTGGCTCGGTAACTTGCTTCTCTGTCGGCAAAATCACTTCAGGTGGGTTCGGCTTCATTGGTGTATCCGTTTTTTCACAAGGTTGAATTGGAGCATCTAAGACTGGAGTTTCCTTGTAGAACAAAGCCCAAGAAACCACCGCGAGTAAGGAACCACTTACTAACACTAAAAAGGAGATGTAAAACATCAGCTTTTGTTCAAGAGAGCTAATGACAGAGGCAAACTGATTAGAAAATTCAGGGTTAAGCAATTGGTTAGCGAGGTGGCTGCCTTGAGCATGAGCGGCAAGCACGCTTGACGTTTGAGCCAATCGACGTTGGAATGCCCCTTGCTCTTTTTGCTCTAGCTTTTGTGATTCGGTAAAAAGAGAATCAAGCTCTTGGTAAGTATCTGAGCTTGTCGCTGCATCGCTAAACATGGCTTCTAAGACCAAAGCACCTAAGCGATAGTACATGGTTCTCAGTTGCTCAGAGTTACTGGCTGACTCTCGGCTGTTATGGAGTTGGTCAGCCAGCGCGACTAGCTCACTATCGCTACCGATAAATGTTCTCGCGCCTTCAAGAAAGCGATCAGTTGAATAAAGCAGTTGCGTTAAGTCCGGACCACCCCAGCGGTCAGAGTACTCGCTCTGCAATTGCAAACGAACTGCATAAACAAGCTGAAGTTTGAGAGAGACTTGGTCAACGTGCTGAGCACGATAAGGCAGCTCAAAGTTAAAGATATGACGCACTTCATCAACCTTGCCGCTGAGTTCATCAACGGTTGAAATCGTACGTATGGTTTGTTGAGCTTGCAGCCAAATACCCACGGCAAAGGCACACCATACCGCAAACAAAAACCAGATTGCTTGTTTTATTCCCTCTTTGAATTGCAGCAACGCCCATTCCTCAATTATCTCTATTAATAACAAGCATATACCATGAATTGCGCTTTTAGTGTGCACACTTCACATAAAAAAAGAGAGCACAATGCTCTCTTCTTTCAATTAATTACGGCTCAACTGATCTTTCAAGTTTGGCGGTGTACCTTTAATCGTAAGCGTGTCTGTCTCTGGATCGTAGAAAATACGCTCACCCAGCAACAGGCTATCAAAGCTAATATTTAAGCCGCCACCAGCACCAACGTACTTAGTTAGTTTACGCACTGTAGAACGGTCGCCTGGGAATGACTCTTCCAACTCGTAACCTTGCTCTTTGGTGAAATCCATAAAGCTAGTACCATCTTGGCTAGGAGGAAGCTCACCAGACAGTTCAGAGATTTGCACCTCGTCGCCTGATTTAATTTGCTCGTTACAGTAATTGTAAACCTGCTTTTTGTATTCGTTCGCTTCTTGCTTTTCTAACTTAGAATCGGCACAGAAATCTTCCACCGCCTGCATCAGCACTTGGTTTTGCTGTTTAGTGTCTAAACCAACATCCGCTTGCAAGAAATCCAAGAAGAAGTCTGCCACTTTACGACCTACGCGACCTTTGATGTAAGAAAGGTAACGGTTTGAATCACGATCAGTGTCATAACTCGATAGATCGATGCGTGCCGCGATGTCCATCTTAGTGATGTCTAAATAATCCGTAGCATCGATATCTAAGCCTTCTGTCACTTTTAGGCTTTGGTTCATTGGTAAGATACCAATAAATAAATAATCCGTAGCCAAGCTCTGATACTCAGCAAAGACTAAGATACCTTCGTCAGCAAATGGGTACTTGATCAACTCTTCTTTCAAGCGATTTGCACTAATTTGTGAGAAATCATAAAAATCTCTCTCTCCTTTGCGCATTTCTTGAAGCCAAAACTGAAATTCGCTGTCTGATTGGAAAGAGCCGAAGCCTTTTCCTGCTTTAGAATGGAATACGCGATGCAGTTCCGCGACAAGGTTTTCTGTTGAGGTATCGTTTTCTAACGACGCCGGGCGAAGTTTAACAACCAGTTCGTCCTGATCGTTTTTGCACAATTGATGCAGAATAACGTTTGAAAGATGAAGGCTCATAGTGATTTTATCTTGCTACAAGGTTTAAGTTGTTGGGCATTGTAGGTTATCATAAGCCGCTTTTACTATCATTATTAGAGTCTTTATGCCGATTACATCTAAATATACTGACGAACAAGTAGAGAAAATTCTTGCTGAAGTGGGTGCTGTTCTTGAAAAACACGCTGCTTCTCCTGAGTTGACGCTAATGATTGCCGGAAATATCGCAACCAATGTCTTAAATCAACAAGTTGCTGCTTCACAACGCAAAGTTATTGCTGAAAAATTTGCTCAGGCACTGATGTCTTCTCTTGAAGCGCCAAAATCACACTAAAAACGGATAATAGAACAAGTACATGGTAGACAGCGGAAACTCATACGGCGAACGCGTATCCCGACTAGTAGGTTGGGGGCATTGGTTTGCATTCTTCAACATCGTCGCTTCGATGTTGATAGGTACACGCTATATCGTTCAATCGCCTTGGCCAGAAACCCTGATGGGTCAATTCTATTTGGCGGTTTCGTGGGTGGGGCATTTTGGCTTTCTTGTTTTTGCTCTGTACTTATTGGTTCTATTTCCGCTAACGTTTGTCCTGCCATCTAGGAAACTCTTCCGTTTGGTGGCAGTGATATTTGCTACGGTTGGTCAAACCGTGCTGCTGATTGATACTCAAGCGTATCAATCAATTAATCTGCACCTAAACCCTGTGGTTTGGGAGTTGTTGTTTAGCGAAGACAAAAGCGCACTCAGCTCAGATCTCCAACATTTATTTGTTGTGATGCCGCTGATCTTCCTTGTTCAACTCGCTTTATCTGAATGGGTATGGCGTAAACAGCGCAAACTTTCTCATAAACACGTTGGTCGACCATTGGCCGCCGTGTTCTTCTTAAGCTTCATCGCAAGCCATTTGGTTTACATCTGGGCTGATGCTTACTTTTACAATCCTATTACCAGCCAACGCTCTAACTTCCCACTGTCATACCCTATGACAGCGAAGAGCTTTATGGAAAAACACGGTCTTCTTGACCGCGAAGAGTACCTAAAACGCTTAGCTGAGAACCAAGGTAATATTGATTTAGTAAGCTACCCACTAGAGAAGCTAGAATTCAATCGTCGTGTTAACAAGTTAAACGTGCTGATGATTAGCGTGAACAACTTACGTGCCGACGCATTGAACCAAGACGAAATGCCGAGCTTGTACCAGTTCGCACAAGACAATCAAAACTTTGTTAATCATTACAGTTCGAGCAATGATACATACGGTGCATTTGGTCTGTTCTATGGTTTACCGAGTAGCTACGCAAGTAGCATCAAAGCTCAAGGTAGCGCACCAGTTATGCTAGATGTACTGAAAGATCAGGGTTATAGCTTTGGTTTATTCAGTGGCAATGGCTTTGAAGAAGACTTGTATTCTGAAGTTATCTTCCGCGGCTTAAACTTGGCAAACTCACTCGATGGAAGCCAAGCTCATACCGATCCACAATCTATTTCTGCGTGGAACACATGGCTAACAGAGCAAGCCCAGCAGCCTTGGTTTAGCTTCATTGAAGTGACAACCGTTGATAACTTCGAATCAGAAACGATGGCAGCAAATGAAGAGCTCCCTGCTAGCGAGCGATTCAAGCAAGCTTACGAGCAAGCGGTAAAATCGGCTGATAAAACAGTTGCGAAGATCATCGCAGACCTAGAAGAAAAGCAACTGCTTGCAAACACGATTGTGGTTATTACCTCAAACCATGGTAGCGAGTTCAACGAAACCAATACCAACAGTTGGGGCGCAAACAGCAACTACAGCAAATATCAACTGCAAGTGCCTATGGTTATCCATTGGCCAGGTATGCTACCAGCGGAATTTACCCACAGTACAAGCCACTTAGACTTGTCAGTGACACTGTTGCAAGACATGCTGGGCGTATCTTCAAACCCATACGATTACAGCAGCGGGCGTAATTTGTTTGATGAAAGTCGCCGTCGTTGGATCTTAGCCGGCGATACACGTGAAATCGCACTGATCACCGGCTCTCAAACGACCGTTATCGATAAGTTTGGTAACTACAAGCTGTACGATGACAATTACAAGCGTTTGCGCGAAACATCGCCTAAACTGCCTGTTCTAATGCAAGGTTTGACAGAGCTTCAACGCTTCTATTCTAAAAGCAATTAATTGAACAAAAGCTCTCCACCCGGAGAGCTTTTTTGATTCTTTTCTCCACAAACAACACAAAATCGTGCACTAAACGTCCAAACGATTCATTTTAGGGTTTACAAGATTTTCAAAGCCTTATATTATGCGCCTCAACAACGGAGAGATGGCTGAGTGGTTGAAAGCACCGGTCTTGAAAACCGGCATACGTTAATAGCGTATCTAGGGTTCAAATCCCTATCTCTCCGCCACATTTAGAAAGCCCGTTGAAAAATCAGCGGGCTTTCGTCGTTTTAGCGCTCGGAGAATTACGGGATTTCTAAATCCCTAGTTGAGCGCCCCCCCGGACTAGGCGTCCCCGCACTCAGCCACATTTAAAAAGCTCGTCGAGAAATCAACGAGCTTTTATCGTTTTAGCGCTCGGAGAATTACGGGGTTTCTAAATCCCTAGTTGAGTACAACCTCGATACGTAGCCACTCTTAGAAATGTTCGTTGCGATGCGAATCAAAAAGAGTGCCACTACTCCAAACATTTATCACTCCTCAACTGATAAGAAAAAAGCCCACAACCTGAAGTGTAGGTGTACCTTGAGAGTGACTTACATTTATTATTAGGCGAATTATAAGGTGTTTATAACTGTTGCTAAGGTTACAGCTAGCCTAATATTTATCTCGGCAAATGACAGGACTCTCTTTCTGGCATGTGCTAAATCCATCTATTTGTTGCTTAGACAACGTCAAAGGCTAGGAAAATAAAAAGGGAAAGGATTCCCATCTTAACATCCCAATCAAGTGTAAAACCCGTTAATTATTGATGTCGTCTTCATCGCATTCCCGCGACTTGGTTAACCCTTCTTGATTTTGCTTTTCATGCAAAGCTTCGATTAACTTTTTATCAACTTCTGCAAAATATAGGTCTTCGATTGCTTTCTCCCGCAAACGCAGCTTTTCCGTAAAATCCATACGCTGCCGCCTCTTTTTTGACAATACTCACCTTAAGTATAGGTCTTAGGCTTGCCACAATAAAAAAGGTGAGACATCAGTGCCTCACCTTTCACAATCATTGGTTCTACTATCGTGGTTTATATACGCTTTCTGCGGCATTGATAAGCTGCATGTGAATGGGTACTAAATCTGAGTGATTACTTCGATACCCACCACCAACAACAGCGGCAACAGGAATCCCTTTATCTTTCATCAACTGCATTATGAAACGGTCTCGTTCATATATCCCTTGCGTGGATACGTCAAAATAACCAAGTTCATCGTCGGTATGTATATCTACACCCGCATCATAGATAACCATATCCGGGCGGTGCAGGTTGAGCGCCATTTCAACCACTTCTTTAAACGTCATTAAGAAAGTATCGTCACTGGTTCCTCGGCTCAACGGAACGTCGAGATCTGAATCCGGTTTCCTCGCGGGAAAGTTCTTATCACAATGGAAAGACAGGGTGATGATATCAAGCTCGTCTGCACATAAAGTTGCAGTACCATCACCGTGGTGCACATCGCTATCAATAATAAGCACTTTGTCTACGTGCTCTGTCTCCAGCATGTGTTTTGCCGCGATCACCAAATCATTGAATAGACAAAAACCACTTCCAAAATCTTTATGCGCATGATGGTAGCCACCGCTAAGGTGAATCGCGACACCGTGCTCTAATGCCTTTTCTGCAGTCAAAACGGTGCCCGCTGTCGACATAAGCGTCCGCGAGACTAAGGTCTCACTCCAAGGAAATCCTATTCGACGCATTTTAGCTGCCGGCATATCGCCACTAACAAGCAAATCCACATACTCCCCACTATGAACCAGCTTGATCTCATCCACATTAAGCGGTTGAGGTTGGGAAAATTCGATATGTTGTCCCCAATCTTGTTGAACCAACTTGTCCTTCACCGCTTGATAAAGGTATTGGTACTTCATAATTGGATAACGGTGACCTTCCGGCAGTTCCAGTTGTGAGTAGATGGGATGATAGATCAGTGGCAACATGAGACATTCTTTTCAACAATCATTGTGAAATAGTACCAACTCCAAGAGTTGATTAAAAAGGAAATTAATTGATAATGATTTTCAATATCAATTAATTTCCTTTCATTATGAACAAAACGTTATATACGATCCTTGGCGCTTTCTTTGGCTCTTTTTGCGCGATATCGCTTTTCATGTCAATGATGGTTGGAGCTTGGTGGCTGGTTGATTTTATTGCTCTGAGCTAACACAATGATCTTACTTCTATATCACCTAATTGAATCACACAGATAGGCACACCCATGAGTCAGACAGTCTTTATCACCGGAGCAAATCGCGGCATAGGCTTGAGCCTAACAACACTGTATTTACAACAAGGTGCTCACGTACATGCGACCAGTCGCAATCTAGCAGAAAGCAAAGATCTGCAAGCGTTAGCATCAAACTATGACACGTTAACTTTGCATGAGTTAGACGTCACCAATTACGACGATGTTACTGAGTTAGCTAACCAACTCCCTGCTATCGATCTGCTGATCAACAATGCTGGGTATTACGGGCCGAAAGGTTATGGTTTTGGAAATACAGACGTTGATGAATGGCGTCAAGTATTCGAGATAAATACGATCGCGCCCTTAAAGCTTGTCGAGAGCTTCTATCCTGTAATGAAAAAAGGGACAACTAAGAAGATCGCATGTATCTCTTCTAAAGTTGGCAGCATGACAGAAAATACCTCTGGAGGAGGTTACATCTATCGCTCTTCTAAAGCTGCACTAAACTCAGTAGTAAAAAGCTTAAGTAATGATTTAACAGGTGAAGGTTTTACCGTACTCGCTCTACACCCTGGCTGGGTACAAACAGCAATGGGCGGACCAAACGCCCTTATCGATACTCAAACCTCCGCAGTAGGTCTTGCAAAAGTAATAGAGCAAAGCTCGCAGGAAAACTCTGGTCAGTTCATCAACTACGACGGAACCATGCTTCCTTGGTAATCTTTCGCAATCAATAGCTTAAAGTTGGGTCACGACAATCTAATCGTGTCGTGATCTTTCTATCCCCCCTTCTTTATCTCATCACTTTACTTGAATTTCACTCATTCCTATCCAGACTTAGTGAGGATATCGACCACTAAGGAGAGTAACCATGGCTGCAGATAAAGATCTGGTCAATTTCAGTGAAGATCATGAGCTCAATTACTGCTTGAGAAGTGCAGGTAAACGTCAAACTCAAGCGAACCGAGACACGCTTGTCGACTTGTGACGACAAGTAAAGCAAGATTTAGGAAAGCGTGTTTTAACGCAAGATGATGTGCGCGGTGCGATACAAAGTAATGGGGAGCTATTTGATTAGCAGCGATCCATAAATGATAAAAAGCGGCGCTCCAGGTGCCGCTTCGCTTATTGATTATTTAGACGCTTTCTACCCAAGTAACCTCGAGATGCTAGGTTCAGCGAGAATAACTTGGTTTGTAGACGCGACGGCGATTTAAAGGTTTAGTGGGTCTAATTCAAGAATCGGCAACAAAGTATATAAGCCAAGACCCTTATATTTGCAAAGAGCGCCCTTTGGGAGCGTGTCTTTGACTCGCTTTTTTAGTCAAACAAATGGCTGCGTCAAACAACTTGGAAAGAGCTGGCTATTACGCTGCGTTGTTTTCCTTGACCTCGAATCAATGACAACGCTCTGAATCCTGCATCTTGAAGTCACTTGGGTATACGTTTGCCTGTACTCGACTTTGATGTGCTCTTTTTGGAATAGCTGCGCTTCTTGCGTTTAAATGCAGGACGCTCGACCTTAGGAAGGTGACGTAAAGAATCTGGAATAGGACCGGACTTCACCTCGCCCATCAAACCATCGATACGTTGCTCTAACGCCTGCATAAAAGGTTGATAAGCTTGATTTCGCTCTGCCATACCCTGCAATTGGTGTTCCCAATGTGCTGTCATATCGGGATAAGTCGAGTCCATCGGCAAAGCATGGATCAAACCACGCCCTGCTGGTGAGCTTAAAATCGACTTTCCCTGACGCGTTAAAAGTTGGCGCTTAAACAAAGTGTCTAAAATGCCGGCTCTGGTCGCTTCTGTTCCCAAACCGTCTGTATCGCGTAAGATCTTCTTCAGTTCTTTGTCTGCTACGTAACGCGCAATCCCAGTCATCGCTTGCAGCAATGTCGCTTCAGTAAAATGCTTTGGAGGTTCTGTCTTACGGTCTTTAATTTCCCCTTCCCGACACGTCAGTACCGTACCTTCTTGTAATGGCGGTACAGCATCGATGCCCTCGTCCTCTTTGTCCGTTTTCCCCATGAGTGCTTTCCACCCCGGAGAAACCAACTGGCGACCTTTAGCGATAAACGTGCCACCAGCGATATCAAATACAAGCTTCGCTTCTGCGTAAATGGCAGCTGGATAGAATTGCATTAAATATTGACGTGCAATGAGTTGATACACCTTCATCTCATTACCTGACAACGCGTTCACATTTGCTTGTTTAGGCGTTGGGATAATTGCGTGGTGAGCATCAACTTTTTTGTCGTTCCACGCTTTGGACTTAATTGACAAATCCGCACCTTGCACCGCACTTTGTAGCTCTTTGGCGTTGTTGGAGATAGCAGAGGTAACAGAACCCGCTTGTGCGTAATGCTCCATAGGCAAGTAACGACAATCCGAACGCGGGTAAGTGATCAACTTATGTTTTTCATAGAGAGCCTGACAGGTATCTAGTACTTGTTGTGCGCTCATCCCATAACGTTTAGCAGCATCGATTTGTAACGCAGATAGTGAATAAGGAAGCGGAGCCGATTGTTTGGTTTGCTTTTGTTCTGACTCGGTCACTTTGGCGGGCTGATTGGCAATGCGATTCGCCACGTTCTCTACGAGCTTTCTACTCAGAACACGCCCCTCTTCGTCTTGCCATGGTTTACACGCCTCACTAGGTTTCCAACGCGCACGTATATCAAACGAACCATTTTGATCTTGATATGGAATTAAAGCATGCAGCGTGAAGTAGTCTTTCGGCACAAAGTTCTCGATTTCTTCGTCACGACGGACCACCAGACCTAACACTGGAGTTTGCACCCGCCCTACTGACAAAACACCTTGATAGCCCGCTTTTTGGCCCAGCAAAGTGTAAGCACGCGACATGTTCATTCCGTAAAGCCAATCGGCTCGAGAACGCGCCAAAGCAGAAACAGAAAGAGGAATAAAGTCGCGGTTACTGCGCATCGAGCTTAAGGCTCGTTTTACTGCGGGCAAGTTCAAGTCCGAAATCAACAATCGTTGAGTGGCTTCTTTTTTGGTTTTGGAGAGTTTGCAATAGTCCAGAACCTCATCCACTAACAGTTGCCCTTCTCGATCAGGGTCTCCTGCATGAATGACCTCCGTAGCCTCTTTGAGAAGTTTACGGATCACTGTGAGTTGTTTACTGGCACTCTTCCTCGGTCTCAGTTGCCATTGCTGTGGAACAATCGGTAAATCAGCCAGATTCCATTTCTTATACCGTTCGTCATAAGCGTCAGGTTCTACTTGCTCTAACAGGTGACCAATACACCAAGTTACGACATCACCGTTTCCACAGCGGATAAAGCCTTGATCTTTCTTTTGAGGATTTGGCAACGCAGCCGCTATAGCGCGACCTAGACTTGGTTTTTCAGCAATAAACAGACGAGACATAAAGTTCAGAAAATCAAAACAATGAGGGGGACATTATCTAATGTCCCCCTAACAAATCAAGAAAAACTGTACAGATGAACAGTGATAAGGTCACGATTCTAGATTATTGAAACTCAACGAATTGAGACAGTTCACGCTCTGGCACTTTCATTGGCGTACAACCAGGGGTGCCTAAATACAGGAAACCTACGATTTGGTCTTTGCCTTCAAGACCAAACGCTTGATGTACTTCTGGATGGAACATCCACTTTCCTGAACGCCAAAAGCCTTGGAAACCTTGGGCAACCGCCGCCATTTGCATCGCTTGCACCGCACAACCTGCAGACAGATATTGTTCCAGTTCTGGGACTTTTTCGTGTTCTATCACTTTAGCAATCACAGTGATAACCATAGGCGCGCGAAAAGGCGCGTTTTTCACTTTTTCTATCACCGCGTCTTCGCTGTTTTCAGCTTCTGCTGCTCTCACAAGGATATCTGACAACTTTTTAAGACCATCCCCTTGAGCAATAACAAAACGCCAAGGCGTCAATCCTGCGTGATCTGGCGCTCGCAGACCTGCACGAATGATATTTTCTAGAGCTTGCCCTTCTGGTGCAGGCTCAGACAACTTGGCAATAGAACGGCGGTTGAGCAAAAGATCGAGAGCTTCCATGAACAAGTCCTTATTAGGTGAGTTATTATTTTTACGCGTTCACTTTAGCATAATCCACTTTGGCAAATAACACTCTGTTTTATAGGGTTTAAAACCATAAAAAAAGCTGCGCACAAGGCGCAGCCACAAAAGGTTAAGAATGAAAAAGATCCGTCACAGATAACTACAGTTTTACAGCAAGTTTGACGCCTTGACGGATAGCGCGCACCGCATCAAGTTCTCCTGCATGATCTGCGCCGCCAATAATATGCAGTTTTTCACCAAGCTCGTGCCACTTGTCTTCAAATGGACGAACCGACTCTTGACCGGCGCAAATCACCACTTTATCTGCAGCTAACAATTGTTCTTTGCCATTCACATGAATGTGCAAACCAGTATCATCTATCTTGTCGTAAGACACGCCACCATATAAGTGAACACCGCGTTTCTCTAATGTGCGTTTATGAATCCAACCCGTAGTTTTACCCGGACCTTTACCGACACGACCTTTACGACGTTGTAGAACCCATACTTCTTTATCACTAACAGCATCAGGATAAGGGTATAAACCGCCTGGTTGAGACATCTCTTTGTCGATTCCCCATTCGTGTAGCCAATCATCCAACGTCTGACCAACTGGCTCAGTGAGCATGGTGGCTACATCGACACCAATACCACCAGCACCAACAATGGCAACTTTCTCGCCTACAGGAGTTTTATCTCGAATGAGTGTTTGATAGTCGATCACTTTTTCTGGATTATCGATGCCATCGATTTTAACTTTACGAGGCTCTACACCCGAAGCCATCACCACTTCATCGTATTCGGTCAATAAGTCATAGTTAGCTTCTGTTTCTAGGTGAAGGTTAACGCCCGTTTCCTCAATGCGATTTGCAAAGTAACGAATCGTTTCACGGAATTCTTCTTTGCCCGGGATTTGCATCGCTAAGCGGAACTGCCCTCCAATGCGGTCATTTTTCTCAAACAGATCCACTTTGTGTCCACGCTCAGCCAGTGTAGTAGCACACGCAAGACCGGCAGGACCCGCCCCAATAACGGCAATGTTTTTCTTCTTGAATGCGGGCTCTACGACAATTTCTGTTTCATAACAGGCGAGCGGATTGACCAAACAGCTCGCTCGCTTGCCTTTAAATACGTTATCCAGACACGCTTGGTTGCAACCAATGCAAGTATTAATCAATTGGGACTTCTCTTGTTCAGCCTTAGCGACAAAGTAAGGATCAGCTAAGAAAGGTCGCGCCATTGATACCATATCAGCGTGTCCAGAAGAGAGAATACGTTCAGCTTCGTCAGGGGTATTGATTCGGTTACAAGTAATAATAGGAACCGAAACGTGAGGTTTGACTTTTTCAGTAACCCAAGTAAACGCACCTCGCGGAACTTGAGTCGCAATCGTTGGGATACGAGCCTCGTGCCAACCGATACCCGTATTGATGATGGTTACACCCGCTTCTTCTAGTGCCTTTGCCAGTTCAATCACATCATCAAAGGTGCTGCCTTGCTCAACCAAATCAAGCATAGAGAGTCGGAAAATAATAATGAACTTTTCACCAACCGCTTTGCGCACCGCTTTGACAATTTCAACCGGGAAACGCATGCGTTTTTTGTAGCTGCCGCCCCACTCGTCATAACGCATGTTGGTGCGCTTACATAAAAACTGGTTAATCAAATAACCTTCAGAGCCCATCAGTTCCACGCCATCGTAACCCGCAAGCTGTGCCAATTCAGCACTGTTAGCAAAAGCGTCGATGGTCTTTTTGATCTGACGTTCGCTCATTTCACTAGGTGCAAATTTTGCGATCGGAGCTTTGATTCCCGACGCACTTTGCGCGAATGGGTGCATCGCATAACGTCCGGCATGAAGAATTTGCAAAGCGATTTTGCCACCATGTTTATGTACGGCTTCTGTCACAACCTGGTGTGCTTTAGCGTGTTTCGGCTTACTAAACTCAGCACTCAAAGGGTGTAGTCGACCACGTAAGTTTGGAGAAAAGCCACCCGTCACGATAAGACCTACACCGCCCTTCGCACGCTCTTCATAGAACGCCGCAAGCTTTTGTAGTCCTTCTTTGTGTTCTTCTAAACCGGTGTGCATTGATCCCATCAAGACGCGGTTTCGTAGCTGTGTAAAACCTAAGTCCAATGGTTTTAACAAATTTGGGTACATGGCAGACATCACTAAACATCCATTTTTATTGTTGTGGTCTGACCACAGTACGC
The DNA here is from genome assembly GCF_022347645.1 of Vibrio sp. MMH1-50. Lineage (NCBI taxonomy): Bacteria > Pseudomonadati > Pseudomonadota > Gammaproteobacteria > Vibrionales > Vibrionaceae > Vibrio > Vibrio sp. MMH1-50. Next base: position 183,869 of record NZ_JAKRGG010000010.1, read on the forward strand.
CGCAAAAACCAAAAAATCAAACAAGCGTTTACATTTTTGCAACACACGTCAATCTCGCGCTAAACTATGCCAATTGTTGAATGAGCGTGATAAGCTAAAAAAATTGTTATCTTTTGAGATCTTAGAGATAAGACCCCATACTTTGTACTATTAGGGAATGACTATCTCGTTATGGAGACAAGATGAAAAAAATCTTCCAATTTATTGGTCTGATATTTAAGGGAATATGGAAAGCCATTACCTTTGTCAGACTTGCTCTGGCAAATTTGATCTTCCTAGTGATGATTGCCGTCTTTTACTTTGCTTTTACATACACTGGTGAAGGTCAACCTACTGTTGAAAAAGAATCGGCTCTTGTGATGAACCTTTCTGGTCCTATCGTCGAGCAGCGCCGTTATGTTAATCCAATGGACTCCGTCGCAGGTTCAATCCTAGGTAACGAAATTCCGAAAGAAAACGTACTCTTCGATATCGTCGATACCATTCGTTACGCCAAAGACGATCCGAAAGTTTCTGGCTTAGTCCTAGCTTTACGCGATATGCCGGAAACCAACCTGACCAAGCTTCGCTACATCGCCAAAGCGTTGAACGAATTTAAAACGTCAGGCAAGCCTGTCTATGCCGTCGGGGACTTCTACAACCAGAGCCAATACTACCTGGCAAGTTATGCAGATAAAGTGTTCCTAGCACCTGATGGTGGCGTGTTGATCAAGGGTTACAGCTCTTACTCAATGTACTACAAAACCTTGTTAGAGAAGCTAGACGTATCAACACACGTATTCCGTGTTGGTACCTACAAATCCGCAATTGAGCCCTTCATCCGTGACGATATGTCTGATGCAGCGAAAGAATCAGCAACACGCTGGATAACCCAACTTTGGAGTGCCTTTGTCGATGACGTTGCGACTAACCGTAACATTGATGCAAAAGTACTAAACCCAACAATGGATGAGCTCCTTGCTGAAATGAAATCCGTTGATGGTGATCTTGCACAACTTGCTGTGAAAATGGGTCTAGTAGATGAACTTGCAACGCGTCAAGACGTTCGAAAGTTATTCGCAAAAGAATTTGGTAGTGATGGCAAGGACAGTTACAACGCAATTGGTTACTACGATTACCTAGCGACCATGCGCCCTAACTTAATGCCGTCTGAAAATGACATTGCTGTTGTCGTCGCGAGCGGTGCGATTATGGATGGTCAGCAACCACGTGGCACTGTTGGTGGCGATACGGTTGCAAGCCTACTGCGCCAAGCTCGTAATGACGACAAGGTAAAAGCAGTCGTACTTCGAGTGGACAGCCCTGGCGGTAGTGCATTTGCTTCAGAAGTGATCCGTAATGAAGTGGAAGCGCTTAAAGAAGCAGGTAAACCTGTGGTCGTATCTATGTCTAGCCTTGCTGCATCAGGTGGTTACTGGATCTCAATGAGCGCAGACAAGATCGTTGCTCAACCAACAACGCTGACAGGCTCAATTGGTATCTTCAGTGTGATCACTACATTTGAAAAAGGCTTCACTAAACTTGGTATCAGCACCGATGGCGTAGGCACTTCACCATTCTCAGGTGACGGTATCACAACGGGATTGTCTGAAGGTGCGTCTCAAGCATTCCAGCTTGGCATTGAGCACGGTTACAAGCGCTTTATTTCACTGGTGGGGTCCAACCGTGATATGTCTGTGGAAGACGTCGACAAAGTGGCACAAGGTCGAGTTTGGACAGGTCAAGACGCAATGTCATTCGGCTTGGTTGACCAAATGGGTGACTTCGATGATGCGGTAGAACTGGCTGCGAAATTAGCAGAAGTCGACAACTACGATATCTACTGGGTCGAAGAGCCACTATCGCCAACAGAACAACTGATCCAAGAGTTTATGAATCAGGTCAAAGTATCTCTCGGTATCGACGCGACTGCGTTTTTACCAAAGAGCCTTCAACCTGTCGCTCAACAATTTGAGCAAGACGCAAGCATGCTGCAAAGCTTTAACGATCCAAAAGGTCAATATGCGTTCTGTTTGAACTGCCAAGTGCAATAGCTTTCCTAGCTTAGCCAAAAAGGGGCGTCTCTGTGCGAGATGCCCCTTTTTATTAGGTTTCATTTCGCTATAATCCCCGCCACTGTTCCCCTACATGAAGTAAAGTAGAACGATGACTAGAAAACATATCTACATCGCTTACACCGGTGGCACCATCGGTATGCAAAAATCGGATCACGGCTACGTGCCTGTGGCTGGCTTTATGGAAAAGCAACTAGCCAGTATGCCCGAGTTCCACCGTCCAGAAATGCCGGAATACACTATCCACGAGTACGAACCACTGATCGACTCTTCAGATATGACGCCTGCTGACTGGCAGCAAATCGCAGACGACATCCGTGACAACTACGAAAAATATGATGGTTTTGTGATTTTGCATGGTACTGACACCATGGCATACACCGCTTCAGCCTTGTCTTTCATGTTGGAAAATTTAGGTAAGCCCGTTATCGTGACAGGCTCACAGATTCCGTTGGCTGAGCTACGCTCAGACGGACAAGCAAACCTCCTTAATGCTCTGCACATTGCGGCCAACTACCCAATCAACGAAGTAACACTGTTCTTCAACAACCAGTTGATGCGTGGTAACCGTAGTACCAAATCTCACGCAGATGGATTCAATGCCTTTACTTCACCTAACCTGCCACCGCTTTTGGAAGCAGGGATCAATATCCAAATCAGTAACAATGTTTCGGTTGGTGCAAAACCAGAAGGTGAGTTCAAAGTACACAACATCACGCCACAGCCAATTGGTGTGATCACCATGTACCCTGGCATTTCACACGAAGTAATCCGCAACACGCTACGCCAGCCAGTTAACGCTATGATCCTGTTGACGTTCGGTGTAGGTAACGCACCACAAAACCCTGAACTACTTGGCCATTTAAAAGAAGCCTCAGAACGTGGAGTGATCGTCGTAAACCTGACTCAATGTTTGGCAGGTAAAGTGAACATGGGTGGCTATGCGACAGGTTGTGCCCTGGCAGATTCTGGCGTGATCAGCGGCTTTGATATGACACCAGAAGCGGCACTTGCGAAACTTCACTATCTTCTAAGCCAAAACTTGTCTTATGAAGAGATCAAACTGAAGATGCAAGAAGTGCTTCGAGGTGAAATGAGTCTATAACACGTTAATGGTTCCACCGAACACGAAAAAGCCCAATCGAAATGATTGGGCTTTTTACATCTAAAAGGTGAATCAGTTGAGGTTTGGATTAACTCGAACGATGTCACTCTCTTCTTGTTTAAACTGTTTTTTCAATTCTTGCTTGGACTTAAAGCTGATTTCACCACCAGCGGCAACCGTCATATGTTGAGCTTCAGTATTATGTTTTGATTGATACAACATCACAGCTTGCATACATGAGTCTCGCTGCTCTTGAGAAAGTGGTGTACCCTCGGGCCATCTACCTGTTTCTACTGCGTAAACCAATCGATCATAGACTTCTGGAGTTATCGCATCTAATAATTGTTCTGCGTCCATAATGTACCTTCTTATTACATTCTATTTACAGAACATAACGGTATAGAAAACAGAGTCAAGAACCTGAAAATGAATTGGTGTAACGGATCACAAGCAAAACCATGAAACGAACATACTGGTTACTAGCAAGCCTTTTCAGCCTAACATTAACTGGCTGCTTTGAAGGCAATGTCACAACGGAAGAATTGTGTCAAAACAACCCCAAACTTCGCTGCGAGAAGTTAAATATGGACGATGGTCAATGTCGAATTCCGCGTACGAATCTTGTCTGGCATCGTTTTGAATTGCTCAAGAGCCCGACTGAAGCCAACCAAGTGATCGAATATGGCTTGGTGGCAGAGTACCGCAAGTGTCTAGAACTCGCTTCGCAAATCACGCCTATCGATCAAAGTGCGTTAAAGCGTAAACGCTTTGATGCCTTGGTGCACAGCATTGATGAACTAGATCGCATTGTGAATGAGCTCAAAGGTACAAAAGACCCTGCCACTCTCTATTTTTTATGGTCGCAAACAGGTGACACACAAGCTCGCCGACAGTTTTTACAAATGGAAGGTTCGCCAGAACTGAATACAGCAGAAATGCAATACGCCTTGGCAACGTTCTATACCAACCGCGATCAGCAAAAAACATTAACATTACTTCATAATTCACTATCGATGTCGAATGAGGACAACTTAAACCCTGAGATTTTAAAATCCTTAGCAAGCATCAACCAAGGTCAGGGAAACAAAGCACAAGCGTACTTGTGGGCAATGGTGGCTAAGCGCTTCGATGTTCCCCTTGCAGATGAGCAGCAGTTAAAACGCATGTTCAACTTTGCACAGCCAGAGAAATATGAACAATTAGACGATCTTGCTAAATCAATATCTAAGGCAATAGAGAAAGGAAATTATTCGCCAAGGATGATTACAAGCGATTTATAAAATAAAAAAACTCCCATTCATATAGGGAGTTTTTTTATTTGTAGAGTAATCGTTTGTCTTATATTAATTGAAAGGATGAAACATTCTTTCAGTCCAAAATGGCGTTATTGGTCGGATTTGTTGAAAATTAACGACACTGAGTTTACACAATAGCGTTCGCCTGTTGTTTGCGGTCCATCTTCAAAAACGTGACCTAAATGGCTGTCACAAGCCGCACATCGGATCTCTGTACGAACCATTCCGTGACTTAGATCTTTTAGATAGCGCACCGCGGTATCATTAATTGGTGCATCAAAACTTGGCCATCCACACCCTGAATCGTACTTGTTATCGGAGATAAATAGAGGGGCATCACAACATGTGCAGGTATACACACCTGTGTCTTTATTGTGAAGCAGTTTACCGCTGAACGGAGCCTCTGTACCATGCTCACGACACACGCGAAACTCTTCCTCTGAAAGCTGCTCACGCCACTGTTCATCGGACTTCGTTACTTTTCTTCCGCTTTGTTCTACCAATTTCTGTTCCTTATTTCTTATTTTTGGCAATGACTTTTTTAGCAAAAAACTTGCTTCTCGTAACAGTTGTAGCACATACTTTCTCACCAGGACACCATGTGTAATTAATTTGATACGAGTTCTTATCTCGAAAGTTATATTACGCCAACTGGAATGTAGAATAACCAGTTAAAAGTTTAAAAAACGAGCATTTGCGAAGAATTGTTAAAAAAAGCGTCGCTTTTTTTTGACTTTAAACAAGTTAAGTCCGATTATCTGTTGCAGATGTTTACTGGATTTTGTAATTTTACTACCAGTTATCTTTAATCAGAAATTAAGTTGTGGAGCAACTATAATGACTATCAAAGTAGGTATTAACGGTTTTGGCCGTATCGGTCGTTTCGTATTCCGTGCAGCGCAAGAGCGCAACGACATCGAAGTTGTAGGTATTAACGACCTTATCGACGTAGATTACATGGCATACATGCTTAAGTACGACTCAACTCACGGCCGTTTCAACGGTACTGTTGAAGTTGAAGGCGGTAACCTAATCGTTAACGGTAAAACTGTACGTGTAACTGCAGAGCGCAACCCAGAAGACCTAAAATGGGACGCAATCGGTGTTGACGTAGTAGCAGAAGCAACTGGTCTTTTCCTAACTGACGAGACTGCACGTAAGCACATCACTGCTGGCGCGAAGAAAGTTGTTCTAACTGGTCCTTCAAAAGACGCTACTCCAATGTTCGTAATGGGCGTTAACCACGCTACTTACGCTGGTCAAGACATCGTTTCTAACGCTTCTTGTACTACTAACTGTCTAGCGCCTATCGCTAAAGTTCTTAACGACAAGTTCGGTATCGAATCTGGTCTTATGACTACAGTTCACGCTACTACAGCAACTCAAAAAACTGTAGACGGTCCTTCTGCTAAAGACTGGCGCGGTGGTCGTGGTGCTTCTCAAAACATCATCCCATCATCAACTGGTGCTGCTAAAGCTGTAGGCGTTGTTCTTCCAGAACTAAACGGCAAACTAACTGGTATGGCTTTCCGCGTACCAACAGCTAACGTTTCTGTAGTTGACCTAACAGTTAACCTAAAAGAAGGCGCATCTTACGAAGCTATCTGTGCAGCAATGAAAGAAGCTTCTGAAGGCGAACTAGCTGGCGTACTAGGCTACACTGAAGACCAAGTTGTTTCTCAAGACTTCATCGGCGAAGTTCAAACTTCAGTATTCGATGCTAAAGCTGGTATCGCTCTAACTGATAACTTCGTTAAAGTTGTATCTTGGTACGACAACGAAATCGGTTACTCAAACAAAGTTCTAGACCTAATCGCTCACATCTCTAAGTAATTAGACAGTTAGCAATTAGCGAATAACTTCGTTAAAGAAAAGGCGGCTCTAGAGTCGCCTTTTTTGTATCTGGAATTTGAGAGAATATAAAATCGATATAACATCTGTTCTGCAAGTATCGACAACGCTCTCCCCCAGCTATAGGAAATAACACATGGATTTAAAAACTCTCCCAGCACTCACTGTGTTATCTGACAACGTCACTATCGTTGAAGTTGATCAGGTTAAAGTCGTCCGCGTTATTCATGAGAAAGCAACGGCAGGCATCGCGCTACATGGCGGTCACGTTGTGTCATTTACACCAGCGGGTAAAGAAGACCTCATCTGGATGAGTGAGAAAGCAATTTTTGATGGTAAAGCAGCACTTCGCGGTGGTATTCCTGTCTGTTGGCCTTGGTTTGGTCGCATTGCGGCACCGGCTCATGGCTTTGCTCGCACGGCGGAATGGGAACTAGCTGAACACCGCGAAAATGATAATGGCGTGATCGTTGAACTCGCTCTATTCCCAACTGAAGAAACTCACGACATCTGGCCACACATGTTTGATGCTCGCTTGATGGTTGAAATCAGCGACCAATTGAAAGTGACATTAAAAGTCACCAACATCGATGATGCAGAGTGGACATTCTCTGGTGCACTTCATACCTACTTAAACGTTGGTGATATCAAGCAAGCACAAACAACAGGCATGGGACCTGAATACATCGACAGCTTAAAAGAAGGTGAAATCTGCCAAGGCGGTGATGTCCTTCAACTGACTGATACGATTGACCGTGTTTACACTCAACCAGAAGCACAAATCTTGGTGAAAGACGCGGTACTGAATCGCACACTAAGTGTAGAAAACCAAGGTCATAACTCTGCGGTATTGTGGAACCCTTGGGCTACAGGAGCACAAGGCATGGGTGATATGGCAGACAATGGTTACGAGACCATGCTGTGTGTTGAGTCCACGGTACATGCACCAAGTATCAAGCAAGGCAAAACCTTGCAGCCAGGCGAGACTCACGAGCTTATTACTGTGATTTCTGCCCATTAACACTACTCAAAGGTCGGTTCAACCGACCTTTTTGCCACCAGCAGGTACAAGGTTTTGGTAGCCAGTGCCATACTTTAAAGTACAAGCATCGGAGCAAAAACACATTCGTCTAAAAAAGGCACATATGATGAAACACACTGTTTTCCTGATACCACTGTCCGCTACTCTTTTATTTGGATGTATACCCAAGTAACCTTCGAAAGGTTCTACGAGACGAACAAACCGTTTAAGAAAATTGAAGGGCTAACCTTCGACAATCAGAACCAAGCTTCAAAGTTGAATGCTTTCATACGTCCCGTCGAGTCAGACAACCAGTGGAAATCAGTCCAAGTCATCGACTATTACCGATAAACTCATCTGTGTTATTGCGTGCCATAACGAATAATCGATTCTCGATAAAGCGAAAGTAGTGCCTCATTCTTCACTCCTACCCCGACATTTTGCGCAGAGAATACGCTCCATTCATCATTCATATATTTGCGCTGATCGGCTTTCTGGATCGTCATACCTTCTGCCGGTCCATCAGTAACCACTCTTACAGCCCCACAACGCAGATTGAAGAGTGTTGGGTCAATCACATAGGCAATAGCGGAAGGATCGTGAACATGACATCCATCCATCCCTACCTTTTCCGAATAAAACTTCAGGTAATAACGGCTCACATCCCAAATAAACTGCCCCACTTCCCCTGCATCATCTCGAAGTTGATCAAGGTATTGACCAGTAAAGAAGCTCTCCTCTGTGACATCTAATCCAATAATCACCACCGGCCATGATGCAGTAAATACCTTGTCTGCGGCATGAGGATCATCATGAATATTTGCTTCTGCGTATGGCGTGACATTGCCTCTATGGTCGTTCTCACCAAAAGCGCCACCCATCACAACCACTTCCTTAACTAAGTGAACAATTTCAGGGTCCGCTTCCAGTGCCAGAGCAAGGTTAGTAAGTGGACCAACAGCCACTAAGATAATCTCTCCCGGCTGCTCACGAACGCTATCGATAATGTACTGATAAGCGGGCTTATCAATAGCAGTTACATTCAGTGAGCTTGGTGCCTTCACATCGCCAAAGCCTTCTTCGCCATGCACGACAACCGTCGCTCCGACAGGTGCTTTTATTAAAGGTTTATCCGCCCCCTTGGCAACGATAGCATTCATACCAAACTTCTGTTTTAGGTACAGCGCGTTGTGAGTCGCATTGTCTATGGTCGCATTACCATAAACGGTAGTGATACCCATAAGCTCGACATCCGGATGAGCTTCTGCAAAAAGAATAGCCATCGCATCATCGATACCTGGGTCTGTGTCTAGAATGATTTTCTTTGTCATATGAGCATATATTTCACGCAAGAAAACACTAACAATACCTATAAAAAACAAGGATAAACGTGACAAAAATCTAAGGTATGAGTTTTGTCATCTTACATCTCTAGGCGACAACTCGATCTAGCGAAAGGAAATTGGTCATCATTGCTCCAACTTAAAATCAAAGTTTCGAGCTTTTTTTGAAAGAAAATTGCTTAATTAACGGTCAGTTAGTGCCTAAGCTATTGGTTGCGGTGGTTTTTTGACAACTAACTTAATAAAAATCAAAAAAACACGTCATATAAATCGATAGCATGCCGATACAAGATTTATAACATCGAAAAATATCAGGAATGACACTACATGCTAGACAATTATCGAAACCAAAGTGTCGGTTTTCAGCTAAAGCTGGTAATCACGCTGTGTCTACTCATCGCATTTTCAAGCATTGCTGCGCTTGTTTATCAAAACGCTTCTAACGTACTTTTAGAAAACACCCTCAAAGAACACCAATCTAAAGTTGAATCGATGGCAAAAACCATTGCCGGTCAATTCAACGCTTATTTACACACGGCAGAAGTTCTGGAATCAACTTTCCGTAATGGGTATCTAGCTGGTGTATATGTAGAGAATTACACTGTCGACTTTCAAGGTCACCAGGTTCCAAACATTACCCAATACAGCGAAAGCCTGATTGGTGATACCAAATTGGTGGATACCTTTACGCGTGATACTGGCGCTATCGCAACGCTATTTGCCCCACTAGGAAATGATTTCATTCGTGTTGCAACATCATTAAAAGATCCTCAAGGTAAGCGAGCTCTGGGAACGACACTTGGTCAAAATCACCCGGGCTATCAGAAACTTATGAGTGGTCAGCCTTACTACGCACAAATCAAACTTTATGGTGAGCGCTACATCACCTACTACGCCCCTTTAAAAGATGCAAATGGTAGGGTCCAAGGAATTTCTTTTATCGGTCTCCCTGTTGAGCGCGCGACACAAGATCTCTTCAACTCATTAAAGACTGTAAAATGGGGAGATACGGGTTACACCATTATCTTGGATAATGAGAAAAGTAACCAAGGTCACTACCTTCTTCATCCAACACGAACAGAAAGTGAGCCACCGATTCAAGAAGTTGCTGACTACAACGGTAACAAGCCTTTCCACCAATTATTCGAACAAGACAGTGGTCTGATTCGATACCCATTTGAATATCAAGGAACGGTAGGTGAGAAATACCTTGTTTACACTCAAGTGCCTGGTTGGAATTGGAAGCTGTTGGGTGGCACATTTATCCACGAAGTGACCAAAGGCAGCCAAACGTTGCTTAAACTGATCGCGACTATCTCTGTCATTGTTGCTGCGGCGACATTTTTGGTGCTGACATTGGTTCTAAACCGCATGCTAAACCCACTCACTGTACTGAACGGTTATATGAACCGCTTAGCGAAAGGTGAAGTAAGTATTGATATTCCTGCATCAGGAAAAGCGTCTAAAAATGAAATCATTAACCTGAACAACGGCGTCGCTAACATGGCGGGGCAATTGAACGAGTTAGTTGGTCAAATTCGAACAACAAGCGACCAAGTTGAGAGCAACTCAACAAGTGTTGTGGATGATGCGAACCGCAACTTGATGCAATCCGATCTTCAGCAAGAACAGGTTGAACAAGTTGTGACTGCGATTGAGGAGATGGCATCATCCGCTCAATCTGTCGCACAACAGGTTGAACAAATTGCAGAAAACGTCCGCTCTGCAAACACAGATAGCCAATCTGGTTTGGGCGTAGTTGAAGGGGTTTGCATTGATGTGGCACAGCTCAACGATCAGCTAGACCAATCTGCGGCAGCGATTGAGCAAGTAAACCGTGATAGTGAAAGCATCCAAACTGTCACGAAAATGATTGATGAAATTGCTGAGCAAACTAACCTACTCGCTCTTAATGCTGCAATTGAAGCAGCGCGAGCTGGTGAGCAGGGTCGTGGCTTTGCGGTCGTAGCAGATGAAGTTCGTACACTGGCTCATCGCACTCAAACCTCGGTGAAAGACGTTGTGGAAATCATTGAGAAACTTAAAGGCTCAACAAGCAATGCCGTAAGCATGATGACGGAAAGTCAGCAAAACGCGAATAAGGTACTTGATAAGGCACAAGAAGCAGGCACAGCGCTTGAAGCCATTGCGGGTCAAGTTCAATCCATCGCCTCTCAAGCAGACGCAATTGCGGCAACGTCTGAAGAACAAGCACAAGTTTCTCAAGAAATCGCGGCAAATGCTCACTCTATCAGTGAGTTGAACCGTGAAAGCCGTGACACGAGTGCAAAAACATCACACAGTGCGACCGAGCTGCAACAGCAAGCACAAAACTTGAAACACCAAGTGGACTTCTTCCACTAAGCCATCAAGTAAAACCATCAAAGAGCCGATATTTTCGGCTCTTTTTTGTTTCGCTTACCCACCCCCTTTTTGATAGAATCTGCCGCCCTACTTCTTGTCCAGAGATCGTCATGAACTATCAATGTCCTCTATGTCATCAACCTCTTGAGCTCACCGCAAAGACGTTTAAATGTGAAAACAATCATCAATTCGACCTAGCGAAAGAAGGCTACGTAAACTTGATGCCAGCACACCACAAACGCTCAAAAGATCCAGGTGACAACAAAGAGATGATGCAGGCGCGTCGTCGCTTTCTTGAGGGAAATCATTACGACCCAATGCGCCAAGAAGTCGCTCGTCTTTGTGCAACCTATACTCAAGGTACAAGTCATCAGTTATTGGATATTGGCTGTGGTGAAGGTTACTACACAGACCAAGTTCAGCGCTCATTACATGCACAAGATGAAAACGCCAATGTCTATGGGTTAGATATCTCAAAAGTCGCTATTCGTTATGCGTCTAAACGCTACCCACATTGCGATTTCAGTGTTGCATCAAGCCATCGGCTACCATATGCAGATCAGTCTCTGGATGCTATTTTGCGCATCTATGCACCATGCAAAGCAGAAGAATTGCAGCGTGTTATCAAAGACAATGGTGTGGTGATCACTGTGACGCCAGCGGGTCGCCACTTGTATCAGTTCCGCGAGCGCATTTATCAAGAAGTTCGCCTGCACAATGAAGAGCCAGAGCACATCGAAGGTTTCGAATTAGAGCACCAACAGAAGCTGAACTACACCATGGACTTAAAAGATGGCGTCGCATTCGATTTGCTGCAAATGACACCATTCGCATGGAAAGCCAGCGATGAACTTCGTGACGAGCTAAAGTCATCTACACTTTTCCAATGTGAGGCTGACTTTATGTTGCGTGTCTACCGTAAGAAAACGACTCAAGCAGGTACCGAAGAATAAATGTAACGCTAATTATTCTCATTACCATTGATTCATTTATCAGCCTCCATTAATATCGTTCGGACATTTTTGGAGGCTTTTTAATGCGCTTTTCTACACTAAGTCTGATTTTTGCAGGCTTGCTAACTGGCTGTGCTTCAAACGCACCCACCGCTCCTGACGCGATAACTGGTGACGTAACCAGTTTCTATGACTACCAGCTACATGACCCTGCTGGTAAAGCCATCTCAATCAACCAATTACCCTCTGAATTACAACAAGCAGACGTTATTTTAATTGGTGAATGGCACACTCACGCAGGTATCCATCGTTTTCAAACAGATATGCTCAAACAGCTGTCAAAGACAGACCGTCCTATAGCATTTTCAATGGAACAAGTTACTCGCGACAAACAAGCTATCTTAGACGCTTACCTTGATGGAGAGATTGGCGAGCAGTACTTCATGAAGCAGAGCAACGCATGGCCGAACTACGAAAGCGATTACCGTCCTTTGGTGGAATTTGCTAAGCAAGCCGATATTCCTGTGATCGCAGCAAACGCACCGAAGAACATCGTTCGCTGTATCGGTCGTCAGGGTGCAGATTACATAAATAAGCTCGACAGTGACGAGCGCAGCTTCATCGCTGATGAAGTAAATACGGCAAACAGCCCATACAAAGAAAAGTTCATGGCATCTATGCACCATGGCAAGCCAGAGCAAACAGAGAAACAATACGCCGCTCAGGTTACTTGGGATGAAACAATGGCGGACTCGATCGTCAAATACCTTGCAAAACACCCTGACACTCAAGTCGTGCATATAGCCGGTAAGTTTCACACAGAAGATGGTTTGGGCACTGCTGCTTCCATTTTACGCCGTAACCCAGACCTAAAAGTCGTTGTTATTACCCCAACAGCAGAGGTTACTTCGGAAAGTTCGGATTACCAACTAGAAGTACTTTCTCCACCAGTGCGTTATGTACAAGATGCCAACCGAATGGCAGCGTACAAGCACCTAGCAACACGCAACAGTGATCTTCAATGTAAGTAATCAGAAGCATCTTACAACCGATATAGAGAAATAGGTCTGCTTTTTGCAAGCAACTTGGTTTGTATACCTAAGAAGCGGCAAAAACAGACCTATTTTTTCTGATTGATTCAAGATATACCTATTGCCGTCGATATAAAGATAACTGCTTTTTACCTGCACTCAATCAGAGAGTGTCGTTGTTCGAAGGGGTAACAGATGAATCCAGTAGGAAGCAATTCAGTCAATACATACGCTGCTCAACAAAATAAAGTTGAACAAGCGAAAGCCAGCGAAAAAATCACCGATGGCGCACCATTAAAGATTGAGCAAAATAAAGTATCACTCTCTAGTGAAGGGAAAGCACTACTCGCTGCGCTTCAGCAAATCGATCATGAAAGCAAGAAGGCGGAACTCGAAAACCAAACCGTTGGCGACAAAGTCGAATCTTTTGCTCATGGAGCACTGGGTATGGACCATCCTCACACTATCGAAGAAGAGGAAGATGGCTCTTACTCTGCAGGTCAATATCTTTCAGCAGCCCTCACGGTTGGTGGTATCATCTTAGCTCTTGTTTAGGTGTTAACCGTTTAGTATCAGGTTAAACAAGAGTTTCTTTCGTTACGATAAGTAACCTCATTTGAACGCTTTTTTTGTCCAAGTCCATAATGGAAAACTATTCATTAACGGACGATGAACTGTGAAAAACGCATTTTCGCTTATAGACAAACCCACTTTTTTTGGCGCAATCGCGCTGCTCCTTTCGATTGTTTTCCCTTTAATTTTGTTTCCGGCTGAAGGTGCACAATGGATTGCCGTTGCTAAAACCTTTATGACTGACAAGCTCGGTTTCTTATACCTTGCACTAGGACTTGCCGCTTTTATTTTCATGATTTATGTCGTTTTTAGCGACATGGGCCAAATCAAGTTAGGCGATCCTGATGAAAAGCCAGAATTCACCACGGCATCGTGGGCCGCAATGCTGTTCTGTGGCGGCATCGGGGCAAGTATCCTCTATTGGGGCTGTATCGAGTGGGCATACTATTACCAATCTCCTCCGTTTCAACTAGAGCCTGGTAGCGAAGAAGCTGTACGTTGGGCTGCAACTTACGGTCTGTTCCACTGGGGACCAATTGCCTGGTCTATCTACCTTATTCCTGCATTACCAATTGCGTACTTCTTCTACGTACGAAAACAACCCGTACTGAAAGTCTCCAGTGCATTGATGCCAGTACTTGGCGAAGAACGCAGCAAAGGTACCGCTGGCAAGATCGTTGACGTACTGTTTATCTTCGGTCTACTTGGCGGCGCAGCAACCAGTTTAGGCTTAGCTGCACCTTTGATCGGAGAAGGTCTGCATTACCTCTTCGGCATGCCTAAAAATACTTACAGTCAAGTGCTTGTATTGCTGATCTGTACTGCGATCTTTGCTTACTCCTCTTACGCAGGCATGGAAAAAGGCATCAAAGTACTAAGCAACATTAACTTCTGGGGAGCGATGGGACTACTAGCCTTTGTGTTGGCAGTAGGACCAACCATCTTCATGCTGGAGACTGGCTTAGATTCGATTGGTCGTATGTTATCTAACTTCTTTGTTATGGCGACATGGGCAGAGCCATTTGGTGGATACGGCACTTTTGACAACACACATTTCCCACAAGATTGGACTATCTTCTACTGGGCGTGGTGGCTAGTCTTCGCTCCAAGTATGGGACTGTTTGTCGCTCGCATTTCTCGCGGTCGTACCATCAAGCAGATGGTTTCCGGTTCCATCTTCTTTGGTTCACTGGGCTGCTTCCTATTTTTCATGATCTTAGGTAACTACGGCTTGTCTTTGCAGTTATCCGGAGAACTCGATGTCGTCGGAATTTTGAATGCCGAAGGCGCTACAGCAGCGATATTCTCGATGCTTGATGCATTACCGATGAGCTATTTTGTTATCGCTGTATTTACCTTGCTGTGCATCATTTTTACAGCGACGACTTTTGATTCGATTTCATACATTCTGGCCTCTGTTGTACAAAACAACGTCACTGAGGAGCCAATGCGTTGGAACCGAATGTTCTGGGCATTTACGTTGTCTTTCCTGCCTACTGTTCTGATGTTTATGGGGGGACTAAGCACCTTACAAACAGCGGCAATTGTTGGAGGCTTACCTCTACTTGGCATCTCAATTATGCTCATGGTGTCGGCTGTTCGAGCGACAACATTGGATATTCGACATCAGGAAGATTACATCGAACCAACCATTAATATTGAAGAGCTACCAGAATTTGATCCTTGGTCAACAGAAGGGATGGCAATGGCTAGGTTTGAACGCGCACGAGACGCCGCTCAAGAAGCGGCGGAGCAAGAGCGTGACGCACTGGCACAATTGATGACACTGCGTAAACGCATTCGTGCTTTCGCTCTTGAACATAGCGACGACAATGATTTTGCCGATCATCACTTACCGCAGGATATGCAAGAGGAGTTGCAAGCCCTATTGGATAATGTGATGAAGGCAAAAGAGAGAAAACTCGAGTTATCGGAAACTGCCCAGCAATCCAGAGCCGAGTTTAATCAAATCGTGGCCCAAAGTACCTCTTACGCAGTGTAGCTTTAGCCCATGACTTTCAACTCCTAAACATAACTCAAAGCTCACTTCGGTGAGCTTTTTTTGTGTCTGACGTAGTATGCGCCTGTGTATCTCATATGAATCTTTTGTGACGGTAGTATTTTTGTCATAAATCCTTGTTGTAATTCGAGCGCTTTTATAAATAAGGAATATACAATGAAGCACTTAGCGACCCCAATCGTCACAGCAGTGGCGGCATCTACGCTCTCTTTCAGCGCTCTGTCAGCAGAGATCAAAAACGTTATCTTAATGATTGGCGATGGTATGGGACCTCAACAAGTCGGTTTGCTTGAGACCTACGCGAATCATGCACCTAATTCAATCTACAAAGGCGAAACCACCGCACTTTATAAACTGGCACAGGAAGGTGTTATTGGTTCATCGTTAACCAACCCTGAAGATGCCATTGTGGTGGATTCTGCTTGTTCTGCAACCATGCTTGCCACTGGTATTCCAACCGCTTCTGAAGTAATTGGTATCGACAGTCAAGGCAACCACGTTGAAACGATCTTAGAAAAAGCTAAGGCAAAAGGTAAAGCGACAGGTCTTGTTTCCGACACTCGAATGACGCACGCGACCCCAGCCGCTTTCGCCTCGCACCAACCTCACCGCTCACTAGAAAACAGTATCGCCGTCGACATGCTAGAGACGGGTGTTGATGTCATGCTTTCTGGCGGTCTTCGTCATTGGATCCCAAAATCTACCAACGACAAAGGCGACACATATAAGCAACTTGAAAAGCTCACCCAAGGCGATGTTTACCTAAAATCAAAGCGTAAAGATGAGCGCAACTTGCTGACAGAAGCGCAACAGCAAGGCTACAGCTTAGCGTTTAATCGCGACATGTTAGAAAACGCTAAAGGAGAAAAAGTTCTTGGTCTATTTGCTTACTCAGGAATGAACGATGGCATTGCTTACAGCCATAGCAAAAATGACCCGAAACGCACCCAACCATCCCTTAAAGAGATGACAGAAAAAGCACTGGATGTGCTATCAAAAGACAAAGATGGCTTCTTTTTAATGGTAGAAGGCGGTCAAATTGACTGGGCAGGTCACAGCAACGATGCAGGTACCATGCTTCATGAGTTGATCAAATTTGATGAAGCCGTCAATTCCGTTTATGAATGGGCGAAAGGTCGTGAAGATACGCTAGTAATCGTCACTGCCGACCATGAAACAGGCTCTTTTGGCTTCAGCTACTCCTCGGCAAACCTTCTTAAACCAGAAAAGCGCAGTGGCGAAGCTTTTGCTAAGCGTGATTACGCACCAAACTTCAACTTTGGTCAGTTTGACATTCTCGATGGACTCTACAATCAAAAACAAAGCTACTACGGTATGATCAGCGAGTTCCAAAAACTCGATAAAGCGCAGCAAACACCAGAAAAGTTAGCAGAAATCGTGAATGCAAGTAGCGACTTTGCCATTACTCCGGAGCAAGCTGAGCGCGTATTGGCAAGTAAGCCAAACCCTTACCGACTGGCAAGCCACAAGTACCTGAGTGAAGAGAATGTTCCAGCAATCAATGATTTTGATGCTTTTTTCCCATACAACGATCGCGGAAACTTGTTGGCTCGAGAACAAGCGACCAAACAAAATACAGTGTGGGGAACGGGTACACACACGCATACGCCGGTCAATGTATTCGCTTGGGGACCTGCGGGGACCATCCTGCCAGTATCAAAGATCATGCATCACTCACAACTGGGCGAATACCTCATTCAACAAATTAAATAATTTCCGCTCTGCACTTACTTTCATCTTCTGATGAAACTTCAACGCCCTCGTTTGAGGGCGTTTTTTTACATTGAAACGGTTGACGCTTCGCGCTTCGCGCTCCACTATTTGCCAAATATTTATAAAAATGACCAATGCTATGTGTGAAATATTTGCCAAACAGCCCCAGGAAAATTATCAGTTTGTGACCCGTTCGATTCGTATTGATGGCCATGCAACCAGTGTGAAGCTCGAATCAAGTTTCTGGCTAACACTAGAAGAAATTGCCTCAGCACAAGACATGACGGTACCAAAATTCATCAGCACTGTTTACCAAGAAGCGCTGGAACACAACGGTGAAGTCAACAACTTTGCTTCCCTACTTCGTTGCGCTTGCCTCACCTACGCCCGCCAACCTCAGGCAACGATTGAAAAAGCTTTGAGCGAGCAACACTGATCCCTGCATTTTATTGTCGTACCTGAGTACTACCCATTGCGCGTCGAAACTGACTAGTCTAGGCGCACGATTAAGGAGTACTCATGACAAAAATAATTCATACCATGATCCGCGTAAGCGATCTGGAGCGTTCTCTTAAGTTCTACCGCGACGCACTTGAGCTAGAAATCAAAGACCAATACGTATTCGACGGCTTTTCTCTTACTTACCTAGCGAACTCAGAAACAGGGTTCGAACTTGAACTGACTCACAATCATGACCAAAGCGAACCGTACACTCACGGCTCGGGTTATGGTCACCTTGCGGTGAGTGTTGAAGACATTGAAGCCGCACACCGCCGCTTAACATCACTTGATATTGAGGCAAGTGATATCAAGGTGTTTGACCACCAGCAAAAACACTTAGCAACCTTCTTCTTCGTCACCGATCCTGACGGTTACAAAATCGAATTCTTACAACGACAAGGTCGTTACCTTTAATAACAACAAAGAAGTAAACATAACTATGATTCATTTAACTGCTGCATTTCACGCAAAACCAGAACACACATCGACACTTAAGCAGGCACTAGAAGCTATGTTAGTGCCAACTCGTAATGAAGAAGGATGCGTGCGTTACCAACTTTTCCAAGACAAAAATGACGCTTGCCAATTTTTGTTCCAAGAGCAATTTGCTGACCAAGCGGCTTTTGACCAACACTGTAATACTGAACATTTCCAAGCTCTGCTTAGTACTATCGATGGTTTACTAGCTAGTGAGCCAAAAATCACCTTCTTTGAAGAGCTATAAGCGTTAAAGCACAAAAATAAAAAAGGCACTCAAGTGAGTGCCTTTAGTTTCTGTTGAGAGAGTTACGCGTCTTTCTTGTCGACCATATGTAAATGAACATCTTGTTGCGGGAAAGGAATCGAAATACCTTCGCGGTCAAAACGCAATTTCACTTCTTTTGTCACATCCCAGTACACATCCCAATAATCGTCGGTTTTCACCCAAGGGCGAACAATAAAATCAACCGATGATGTATTTAGCGTATGAACCTTGATGTTTGGCTCTGGTGAGCGAAGCACTGAAGGGTGAGACGTGACTATATCATTCAGAACTTCTTCTGCTTTTAGCAGATCATCGGCATAGCCAATACCAAAGACCATATCAACTCGACGAATACGCTCGTGCGTCACGTTCTTAATCACATCGCCCCAAATCTTGCTGTTTGGCACAATGATAATTTGGTTATCGAATGTACGAATCGTAGTATTCACCAAACTCATGTGGCTTACCTTACCGTCAACACCACCCGCGTATACGAAATCGCCAACATCAAATGGGCGATAGATCAGCAGCATCATGCCTGCCGCAAAATTCGATAATGTATCTTGTAATGCAAAACCAATGATCACACCGGCGATACCGAAACCAGTTAGGATTGGAGCAAGGTTTAAACCGATTTGAGACAAACCGACCATGATACCGATGATCCATACCGCCTTGCCCGACATCGAAATAAAGAAATCTTGCATCAAATGCGACAATTTCAAATTCTTAGAGGCTACCGTTTTACTCACGACTTTTCGGGTTAACTTCGCCAATGAACGAGCAATCAATAAGATCAGGGCAAAGACAAAAAGCTGGAAAACATGCTGTGGCGCATTCTCCGCGAACCAATCTACCGCAGAGTTCGACCAATGACTCAGGATAGACAGAATGACTTTTGAGTTCAGAAGATCATGGGTGATGCTACCTGTCACTTCAAATATCTGACGTTTATACTCAGACGTCTCCAGCCCTACTTTGTCACCAATCGAAATTAATTTGCGAAGACTATCGGTAGCAATATTAAGGCGTTGTTTAAGGATCAGTTGGCTCAGTTGTAAAGACGCTTTTTCAGATTCTGGGCTGGAAGAGACTTGTGAACCGATGATTTCGCTTTGCTGGTTGAGGTACTCGATAGACGCAGATAGCAGACGCATACGCTTATCTACGCCCTCTTTAAACTCAGCATCAGCATCTTCGTCTTGGACGTCTAACTTCTTCAACCAGTTTAAATTTTGCCAACTCGATTCATAACTCACATCCAAATACTGTTGCAGTTCACGATAGCTATTGATTAAAGAAAGCTTATCTTCGTCTTTTGACTTATTGATTTCCTCATTCAGCGCTTTGATTTTGTCATCGAGATAAACCACGGCACCTTCTGAGTACTTCTCTTGAGTTTGTACGAGCTCAATCAACTTCTCATGAGGAATGGACTTATTACTGATCGCAGTAGCGAGACGACTTCTCAGTTCTTCGTTTTTCTGGAAAAGCTGTAGTTGAAGTGCATCGCGTTCGTCTCCACTAGCTAACTTTAAACTTTCAGATAAGTCGAGAATGTCTCGGTTAATATTATCAATAGCCTTCTCTGCTGCAGAAACTTTTGGCGTATCTACTGTGGTCTCAACGCTTTCCGTAGCTTGTACAATGAAAGGGCTCATTGTCAGAGTCAGCAGAGCCATTAAAACCAACCATGGGGTCAAACGCACTTTAAGGGGGGATAGTAACGTCATTTTTACCTCGTAAGAGACAATCCCAATCAACACGATCGAGAAATGGAATGTAAATCCTTGAAATTAGATGCTCTAAGTTTACAACACGAATTCGCAAACCGAGCAGCATTTAGTAAATTAAGCGTCAAAATTCATAATCAATGTCCATTATTTACTCTGTTTTATTCGCTATTAGCTCAAACCTATAACAAGTTCCATTGTGTTGATATTGATACAAACTGAAGATTAGGTGTGCATCACCGTCGCCACAAATACATCACCTGAGTAAGAATGGACTATGATTGAACGGAGTGAACGCTAATTGTTTCATCAATAAGGAGAAATCATGGGTTTTCTATCTTGGATCATTCTGGGCTTGATAGCCGGAGCACTCGCTAAGTGGCTGATGCCAGGCAATGATGGCGGCGGTTGGATCGCGACTATGGTGTTGGGCATTGCTGGTGCCTTCGTAGGCGGATTCTTGGGAAGCTTTGTCGGGCTGGGCGGTGCTGATGGCGTAAATATCGGCAGCATCATCACTGCCACATTAGGCGCGTTTGTATTGTTGTTTGTCTACAACCGCTTCTTGAAAAATTAGGCGATTTCCCCCAATAACAAACAAGCCTTTCACTCACATGAAAGGCTTGTTTTTATTCCGATATTATCGATTAGGGTGATTTAAGATATGGTCTTCCCAGTCCACCACGTCTATCTCGTACACCACTTTGTTTCTGACACTTTCGCCAGCAGCATGCATGGCTGACTTGGAACCCGTTATCAGTGGGTGCCATTCTGGTAGTGGTTGGTCCTCTGCGAGCAAACGGTAGGCACAAGTGTGCGGTAGCCAAGTAAAGTCATCAATATCTTCACGTGTTAGCTTGGTGCACTCTTCCCCTGAAGTGAAACGATTCGGGTAATCTTTGCACGAACACGTTTTGCTGTTCAGCCAACTGCAAGCAACATTGGTGTAATAAATTTCGTCCGTATCTTCATCCATTAGCTTGTGTAGACAGCACTTGCCACACCCATCACAGAGAGATTCCCATTCTTCTTCTGTCATGTTCTCTAACGATTTACTTTGCCAAAATGGAGTGCTCATACGCTTACTACTTATTACTGAGTGGGAATGAATTGGGTGCGTTTTATACCCCTCTGGGCATCAAAATTCAAGTTTTACGGTGTGAGTGAAGTGATAGGAATATTGAGTAAGATTTGTTCGCATTTAGCAATGCGATCATATTGCGATGAATTTACGCGCGCCTCTTCCAATCTGGCGAGAAATGTCCATAATGCCCCCTTCATTTTTACGAGGGCTTTAAGATGGATTGTCGATTAGGTTGTGGGGCATGCTGCATAGCACCGAGCATCTCTTCCCCGATTCCAGGCATGCCAAATGGCAAACCAGCAGGTGAACGTTGTATCCAATTAAATGACGATAATCTGTGTAAGCTGTTCGGAAAACCAGAACGCCCGAAAGTTTGCCACGACTTCAAACCATGTCCGGTTGTGTGTGGCAAAACAAATCAAGAAGCGTTAAACAACATTTCAGAATTAGAGCAACTCACTTAATCGTTCCCCAGCTCTCTTAGGTACAGGTAGATCGTATCGCGTGAGATACCGAGGTGATTTGCCACCATCAAAACCGCATCTTTGTATTTGAAAATACCCAGCCCTTGCAAACGGGTGACCAGTTCTCGGTTACGTTTGGATGGTGTGATCGCTTCATTCATCCACACTTCTGATTGAACAGTTTCAATCGTGCTAATGATGGTCTCATCAATATTACGCGCGAATGTCTCAGGTGAACGCGCTCCTGTACAACATTCGTTTTGCTGTTGCGGCATAATTGAACGCAAGAAATCTTGCATTGGTACGTCCATGTCCACGTTAATACACAGCAATCCGATCGGTTTATTTTTAGGGTTGCGAACTATCGTGGTAATGGAGTGCAAGGTCTTTCCACTCGCCGTTTTCGTTAAATACGAGTCTGAAACGTCATTGCCCTCTAACAGCTTCATTCTTGCTAAGTTGGTAATCGGTGCACCTTCACCACGTTCAGTAATGTGACCATTGGCAATTTTGATAATTTCCGGTGCTTCCGCATCAAGGCTGTGAAGAACGACTTCGGTGTGCTCACCATACATGCGTGCAATACCATCCACGACGTTCTTCATTGAATTCAAAATATCTAAATCACTTTTAGTGAGTTTCTTAAGCAGCAATGTTACTTCCCTTAGCAAAAACGTTGAGGCTAGGCTGACATAATATCGATAATAGATTTGTCAGTATACGGCATACCGAGTCTAACCATCGAGCCTACATTTCTAATCGTTTGTTCGACTTCGTTACCTACTATACCTTGATTCTTCACGCTGTGGTTACCCATAGCCATCAAATATGAGCGTACTGCGGTGGTAGAGGAAGTGCAGACTTTCATCGCGCAGGACGATTTCGCCCCATCACATACCATGCCCGAACTGTCGCTAATCACGTTCTGAATCGCATAACATGACTGTTCAAACGAACCTCCCGCCAAATATACTAGCGCCATGGAAGCTGCGGCACTGGTGACCGTATTACCACAAAACGCCGATAGCGGTGGGTAGTACGATTTAATGTAAATCGCACCTAAGTGACTCATGATTAACGCACGAGCTAATTGCTCTTCAGTACTTTGGAAAACCTCTGCTGCAATGACTACTGGCATAGTAGCCGCAATACCTTGGTTACCACTGCCAAAGTTACTCATGGCTGGTAGCGTAGCTCCCCCCATACGTGCATCCGAGGCGGCAGAGGTCATCATTTGGATACGGCTCATCAAATCATTACCAAGCAACCCTTGCTCGATATTACCTTTTAATGTACGACCGATCTCCAATCCATAACCATTATCGATACCCTCTTGCGCTAATGAGCTGTTGAGCTCGGCCGCTTGTAGGATAAATTTGATCTCTTCAAAAGGCGCTTTAAGTGCAAAGTCGTAGATTTGTTTGATAGAGATGTCCACACCTTCACAAACAGACCCAGTTGCAACTCGTTGCTGTTGGGGCGCATCAAATGTCACTTTGCCATTGTGAGTGATCTGAATAATGTTGGTGTGTCCACCACTGATTGTCACTGATACCGTGTCTTCTCCAGCAGTCATGGTGACGCTGCAAAAGATGAATTCTTGGGTATCAATGCGCGCAACGCTAACGCGCTCTTCATCAATCAGTTGTTGAGCAGCAGTCACATTGTCTTGATTAATATGGGCAAGAACTTCCAATTCGGCATTAGGGTCGCCGGCCAACGCACCTACAGATGCGGCAATCTTTAGACCAATCTTTCCGGTTCCAGGGACATAAACTCCCATTGAGTTTTTAAATAGATTGTCAGAGACACGGACTTCTATCATCTCTGGGGTCTGGCATCCGAGCTCACGTTTTGCAACTGCTGCCGCGTATGCAGCAGCAATGGGTTCTGTACATCCGAGTGCAGGTTTTACAACTTGCTTAATGATTTGGATATATTGGTTCCATTGCTGATTCATGTTTTTTCTCCGTATTACTTTTTGCAAGCAATCGCTTCAACTTCAATCAATACGCCTAGCGGAAGATCTTTTACCGCAAAGCAGCTGCGCGCAGGACACTCTTTATTAAAGAACTCAGCATAGACTTTGTTAAACTCAGCAAAGTCACTGATGTTCGCCAAATAACAAGTTGTTTTCAAAACAGTGTCAATGCTACCACCGCCTGCTTCTAAGACGTGTTTTAGGTTCGTCAAAGATTGATGACTCTGAGCAGTAATGCCCCCCTCAACTACTTTGCCTACTGCACTATCAACTGGCAGTTGACCAGACGTAAAAATCAAGTCTCCGTAAGCAGTGCCGTGCGAATAAGGGCCAATAGCAGCTGGAGCGTGCTCTGAAGTAATCAATTCTTTCATTTTAATCCTCACATAATTTTTAATTTTAATAAGAAAACTCTTAAGTAAGTTTTCATTTCAAAGCTATTCTTTCAACTATATGCGAATACAACAACTACTTCAGATCACATAAATCGATCTTTTTTCAGATTTTATTGAGTATTTTTGCCGAGATCTCAAATTTATCTGAATTTTCCACAAAAAAATTGTTGTTGTTCTTTTTCTCAAATAGATTTGAGAAAAATTCATACTAACAAAGAGACAACGACAATGAGCGTTACTGTACCTACACAAACTCTTCCAATAACCAAAGAGCCGCCTCACGTTAAGGCGGGAATGACCGTAGAAGAATGGAAAGCCGCAACCAAGTTTGACAGCACAGACTGGGGTTGGGTGATCATGAGTATCGGCATGGCAATCGGTGCTGG
The DNA here is from genome assembly GCF_022347645.1 of Vibrio sp. MMH1-50. Taxonomy (NCBI): domain Bacteria; kingdom Pseudomonadati; phylum Pseudomonadota; class Gammaproteobacteria; order Vibrionales; family Vibrionaceae; genus Vibrio; species Vibrio sp. MMH1-50. The sequence goes on from NZ_JAKRGG010000010.1 coordinate 208,502, forward strand.
TATTGTTTTTCTTCCTGTAAAAGTTGGTGTACTGGGCATTTGGGTATTCCTTGCTTCGGCAGTTATTGGTTACCCTGCCATGTACTTATTCCAACGATTATTCATTAACACCTTATCGACGTCACCAAAATGCCAAGACTACGCTGGTGTCATTTCAGGGTACCTAGGAAATAAATGGGGGGCTCTGTTGGGGATACTCTACTTCATCATGCTGGTGATTTGGGTGTTCGTTTACTCCACAGCAATCAACAATGACTCAGCCTCTTTCCTACATAGCTTTGGCATCACTAAGGGGCTATTGTCGGAAAACCCGCTGTATGGTCTTGCTTTAGTTTGTGCTTTAGTGGCCATCGCGTCACGTGGTGAAAAGATCTTATTTAAAGTGAGCACTGGTCTGGTTTTGATCAAGTTATGTACCGTTGCCTTACTTGGCGTGATGATGATTGAAAAGTGGGACTTTGCTAACGTCGGCTCTGTACCTGCGGCAGGTGCAGGTTTGAAAGACGCCATTGAACTATTGCCCTTCACTCTTACTTCAATCTTGTTTATTCAAAGCTTGAGCCCAATGGTTATCTCTTACCGCTCTAAAGAAAAATCAATTGAGGTTGCGCGTTTTAAAGCGATGCGTGCGATGAAGATTGCTTTCGGTATTCTGTTTGTCACCGTGTTCTTCTATGCAATCTCGTTCACCCTTGCGATGTCTCACGATCAAGCAGTAAAAGCAGCTGAAGAGAACATCTCTGCATTAGCGATGGTCGCACAGGGTATGGACGGGACAACATTGAAATTGCTTAGCTTAATGTTGAACATTTTCTCTGTTATGACGGCGTTCTTTGGGGTGTACCTAGGGTTCCGCGATTCTTGCCAAGGTCTTGCAATGCTGGCTCTTAAGAAAGTCATGCCTGAAGAGCAGATTAACCGTAATTTGGTAACCAAAGGCATCATTCTATTTGCTATTTTGATGGCTTGGGGCGCTATCGTGTTGAACTTGCCAGTATTGAGTTTTACTTCAATATGTAGCCCGATCTTTGGTTTGATTGGTTGTTTGATCCCTGCGTACTTGGTGTATCAAGTTCCTTCACTGCATAAATACAAAGGTGCTTCACTCTACCTAATCATTGCGACAGGTATTCTACTGTGTATCTCACCTTTCATCGCATTTAGTTAACCCTTCCTCTCACCTCGGTTATTCGTCTTCATGATGATGACCGAGGTTCTCTACGTTTCCACTTCATAGAGTATTTCGTTTCATATCTGAGACAAAAACCCGCCGATCTGGTTATTCGCTTAATTTCCGTGCTTCGAATCACACTTTTCTGACAATTCTCTACTATGTTCAGCGGGTAATCTAAATCCGAAATAGGAAACAACATGAATAAATACATGGCAGAGGTTTTTGGTACTTTTTGGTTAGTGCTTGGTGGTTGCGGCAGTGCGGTATTAGCTGCGGGCTTTCCAGATATTGGCATCGGTCTACTAGGTGTTTCTCTTGCGTTCGGCTTAACCGTACTCACCATGGCATTTGCGATTGGTCATATCTCAGGTTGTCATTTAAACCCAGCTGTAACAGTCGGTTTATGGGCTGGCGGTCGTTTTGATACCAAAGACGTTATCCCTTATATCATCGCACAAGTGATTGGTGGCGTGATTGCAGGCGGTGTGCTCTACATTATTGCAACAGGTCAAGCTGGCTTTGATGTAGTTGGTTCTGGCTTCGCATCAAATGGCTACGGTGAACATTCTCCAGGTCAGTACTCAATGGTAGCAGCACTTGTAACAGAAGTTGTGATGACAATGATGTTCCTTATCGTGATCATGGGCGCGACCGACAAACGTGCTCCTCAGGGATTTGCACCTATCGCGATTGGTCTATGTTTAACCCTGATTCACTTGATCAGTATCCCTGTAACGAATACATCCGTTAACCCTGCGCGTAGTACTGGTGTTGCCGTATTTGTTGGCGATTGGGCAGTTTCTCAGCTTTGGCTATTCTGGGTAGCACCAATTGTTGGTGGTATCTTAGGTGCGCTTATCTATAAGAATCTTCTAGGTGTAGAATCAAACGACTAATTGATTATCAAACCGCAAGATCAAAAAAGCCGCTGAATTCAGCGGCTTTTTTATTAAATCTTGTGTCGACCTAAGAGTGAGTGTGACAAGGTTGTCCCATCTACGAGCTCAAGCTCCCCACCTACAGGTACACCATGTGCAATGCGGCTGGCGTCGACTTGGTGTTCTTTACATAATTCTGCAATGTAGTGTGCTGTTGCTTCCCCTTCTACCGTAGGGTTGGTAGCAAGGATCACTTCAGAAATATCACCTCGGCGCAGACGGTAGTCAAGAACATCAAGACCAATATCACTTGGACCAATTCCGTCCAGCGGTGATAAGTGCCCCATAAGTACAAAGTATCGACCTGAGTATTGACCGGTCGCTTCTACTGCAGCGATGTCTGCCGGGCTTTCTACTACACAAATTTGACCGTTTTCTTGGCGTTTTGGGTTAGTACAAATATGACAAATTTCTTCTTCAGTGAAGGTACGACACTCGGTGCAATGACCGATTTCTGTCATTGCTTGGCTCAGCGCGTCTGCTAGTTGCAGACCGCCTTTTCTATCACGCTGTAACAAATGAAAGGCCATACGTTGCGCCGACTTGGGACCTACCCCAGGTAGACAACGTAAGGCCTCCATCAATTGTTCCAGCATATGACTGGTACGCATTGAAAATCCGCTTAGTTAGAATTCAGCAGATTAGAATGGCATTTTCATACCTGGTGGTAGTTGCATACCGCCAGTTACAGAAGCCATTTTCTCTTTTTGAGTCTCTTCAACGCGACGTGCTGCATCGTTGAATGCTGCAGCGATTAGATCTTCTAGCATCTCTTTGTCGTCTTCCATCAGACTTTCATCGATTTCTACACGACGCACACTGTGACTGCCAGTGATTGTAACTTTAACTAGACCAGCACCAGACTCGCCAGTTACTTCCATATTCGCGATTTCTTCTTGAAGCTTTTGCATGCGATCTTGCATTTGCTGGGCTTGCTTCATTAGGTTGCCCATACCGCCTTTACCAAACATGTTTATCTCTCTGGTTTAATTAGGTGTTGCATCTGTTAATGGGGTTATCACTTTACGTTTTCAACCCCATTCCGTTCAATTTTTAGATAGGGCGTACACTATCTTTATCAAGCTCTGCTGTAAATCGACGTTCGATGAACTGTACGTGTGGATCGTTTTCTAAACTGATCAGAGCCTGTTGTAATTTCTCTTGGTAGAGCCTATCTCTTAACTCTAGCGGGGTTTCACCATTTTCACCGACATCAATGCTTAAATGGCACTCTTCCCCTAGCACTGTATTGAGAGCATTTAATAACTCGCTCTGCGCTCTATCGGTGTTGAGGTGAGCTTGATTGCCTCTTAATTGTAGTGAAACCGTTGAACCTTCTTTATCAAAGTGCGAGTTCAAAGCCAATTGTTCCACCAATTTAGGTGTGTCCATTTGGCTAATTAGATTCGCCCATTCACTTCTTTCTAGAGATTCATCCACCAGCTTTTGCGCCATTTCTGGCGTTTTTTCATGTTCTAACGCTTGTTTGAGCTGCGTCGGTGTCAGTTCCGTATTGGCTTTCTTTTCGACCGGTTTTGTTGGTCGCCAACGGTATGCCTCATCCTCCGGCTCTTGATTTTCAGCTTGAGGAGTAGATTTAGGCGACACCTGCGCAGAATTGCCATGCAATTGCGCTAAACGGTCAATAACCGATTCTTTTTGTGCAGGTGCCGCTTTAGGCTTTTTTGGACCACCAGTCGGAGTTGTTGCTTGTTGTTGTCCTTGACGCTGTGAGCGCAATTGATGGCGTAAACCACTCAAATTACCGCGAGAAGGCGCACTTTGTTGTGGCTGAGCCTGTTGAGGAGCGTGCTGCGTTGGCGCAGGATTCTCACTCATTGGTGGAGCCATGTCATATTGCGGTGGTGCCATATCGTATCCACCCTGATACTCAGGTTGATACTGTGGCGCTTCGTTCTGCGTCGCTGGTTGGCTCATCGGTTGAGAAGCTGCATGCTGTGGCGCTGATTGCGCTGGGCGGCTTTGCATCTGCTGCATTGGCGCTTGTGCTGCAGGTGTTTGTTGCTTCGATGGCTGCAGTTGAGGTGATTGCTGTTGTGGAGCAATTTGTGGTTGGCTCACTGTCGCAGTCGGCGCGACTTGAGGCTGCGATGAGGTAGAAATTACGTTTGCGTTGTTATTTGCTGACGGACGGAATGCCATCATACGCAATACAATCATTTCCATGCCGACGCGACCATTTGGTGACAGCGTCAGGTCTTCACGACCTTTCAAGGCGATCTGGTAGTAAAGCTGAACATCTTGCGGTGTCAGAGCTTTACTTAATAATTCAATTTTTTCAGCATCAGGCTGCGATTGGTCCAAAGTCGAAGGCAGAGCTTGGTGCATCGCAACACGATGAAGCTGAGAAGCTAATTGCTGTAGTAACCCATCCCACTCTACACCATTTGATGCGAGTAGTTGGATTTTATCCATCGCTTGTTGAGGTTGCTTACTACTGATTGATTCCAGCAAATGGATAGCTTGGTCTGTATCAATCGTACCCAGCATATGGCTAACGATGTCAGTTTGAATCGTACCGTTACCAAGGGCGATAGCTTGGTCAGTTAAGCTCAGTGCATCGCGCATACTGCCATCTGCAGCGTGCGAGATCATGCCAAGTGCTCTTGCTTCTGCAGAGACTTGTTCTTTTTCCAGAATATGGTCAAGTTGCTGATGGATATCATCAACACTGATTGGCTTAAGATGGAACTGCAAACAACGTGACAAAATCGTCACTGGCAGTTTCTGTGGATCTGTCGTTGCCAACAAGAACTTCACATACTCTGGCGGCTCTTCCAATGTCTTTAACAGCGCGTTGAAAGAGTGACGCGAAAGCATGTGTACCTCATCGATGAGGTACACTTTAAAACGTCCGCGCGCGGGTTTGTATTGAACGTTGTCTAACAGTTCACGAGTATCTTCAACTTTAGTACGAGAAGCTGCGTCGATTTCAAGTAAGTCTACAAAGCGACCCTCATCAATCTCACGACAAGTATCACATTTCCCACAAGGGTTAGCAGTGATCCCTGTTTCGCAGTTCAAGCCCTTAGCGAACAGGCGGCCAATTGACGTTTTACCAACGCCTCGCGTGCCACTGAATAGGTACGCATGGTGTAAGCGATTTTGCGCTAACGCGTTTTCCAGAGCAGTTAAGACATGACTTTGTCCAACCACTTGATCAAACTTGTTAGGACGCCATTTTCGCGCTAAAGCTAAATAACTCATTGAATGTATTAGTGTCCTTCAAACTCGCAAATGCTGTATACGTTAAGACCTAGACCTTCTAGGCGCTTATCACCACCAATTTCTGGTAGGTTAATAACGAACGCAGCGTGCTCTAATTCACCGCCAAGCTGACGGATCAGTTTTGTTGTTGCTTCGATTGTACCGCCAGTCGCTAGCAGATCGTCAACAACCAATACTTTATCGCCTTCTACGATTGCATCAGTATGAATCTCTAGCGTATCCACACCGTACTCAAGCTCATAAGACTGAGCCACAGTAGGACGAGGTAGTTTGCCTGGCTTACGCACAGGGACAAAACCCACACCCAGTTCAAGTGCTAGAGGCGCACCAAATAGGAAACCACGAGCTTCTGTACCGACCACTTTCGTGAAGCCCATGTCTTTGTAACGTTCAACTAATAGGTTAATCGTTGCTTGGTACGCTTTTGCGTCTTCCAGTAGGCTAGTTACGTCGCGGAAAAGAATGCCTGGTTTTGGGTAATCTTGGATGCTTTTGATGCTAGATTTGATCAGCGAAATTGTTTCTGTAGTCATAATACCGATTTACTTAGATTGGCTCATCACCCTCTGTTCTTATCGCAGTATATATGAGGGCAATAAACAATAGGTTTTCAGCGCGACGTACTCATTATTTTAAAAGTTACAGGCGCTGAAAATACAAACGCCCACTCGAAGAGCGGGCACACTATTCTCTACAATCTTAGTGATTTTCTTCTCGGTCAGCAACCAGCTCAGTCACAGGTAGACGCATAAACCAGCTCAGTAAAACGATTAGCATCACTAAAAGCGCAATTTTTACCCAGACAATGGGAGCAACCAGAATAGATACGGTAAAACTGAGCACGATAAATACAGCACCACGCTGCTTCACTTTTCGTGTAACCGCTCGGTGTTTGTGCCAGTTTTCTAGCATAGGTCCGAACGTTTTATGCTCATGCAACCAACGATGAAAAGCAGGACTACCACGCATAAAACAGGCGCTGGCTAATAGAATAAAAGGTGTGGTTGGAAGTAATGGAAGGACGATACCAGCAATGCCAAGTATCATGCAGAGTCCACCAGCAATATTGAAAAAGTAACGCTTAATACGAATGGTGGACTCCAAAAAACAATCGTTTAATTAAAAACCTGCGTAACCGTTTAGTACGCGAATCCAGGTTAGCGTTGCAGGTAAAGTTGGGATCAAAAGAACTGCAATGAAACCTAAAAAGTAAAAAATATTATAAGGCTCTTTAAAATCTTTGTCTGCCATGATGCTTCTTCTCACTTGTTGACTTAGCTTTCTCCCAATCACATATCGTTAAATTATCGTTACGCAAATGGGTCATTATTGTTTTAAGCGCTGACTATACCTTAAACAGCAAACGCTAAACACCAACAAAAAGTAAGGCTATTGTGAGAATGATTATTAATAAGATATAGGATTTTAAACAATAAAAAAAGCAGCACATGAGTGCTGCTCGTGAATTTCTGAATTCATTACATTAAACGATTCAATCGTACAATGTTTAGGCTAAAGCTTGAGGTCCCTAAGCAGCCAATTGAAAGCTGTCCACCTGTGGTAATTGGAAGTTCGCGGGTAATAAAATTCTTCATACTACCATCGCCAAGACGATTGCCGGCCGCGATGTGTTGATTAACATGTCCATCAGACCACTGACTGTCCAGACCTGCCGGCAATATAGAGACTGACGATGATGCTAAATCAGCCACGCCGAACACTGCATTTACTGCACCTGCACACTCTGAACATTGTATGCCCTTTTCAATGATCTCAACCATGTCTTTAAGATCGGCACTAAAACTTTTTAAGTTGCGTAGATAATCATCAAACAGAGCTCTCACCAGTAATGTGGTTGCTACGCCGTCTTGCTGCAGTGAAGCCGAATCCACAAGGTAGAAAGCAAATTGCCCGTTCATTAACCATCGGTAGTCAAACACCAATGGCATCACGTCTGTCGATTGCAGTAATCGGTACGAGCACTTCCAATCTCCCTGAGAGGTGTCTTTCTCAGGCAATAGAGCGTGCAACAAATCACGCGCTGCATTCGGGTTTTGCTGTAGATACTCAAGATGCCAATGAAGCTCTTGGTCATCTGGCATCTCTCCACCATCATCAACTCGGAACCACTGGCTCGAAAAATCTCGTTGTTCTGCAAAGTGGCAGTCCGAATCTTCCAGCGTATTGTCAATCGCTTGAGAGAGATGGTGATAATTTCCAATAGGTTTTGGTAGGAAGTCTTTGATACCAAATCGAAGCGCTTTTGCCACGTCAGACATTTCGTCTGTACCTGACACCACGATCAATGGCATCGATGGATATTCTAGGCTTACTTCCTCCACAAACTCGATTCCGTCTAAAACGGGCATGGATAAGTCGCATAAGACAAGGTCAGGCTCGCACTCACGCAATTGCTGCAGTGCTTCTAAACCGTTTTTAGCTTCTACTACCTTGTAACCCTGACTTTCTAAATAGGCACTAGTTACTCTACGAAATATGGGGTCATCGTCCACCAACATGATGAGCTTGTGATTGACCACTTCCTGCGCCGAGACCATTGCCGTTTGACCGTGAGTCTTAAACATACCTTTGCACCTCACAAAGCTCAGTCAAAAAACAAATTTATACGTTATTATTTTTGTTGTATTCACATCTTACAAAACGTTGTGCAGCAAGACGTCAGGCCCTTTCACCTTGTTATAAACCGTAGCCTTAAATTGACGTTTATACAAATATTCCATGGTTTATCAGTATTTACTAAGAGCGTCCTGCTGTGTTCAAATGGTGCAACATGTTGACTTAAAGCAAACTTTGATCACAAAGTTAATTATAAATTAGCCATAAACGGTAATTTAATGTGTCTGGAAATATGAAATTAGATGATCTAAACCTGTTTCGATTGGTTGTCGAAAATGGGAGCTATACCGCAACTTCGCGAAAAACCATGATTCCGGTGGCAACCATCACCCGACGCATTCAAGCGCTAGAAGACTCTGTCAATCTTCGATTGCTGAACCGTCATGCGCGTAAGCTTTCTCTCACTGAAGCTGGAGAACGCTTTTACCATGAATGCTCACCTCTGCTGCAACGCCTAACCTCGACAGCTGAGGAAATTACGGATGACTGCCGCGGTGCATCGGGCAAAATCAAAATTTCTGCGCCGTACAATCTGACGAAGCGCATGATGATGCCAATGTTCAATTCGTTCATGAAGCAGTACCCAGATATCAACATTGAGTTGACGACGGAAAGCAATGCGGATCAACTTGATCCGACCGAATGGGACGTGATCTTCCGTGTTGGTCCGCAACGTGATTCAAGTCTGATTGCACGCAAAATTGGTGAAGTAAAAGATATTTTGGTTGCAAGCCCTGACTACTTAACGGCGAACCCAGCTCCAAATCACGCTGAGGAGCTTTCTAACCACTCTTTGCTAAAAGGCTCACCGCTTATCAAGTGGACACTGATTAACAGCAAAGGAGAGTCTGTGGTGAACGTAGAGCGCGGTCGTTTTCAAGCAAACGCACTTAACGTGGTTCGTAGCTCTTGTTCAGAAGGTTTAGGTATTACTTTGATGCCTGACGTGATGATCAAAGAGTACATCGAAAGCGGCGATCTTGTGCGCGTACTACCAGATTGGAGCGCAAACCCGCGTGACATCTACATGCTCTACAACCACAAAGACCACTTACCTGAAAAGGTACGCTTATTCATCGACTTCGTGATTGCTTACAACATTCACTAAGCTAAAAACAGAAGCCGATAGAAAACAAAAACCAGAGCCGAAGCTCTGGTTTTTTTATCTCTTGAGAAGTGCGATTTAAGCGCCTTCGTTGTGCAACTCTAAGTTTGCTAGGTCTTGCTGGATTTCGCGCTGTGTTTTCGCATCATCGTTGCGCAGACCATCAAGGAAATCCAGATATTGCTGGTCAATATCACCCGTCACGTACTCACCGTTAAATACGGATGTATCAAACGTAGTGATGTCTTGGTTACCAAGACCAACTGCCTCGACTAAATCATCGAGACGTTGATAAATCAGAGCATCCGCACCGATTTGCTTGCAGATGGTCTCGTTATCGCGTCCATGAGCAATCAGTTCTGTTGCGCTTGGCATGTCGATACCGTAAACATTCGGGAAACGAACTTCTGGCGCGGCAGAAACCATAAACACTTTGTTCGCACCGGAATCACGAGCCATCTCAATGATCTGCTCTGAAGTCGTACCACGTACGATAGAGTCATCGACTAGCAGGACATTTTTGCCCTTGAACTCAGAGCGGATCGCATTGAGCTTGCGACGTACCGACTTCTTACGTTGCTGTTGTCCCGGCATGATAAAGGTACGACCTACGTAACGGTTTTTCACAAAACCTTGGCGGTATGGCTTATCAATCGCTTGAGCAATTTGCAGTGCGATATCGCAAGATGTTTCTGGAATAGGAATAACCACGTCGATGTCTAAATCTGCGTAGTCTTCGCTGATACGCTCACCGAGCTTCTTACCCATTTCAACACGAGCACTGTACACTGAAATCTTATCGATGAATGAATCTGGACGAGCAAAGTAAACGAACTCAAAAATACATGGGTTCAGCTTAGGGTTGTCAGCACACTGCTTAGTGTATAGCTCACCGTCAAATGTCGCGTAAATTGCCTCACCAGGCGCCACGTCGCGAACAAAATCGAAGCCAACAGCATCCAATGCGACAGATTCTGACGCCACCATATACTCTGTTCTGCCGTTTACTTCTCGCTTGCCAAGACAAAGAGGACGAATGCCGTGAGGGTCACGAAATGCAATCATACCGTGACCAATGATCATCGCTGTTACTGCGTATGCACCACGAATAGTGCGATGCACATTAGTCACCGCGCGGAACACGTCTTCAGAAGTCACGTTACCTTTAACGGTGTCGATTTCATGAGCCAGTACATTAAGTAACACTTCTGAGTCTGAAGTGGTGTTGATATGGCGGCGGTCTTTTTCAAACAGTTTCTGACGAACTTCATGAGCGTTTGTCAGGTTACCGTTGTGGGCAAGTGTAATACCGAAAGGAGAGTTTACGTAGAAAGGTTGAGCTTCTGAGGCGCTTGAGCTACCTGCAGTAGGGTAACGAACATGACCAATACCCACCTCACCTTGCAAGCGTTGCATGTGTCTTGCTTCGAACACATCCTTCACTAAACCGTTCGCCTTGCGCAGACGAAAACGATTGCTTTCTATGGTACAAATACCAGCGGCATCTTGGCCACGATGCTGTAACACCGTTAACGCGTCATAAATAGACTGGTTTACAGGCGTTGTGCCCACGATTCCAACAATACCACACATGTCCTAATCCTCGATTTGCGACAGTAGCTGGCACTACTAGATAGTGCCAGACAGAAAACTTGATGTTGCTTTTAAATGCTCGAAGAATGGGGCGATGATACGGCTGAACTCAGGGACCAACTGTGACTCTTTCCACCAATCCGAGCTTGGGAATGCAGTAAACGCATCCATAAAAAACAGCACCGCAGAAACAATCAGTACTCCGCGTAAACCACCAAACACCACACCGAGAATTCGATCGGTTCCTGATAGCCCTGTTTTTTGTACCAGTTGACCAATGACGTAATTCACCACTGCACCAACCACTAGGGTTGCGACGAATAACGCCGCAATTGCGGCTCCGTTTCGAAACATTTCATCTTCGATGTTGGTGAAGTACACCGCCAATTTGGCGTAGTAGTTACTGGAGATAAAAAATGCTCCGAACCAAATCACCAAAGACAAAGCTTCTTTAGCAAAACCGCGAACTAAACTGATCAGAGCTGAAAATCCGATCACACCTAAAATGACAAAATCTAACCAATTCATGTTTTCTTCATCTTAAGTTGGCGCGCATTTTAACAGAAAAAATGCTGACGCAAACGTTTTCTTATGGATTTAATGGCTTAAATTTAAGCAATTGACCTTTTGAGCCTGTAATTTTTTGTAATTCCTTGACCTGTCGTTCAAGTTTACTTTTTGATACATCAGGACCAACAATTACTCGAGTAAAGGTATTCTCTTTTTTTACATGAGCTTGATACCCGCGCTTCTGTAAATCCTCTACCAATGCAACTGCATTCTCATGATTTTTCAGTGCCATCAATTGAATGATCCAAGCCGAATCCTCATATTGATTTTTTTCTTCAACCGGACGAACAGCGACCTCTACCTTTTCAGGCTGCTTGTTCGCGTGTTCAGGTTGAGTGGCAGGCTCTGTTTTTGGTACAGAAACGTCAGCTGGAGACACTTCAGATTCATCCACCGTCGCAGTTACCGGAGATTCTGGTAACGAAACGTTGTCTTCTTCAGGTTCCAAGATTTCAAAGTTTTCCACATCGCTATCAAGTTCTGGTTTGATAGGAATGCTGGCAAACTCTTCTTTGTAGTGCAGTTTCTTACCATCTAGGACGTCAGGGAGCACAATGACCCCCACCGCTACTAGAATGATGGTGCCGACTAAACGACTTTGGAATTTACTTGCCATCAAATTACCTTTGATTACTCATTATTTGATTGCCAATGCTCCAACACCTCGCCCACAGTATGGAAGGAACCAACCACCAAAATGACATCGTCGTGAGCTGCGTGAGTCTTCGCGCTCTCAAACGCCTCTACTGGAGCTTGGAACTCAACTTGACCTTGAGGTAAGTATTGGCACAGTTCATCTGCTGTCGCTGCTCGTGGACCTGTCAGCGATGCTGGATACCATTGCGTTGCAATTGGAGTTAATGCTTCGATTGTTGCTTTGATGTCTTTATCATGCAGCATAGCAACCACAACGTGGATGTTCTTATCCGCATATTGACGCTTCACCTTCTCAACCAAGTATTCAGCTGAATGAGGGTTGTGTGCAACATCAAGGACGATTTCCGGACCCGTTTGCAAAACCTGCATTCGGCCAGCCAAGCGAGCATTATTCAAGCCATTAACGATATTAATGTCAGTGATTTGCAATTCTGACGCGCCGAGAGCCATTAACGCTGTTGCTGCATTCGGTAACGGTAGAGATGGCAATGGCAGATCTTCTAAATCAAATGCGCCACTGCTCCACTTCCAACCTTTCTCAGTTATCTGGTAATCAAATTGAATACCGACTTGGAAAAACTCAGCTTGAATATCATCAGCATGGGCAGCAACCGTCGCCGGCGGTGTTGGCTGACCACAAATTGCAGGTTTGCCCGCACGGTAAATACCGGCTTTCTCGAAGCCAATCACATTGATGTCATCGCCCAGCCAATCAACATGGTCGATAGCCAAGCTAGTGATAACAGACACGTCATGGTCAACCACATTAGTCGCGTCTAAGCGTCCACCTAGACCAACTTCTAACAGGACCACATCCACTTTCTCAACTTGGAAAATACGAAGTGCCGCTAACGTACCAAATTCAAACAAACTTAGGCTTATCTCGCCGCGCTGTTTTTCGATGTAATCGAACGCCTCACAGTGTTTGCTATCTTCTGCATCGACGCCATTGATACGTACTCGCTCATTGTAGCGAATCAGGTGTGGTGAACTGTAAACACCGACAGAGTAACCGGCATCTAATAGAATGGCTTCCATCAACGCACATGTTGAGCCCTTGCCATTGGTGCCGGCAACAGTAATCACAGTAGGAGCTGGTTTGGTAAGGTTAGCCTTTTGCGCTACCGCTTGAACGCGGTCTAAGCCAAGGTCAATCGCTGAAGTGTGGAGATTTGTTAAATAATCAAGCCACATCGTTAGAGGAGATGTGGCTTGAGGAATAGAGTTTTGGGTCATCTAACTTTAACCATTAATTTCTTTGGTTTTTATGTTAGTTGATACTTTACCCTTTTTCGTCCGCTTCTGGTACAGAATATGGCTCTTCATTTGGAGATTCGTTAACCGAAACCACCATAGGAGACTTGTGGTTAGTTAGCTTAGCTACTAGACCACCCACACGCTGACGCATTTCACGACGGTCAACGATCATATCGATCGCACCGTGCTCAAGAAGGAACTCGCTACGTTGGAAGCCTTCAGGAAGATCTTCACGTACTGTCTGTTCAATTACACGGCGACCAGCAAAGCCGATAAGTGCTTTAGGTTCACCAATGTTGATGTCACCTAGCATTGCCAAACTTGCTGATACACCGCCCATTGTTGGGTCAGTCAGTACAGAGATGAATGGCAAGCCTTTCTCAGAAAGACGCTCAAGTGCCGCACTGGTTTTCGCCATTTGCATTAGAGACATCAACGCCTCCTGCATACGCGCACCACCACTTGCTGAGAAACAAACAAGTGCACAGTTGTTTTCAATTGCTGCTTCTACTGCTTTTACAAAGCGCGCACCAACAACAGAACCCATTGAACCGCCCATGAAAGAGAACTCAAAAGCACACGCCACTAGTGGCATGCCCAACAATTCACCTTGCATTACGATCAGTGCATCTTTCTCACCACTGCTCTTTTGTGCAGCAGAGATACGCTCTTTGTAGCGTTTAGAATCTTTAAACTTCAGTTTATCTTGCGGCTCAAGCTCAGTACCAAGTTCCACACGGTTACCTTCATCTAGGAATGTTTCTAGACGACGGCGCGCTTTCATACGCATGTGATGGTTACACTTAGGACAAACTTCTAGGTTACGCTCAAGCTCAGCGTGGTATAAAACCTGCTCACAAGAAGTACATTTGGTCCACACGCCTTCAGGAATAGAAGCTTTACGTGAACTTACTAGGTTGCTTTTCTCTAAAATCTTTTCAAGCCAACTCATGGAAGACCTTTTCTCTCAACTCTTCCGCTTCATTGCGAAAGATATAAATTCGGGAATATTGCGGATGGATTAAAACATATCTTGCCGCGACTGTAGATAAAAAACTGGTTGTACCTATTTTTGATATCATTAATAACGCACAGTTTCAGCACGTATCCAGCCTAAAGTACCGATATTTTGAAACAAAATCGCAAATTTAGTTCAAATTATCTGGCAAAAACAACGGACCGATCGGCACTCGTGGCAATCCAAACTCTTCTGGGTAGTCCACATCCACCAAATATAAGCCTTCAGCTTTGGCGGTCGCGCCTGCTAATTTGCGGTCTTTCGCTTCTAGTAGCCATTTTATCCATTCTGGTTTTTCTTCACCACGACCCACTTTGATCAAGCTACCGGTGATGTTGCGCACCATATGATGAACAAATGCATTGGCTTTGATATCAATCACGATGTAGTCACCATGACGAGTTACGTTAAGGTGCATCAAGTTACGGAATGGGCTCAATGATTGGCAATGCGCAGCACGGAATGAGCTAAAGTCGTTCTCACCCAATAGATACTGCCCTGCTTCATGCATTTTCTTCTCGTCGAGTTCACCATGGTAGTGGCTCACCCCAGAATTCAAAATACCTGGACGCAGTGCATGATTGAAGATGATGTAGCGATAACGACGCGCAGTTGCAGAGAATCGAGCATGAAAGTCATCGTTCACTTCCACTGCCCAGCGGACAGCGATATCACTTGGCATGTTTGCATTTGCACCCATAGTCCAAGCCACCATTTTACGACTCACGTTGGTGTCAAAGTGAACAACCTGACCAGTGCCATGCACACCAGCGTCTGTACGACCTGCACACTGAACTTCAACAGGGTGATTCGCTACCACAGACAATGCTTTTTCTAGCTCTTCTTGGACGCTTTTCACTTCTCTTTGACGTTGCCAGCCAAAGTAGTTTGTACCGTTGTATTCGATACCTAATGCGATTCTCATTTTAACCTTCGAACTCTAAAATGGGGCGGGAAGTATATACGTAAGTCCTTCCAGATACAAAAAGGGCAGCGTTTGCTGCCCTTTTAGTTACCGACCGTTAATCGTATCGATAAGGTTTTTAGCCTCTCGGCGAATATCATCTTCTCCGTAGACAATCGCTTCTTCTAGCAACTTAATCGCGCCTTGAGGATCGTTCATCTCAAGGTAGATTTTTGCGAGATCCAGCTTACCTGCAGCTTCTGCATTGGTATCTACATCGACATCGCCAATATCACCAATCACGTCAGGAAATTCGTTCAGACCCACATCGAGTTTGAGATCTTGCTCTTCAAACTCGCCACCGTCTTTGTCCACTTGCGCCATCAACTCATCAATCGTCATGAATTGATTCTTCTTAGGATCAAAGTCCGTTAAGTCTTCTTGCTCACCCCAGTTTTCTTGCGCGATTTCTGGCTGTGCTAACGCGTCAGACGAACTCCATACTTCACGCTGATCTTCTGGTACCTCTGTTGCTGATGAAGTGCTTTCTGGCGACAGTTTAAAGCCGTCCCAGTCATCACCAACATCCAGCATAGTCTCGAAGTCCATACCAGCGCTTGCAATCGTGTCACTATCTAGCTTGCCATCAAAGACCTCAGATTCAGCATTTTCCGATAACAGGTTCGCCATCGCTGATTCTTCGAAGTCATTTAACTCTGACTCAAAGGCATTGTTCGCTTCTGGCTCCACATCGGCACTGAAAGCTTCTGGTTGCGCAAAGACTTCGAACAAAGCATCGTGGTCATTGTCAGCTTGCAACACTGGCTGAGGCGTTTCTAAGCGCTCATTCGATGCTTCTGGACTAATAGTGTCAGATTCAGCAGTTGATGGCTCTTCTGCCATTGACGCTAGCGCATCTTCTTCGCTGAATTCAGGAAGCTCTAAGTCGTCGAAGTTGAACTCTTCTTCTGCTTCCGCAACTGGCGCTTCAAGATCGGCTGTTTCCGATTCTGTTAGCGCTGGCTCCTCTGCCATTGACGCTAGCGCATCTTCTTCGCTGAATTCAGGAAGCTCTAAGTCGTC